>JAIKYA010000040.1 GCA_024683645.1 Lachnospiraceae bacterium
AGCAGAGCCGTAAAAACGTATTATTACTGATTATCACGTATTACGACGTAAAATTTTGATGTACTTTTGATGTACCAACGCCATTTTACACATCAGATTCCTGTATCTGGTCCACAATTACATGGCTTACTTATCTTCTCCAAACAACCTCCTTTTTCTCTCGATCATCGCCTGAATGTCGCTTAAATAAAGGCTCAGATCCTTGTGCGTGTCACATCTCTCGATCTTTCCGGAACCGTCTGTGTACACTTTTTTGCTCACGGTTCCGGCGCCAATCGCGTAGATGGACTGCACTTCCTCCATGATAAGTACATTGTATATGCCGTACTTTCCCGGAACCGCAAAGCCTGTATTTTCGAGGGCTCCGGCTATGTTTTTTTGTCTGTAGAGATAGTAGGGTTCCATGCCCAGACCCTCTGCGGTCTGCAGGGCATAGCCCATGGCCGCTTCATGATCCATTCCTGTGATCGCACCGTGTTCGGCGATCCACTGCGTCATCTTTGATGAACGTTTAAGTGCCAGGGAATGAACGGTAAGTGAATCCGGGACAAGCGCGGCCACACGGTCAAGTGTATGTTTTACATCTTCCACGTCCTCACCCGGCAGGCCCAGTATCAGATCCATGTTTATATTATCAAAGCCCGCTGTTCTTGCAGCCTCAAACGCTCTTTCAACATCGGCAACACTGTGCCGCCTGCCTATGAGTTTAAGCGTCTCTCCCTTAAAAGTCTGGGGATTTACGGATATCCTGCTGACTCCGTGTTTTTTCATTACGGCAAATTTCTCTTCATCAAGTGAATCCGGTCTGCCTGCCTCCACAGTGAATTCGTCGGTATCCGCGGCATCAGCATATTCACAGGCCATTGAAAGCAGTCGATCCAGCTCTGCCGCATCAAGCGCAGTCGGTGTGCCGCCTCCGATATAGACCGTAGACGGTCTTTCTCCATTCATTATTTCAGCATAGGCTTTCAGTTCCTGTTCCACGCAGTCAAGATATTCAGCCACATGCTTTCTCATCTTCGTATAATCGTATGAAAGAAAAGAACAGTACAGGCAGCGCGAAGGGCAGAAAGGTATGCCTATATAGAGACTGTGTCCCTTGTATTCATAGGGTTTCAGAAGTGCGTTCTCATTAGCGGATATCCTGATACCGAGCTCAGCCTTCTTTCTGCTCACGCGGTATTCGTCATAGAGATATTCTTCCAGTCCTTCTCTTCCCTGCTCGGCCATGATCCCGCCGATAAGCTTTATCGGGCGCACTCCGGTCAGCGCTCCCCAGGGCAGGATCCTGCCCGTATATTCGCTCAGACAGTCATAAAAGAACAGTTTCCATTTCCACTTAAACTCTCTCTCCGTAGAAGCTGCTGCCGACAGCTCCCACCCCATATCATGGTCGAACACTGCTCCTGCTTTTATGACAAGGCGCACAAAGCGTTTTTCCATATCAGAAAAAATACGGACACTGTCGGCTTCAGCATCCGCTCCCATTATGCGCTGCGCTGTCTCCTCTCCGGGAAAGAACGATCTCGTCAGCGCATACGCATCATATTCAAACGCTTCATCGTTGTACTCTATTGTGATCATGAAAAAAACGGATTGTAGGTCTTCTCGTGACCTATGGTCGTTGCCGGTCCGTGTCCGGGATAGACCTTTGTATCATCGGGCAGAACAAAGAGTTTTTCTTCGACCGATGAGATGAGCTGTCTCATTTTCCCGGTAGGAAAATCCGTCCTGCCGATGGATTCCGCAAAAAGTGTGTCCCCCGCAACAAGCAGTCCCTCTTCTTCGAAATAAAAACAGCAGCTGCCCACGGTATGTCCGGGAGTGGCTATAACTCTGCATTTCTTTCCGCCGTATTCGAGCACATCACCGTCTCTGAAAAAACCGTCGGCTTTCAGGGTAATGCCCCTGTGCATATTTGCGGAGAGGTTCACGTACGGATCCTCCAACAGTACATGTTCAGCCTCGAGAGCATATATCTTCGCTCCGCTTAGTTTTCTTAATTCATCCGCTCCCAATATATGATCATAGTGTCCGTGCGTCAGAAGTATGGCCTCAAACTCAAAGCCCTTCTCCGTCAGCTTATCATATATATACTTTCCGTTATCCGCAGGATCGAAAAAGATGATGCCAGCATCGCCTTCACGATAAACGAAATAGCAATTGGTCATCACCTGTCCGAGAGTTATTTTTCCTATCTTAAGTTCTGCCATTTAAGTACCGATCCTTTCCACCTCGCGCACATCGGGTATCGAACGCAGCTTGGATTTGATATGCTCGTATTCCTCTCTCGATGAAGTCTCGAAGCTCATCTGTATAGTAGCCTCACCCTGTTTGTCCACGCGCGTATTGACAGTGAGCATATCTATATCAAGGTCAGACATCGTCCTGGAAACATCGGCCAGCAGTCCCGAACGGTTATTGGCCCTGATCATTATATTGACGATGTATTTCTCATGATTGCTCTCAAGTGCCTCTGCGGACCATTCCGCATTGATGAGCCTCTCGCGTTCAACCTCGGGTATCTGCACCACATTGGCACAATCCGTTCTGTGTATCGTGACACCCCTGCCCCTGGTAACATAGCCTATTATCTCATCACCCGGAAGCGGGTTGCAGCACTTGGGGAAACGTACGGCAACATCGCCTATGCCACGTACCACTATGCTTGCGGATTTCCTTCGGCTGTAGGCCATAGGCTTGGGAGCCGCATTTTCATTTATGCTCTGTTCTATCTCGGCATCACTGAGTTCTTTCTTGTGATCCTCTTCATAAAGCTCTATAAGCCGGTTCACGACCTGGCCTTCTTTGAGCGCACCGTGACCGACTGCCGCCAGCAGATTATCCCAGTCATTAAAGCCCTGCTTTTTAAGCACCTGCTCCGTGTACTCCGGCTTATTAAGTTTGGAGGGCTCTATGCTGCGGCTCTTGCAGTATGCGTTCAGCAGTTCCTTGCCGCGTACGATATTCTCTTCCTTGAACTCATTCCTGAACCACTGGTTTATCTTTGTTTTGGCCTGGGTTGACTTGACTATCTTTAACCAGTCACGGCTGGGTCCCTTTGTATTCTGGCTGGTGAGTATCTCTATACAGTCACCGTTTTTTATCTCATAATTGATGGTCACGAGTTTGCCGTTCACTCTGGCGCCTATCATCTTATTGCCTACTGCAGAATGTATGCTGTAGGCAAAATCTATCGGTGTGGAGCCAGCCGGCAGGTTCTTCACATCACCGGTCGGGGTAAAACAGTATACACTGTCCGAAAACAGATCAAGGTCGCTCTTTAACAGATTCATGAACTCCCTGTTATCGGACATATCCCGCTGCCATTCGAGTATCTGACGCAGCCACGTAAGCTTCTCTTCTTCCTGCAGCTCCGGTCTCTTTCCGTCAGACGCCTCCTTATATTTCCAATGCGCTGCGATACCATACTCCGCTGTCCTGTGCATCTCGAAGGTTCTGATCTGTATCTCAAAAGGAACACCGTTAAAACCTATCAGAGTAGTATGTAATGACTGATACATATTCTCCTTGGGTACGGCGATATAATCCTTGAACCTTCCCGGTATCGGTTTATATATCTCATGTATGACACCGAGAGCCGCATAACAGTCCTTCACGGATGCGACGATTATACGCACGGCAAACAGATCGTAGATCTGGTCTATGGACTTGTTCTGGTTCTTCATCTTCTTGTATATACTGAAGAAGTGCTTCACACGTCCGTCTATCTTGGCCTCTATCCCCGCATTCTTTATATGGACTCTCACTTCATCCACTATATCCTGGACATACTGCTCGCGTACGGTTTTTCTTTCCGCTATCTGCATCGACAGCTTTTCATACTCTTCAGGCTCAAGATACTTAAGACACAGATCCTCCAGTTCGACCTTGATCTTCGAAATACCGAGCCTCTGGGCTATCGGTGCATAGATATCTATCGTTTCCCTTGAGATATCCTGCTGCTTCTCGGGCCGCATGTAGGAAAGCGTACGCATGTTGTGCAGACGGTCCGCCAGCTTTATCATGATCACGCGGATATCCTTGGCCATGGCCAGAAACATCTTGCGCAGGTTGGCCGCCTGCATGTCCAGCTTATCTGCGGAATACTGTATCTTTGAGAGCTTGGTCACACCGTCCACGAGAAAAGCAACGTCCTCGCCAAACTCGCTCTTCAGCTCATCTATGGTCATCACGGTATCTTCAACAACATCGTGAAGAAGTCCCGCAACTATGGTCTCCTTGTCCATCTCCATGTCTGCAAGGATGATCGCTACGCAGATGGGATGTATGATATACGGCTCGCCGGATCTGCGCTTCTGGTCCTTGTGGAAATTCCGCGCCGTCTCATATGCTTTTTCTATCAGCGATATATCATCGGAAGGATGATACCTTCTGATACGCTTCACCAGCTCCTCATACAGATCTTCCGGTGCCTGAAATTCCGCAATATCCTCTATACGGCCGTCATCTATGACCACCGCAACATGCTCGTCACTGACATCGGGGGCTGCACTCGGTTTCAGATCATCGGGTATGACGATGGGCGCAGTGGTACCGAGCGGCGCCGTGACCGTGATCCGCTCCAGCAGTTCTCCGGACTTACCGTCGGCAGCTTTCTCCGTATTCTCTTTTCGGAGTTCTTCAGCCATTCTCTTCTTTATTCTCCCTCATATGACACAGCACTGAACAGCTTGTATCCTGCTATCTTCTCACGTCCCTTAAGATCGGGCAGTTCTATGAGCACACATACTCCTGCAACTTCTCCTCCCAGCTTTTCCACCAGCTTGATCATTGCTTCGGTGGTACCGCCCGTTGCTATCAGATCGTCCACAAGCAGTACCCTGCTGCCGGGTTTAAAACTGTCGGTATGCATCTCTATCTCCGTACTGCCATACTCCAGATCATAGCTCTGCGATATGGTCTTGCCGGGCAGCTTGCCCTTCTTCCTTATGAGTACAAAAGGCTTGTGCTGCTTATACGCCAGAGGTGCCCCAAAGATAAAACCTCTTGACTCCGCACCTGCGATCACATCATACTCCAGCCCGGCAACCATCTCATCCATGGTATCTATCGCAAGGGCCAGTCCGTCCGCATCCTGTATCACTGTTGTGATATCACGAAACATCACGCCCTTCTGCGGAAAATCGGGTATCGTACGTATATAGTCCTTTATCGTTTTCATCATCGCCACCTCCTGTTAAATATCTTTCGATTCTACCACACTACTCCCAAAAATACAACATTTTACAGCCGGCTGTGGCGTACGGAATGAAAAATAAGACAGAAGGAGCGTCCCCTTTGTCTTTTGTCTTAAAGCAAAAAACGGGATGGGGTAGATCCCCATCCCGTTTGTGAGTACTGCGGTAGTATGGTTTAGTACATTCCGGCTCCGGCACCGCCTGCGGGCATTGCGGGAGTGTCTTCCTTGATGTTGGCAACGACTGACTCGGTGGTGAGCAGGGTGCTTGCAACGCTGGTAGCGTTCTGAAGAGCACTTCTCGTAACCTTTGCGGGATCGAGGATGCCTGCTGCGATCATGTCAACGTACTCTTCCTTGAGAGCATCGAAGCCTGTGCCTGCCTTGGATTCTTTAACCTTGTTGATGATCACGCTGCCTTCAAGACCTGCGTTGGAAGCGATGTGTGAAAGAGGAGCTTCCAGAGCCTTGAGCACGATGTTGGCACCTGTCTTGATGTCGCCTTCGAGGCTGTCAGCAAGCTTTGCAACCTGCTTTGCAGCGTGGATGTATGCTGATCCTCCGCCGGCGATAACGCCTTCTTCAACGGCTGCTCTTGTAGCGTTGAGAGCATCTTCCATACGGAGCTTTGCTTCCTTCATCTCTGTCTCGGTAGCTGCACCTACGCGGATGACTGCTACGCCGCCGGAAAGCTTTGCAAGACGCTCCTGCAGTTTTTCCTTATCGAAATCGGAAGTAGTCTCGTCGATCTGATGCTGTATCTGGGATACTCTGTCCTTGATGGCTTTTGCTTTGCCTGCGCCGTCAACGATGATGGTGTTCTCTTTCTGAACCTTAACGGATTTGGCACGGCCGAGCTGCTCCATCTTAACTTCCTTGAGATCAAGGCCGAGCTCATCGCTGATAACCTCGCCGCCTGTAAGGATCGCAATATCCTGCAGCATAGCTTTTCTTCTGTCGCCGTAGCCGGGAGCCTTGACTGCAACTACGTTGAAGGTTCCTCTCAGCTTGTTGACGATAAGCGTTGTAAGAGCTTCGCCCTCAACATCCTCAGCGATGATGAGCAGTCTTGCACCGCTCTGTACCACCTGCTCGAGGATAGGCAGGATCTCCTGGATGTTGCTGATCTTCTTGTCGGTGATCAGGATGTAAGGATCGTCAAGAGTAGCCTCCATCTTGTCCATATCCGTGCACATGTAAGCTGAGATATAGCCGCGGTCAAACTGCATACCTTCGACAACGTCCAGCTCTGTCTTCATTGTCTTGGACTCTTCTATTGTGATAACGCCCTTATCGGAAACCTTCTCCATAGCATCTGCTACCATGTTTCCTACTTCGTCGTCACCTGCAGAGATAGCTGCAACTCTTGCTATCTGGTCTTTGCCCTTAACCTTGGTGCTCATCTTCTTGATGGCCTCAACTGCGCAATCTGTAGCCTGCTTCATACCCTTTCTCATGATGATGGGATTGGCACCTGCTGCCAGGTTCTTCATTCCTTCATTTACCATAGCCTGAGCGAGTACGGTTGCGGTCGTGGTACCGTCACCGGCTGCATCGTTGGTCTTGGTCGCAACTTCCTTGACAAGCTGTGCACCCATGTTCTCGAATGCATCCTCAAGCTCGATCTCTTTTGCGATGGTCACACCATCGTTGGTGATAAGGGGTGTTCCGTAGGTCTTGTCCAGTACTACGTTCCTTCCCTTGGGGCCGAGCGTCACTCTGACGGTATCGGCAAGCTTATTTACACCGGCCTCTAAAGCCGCACGCGCTTCTGCGCCGTATTTGATCTCTTTAGCCATTTTATTTTCCTCCTGGTAAATTGATTACTTGATAACTGCGAGTATATCGCTCTGCTTTACGATGATGTATTCCTCATCCTCTATCTTGACTTCTGTTCCCGAATACTTGGAATAGATGACCTCATCACCCTTCTTTACTTCCATCTTTACTTCTTCGGTGCCGGGTCCGACTGCTATTACTTTTGCCTGCTGGGGTTTTTCCTTGTTCTGGCCGGGAAGAACTATCCCTGACTTAGTGGTTTCCTCCGCAACAAGCTGTTTAAGAACTACTCTGTCGCCTAACGGAACTAATTTCATGACAAAACGCCTCCTTTGGTTTTATATGTCTTTTATCTGTCACGGCCTTGCGGCCTCCCGCTTGTTAGCACTCATTTGGCTCGAGTGCTAACTACATGTGTTACTATATTTTTTTTCTCATGATATTGCAAATACCGAAATCAGGAAAATACCGCTTATATACTCTCTTATTCTCTGTTTTTCTCTTGTTTGCTCTTATTTTCATACACAAATGCATTTTCAATCCTGTCCCGCATGGCACCTGCCTTTACATAAGAAAGCATTTCTGTTATAATGTACACGTAAATCAGAGTCATTCAGCTAGGAGGAAGCCATTTGAGCAATTTCAGACATTATGTCGGTGAACTGATCAAAGGAAACAGCTTTTTCGGGCCCAAGCTTATTTATCGTTATTCGATTATTTCATTCGCTGCGATACATATACTGCTCGGGGTCCTTCAGTGTCTGTCCGGCCAGGTCATCCTGGGCCTTGTGACTGCCATAGTCGGATGTTTCTATATCACGATCATACTTCCGCTGGTAGAGAAGGAGAACTATCTTCTTACTCTTATAGTGTGCCTGACCGAGGTCATCGTGCTGGAATTTATCACCACTCTCCTGCTCGGCTGGGATGCGGGCTTTTATGCCTATCTGTTCTGTGCCATCTCGGCATCCTTCTATTTTACCTATATCACACAGAACAAACACAGACACGTGATGCCGCTTGCCCTTTCCATAATGATACTGCTGGTATACTATATCGGTTATATCGTGATGAAGTATCTGCCCCCCGCATATATTTATTCCGGGAAGGCTGCTGCCTGGATCACCGTTTTCCATGTTGTGAACATAGCGATCACTTTTGCGGTCATGGTGGTCTTCTCCTATCTTTTCGTATGGGAGATAAAGAGCAAGAACCTGGCACTTACCGCGCAGAACGAACAGCTCGACGAGCTCGCCAACAAGGATCCGCTCACGCATCTTTACAACAGGCGCATCATGAACAAGATCATGGATCAGCGTATGGAACTGCTAAAAAAGACCGGCAAACGCTTCACCATGATAATCGGTGATATCGATGATTTCAAACACGTAAACGACACCTACGGTCATGATGCCGGCGACCTGGTGCTTACCTCAGTTGCCGCTACCATCTTAAACAGCGTGCGCAGCGAAGATTCCGTATGCCGCTGGGGCGGTGAGGAAATACTCATTCTTGTCAACGATCCGCTGGAGACCGCGGCTCTTGCAGCCGAGCGCATCAGGAGCCGGATCGAAGCCATGGCTGTTGCCTTTGACAATCAGGAAATACATGTTACAATGACCTTCGGTATAGCTGAATCCATTCCCGGCTACAAGCTGGAACATCTGATACAGCAGGCGGATGACAAGCTTTATTACGGTAAAAAACACGGCAAAAATCAGGTCGTTGTCAAACTTGAGGAAACACCTCCTCAGGAATAATCAAGGAGAAATAAAAAAATGATAGCAGCAAATAATGTGACCTACCGTGTTGGCAAGAAGGCACTCTTCGAAGATGTCAACATTAAATTCACGGAGGGTAATTGTTATGGCCTTATCGGGGCCAACGGCGCAGGAAAATCAACTTTTCTGAAGATACTCTCGGGTGAGCTCGATACGACCAACGGAGAGATAAGCATCACTCCCGGGCAGCGTATGAGTGTGCTCGAGCAGGATCACTTCAAATACGATGAATATACGGTGCTCGATACCGTTATAATGGGAAACCAGCGTCTCTATGACATAATGAAGGAAAAGGAAGCCATCTACGCCAAGGAAGATTTTTCCGATGAAGACGGTATACGTGCCAGCGAGCTGGAAACCGAATTCGCCGAAATGAACGGTTGGGAAGCCGAGAGCGATGCCGCTACCCTTTTAAACGGACTCGGCATAGAAACGGAAATGCATTACAGCCTGATGAAGGACCTGGACGGTAATTCAAAGGTGAAGGTACTGCTTGCGAGAGCACTTTTCGGCAATCCCGACATACTGCTCCTCGACGAGCCTACCAACCACCTCGATCTGGATGCCGTTGAATGGCTGGAAGAATTTCTCATCAATTTTGAAAATACCGTCATCGTCGTATCCCATGACCGTTACTTCTTAAACAAGGTGTGCACGGCTACTGCGGATATCGACTACGGCAAGATACAGCTTTACGCAGGCAATTATGATTTCTGGTATGAATCCAGCCAGCTCATGATCCGCCAGATGAAGGAAGCCAACAAGAAGAAAGAAGAAAAGATCAAGGAACTGCAGGAGTTCATCTCCCGCTTCTCCGCCAACGCTTCAAAATCAAAGCAGGCAACTTCAAGAAAGAGAGCCCTTGAAAAGATACAGCTGGATGAGATCAAGCCATCCAGCCGCAAGTATCCCTATATCGATTTCAAGCCTGACCGCGAGATCGGCAACGAAGTGCTGTTTGTCGAGGATCTGTGCTACAACGGTCCGGACGGACAGCCTCTCTTAAACCATGTCAGCTTCACGATGGGACATGATGACAAGATAGCTTTTATAGGAAGCAATGAGCAGGCCAAGACCGCTCTCTTTAAGATACTTGCAGGCGAAATGGAGCCCGATTCCGGTACTTATAAATGGGGTGTGACCACTTCCCTCGCATATTTCCCCAAGGACAACACCGAAGAATTCAACAACGACTACACCATTACAGACTGGCTGATGGGCTACTCTCCGGTCAAGGATGTCACCTATGTCCGCGGTTTCCTCGGACGCATGCTCTTCCCCGGCGAAGACGGTGTCAAAAAAGTCAAGGTACTCTCCGGTGGTGAGAAGGTACGCTGCCTTCTTTCGAAGATGATGATAAGCGGTGCCAACTGCCTTATCTTCGATGAGCCCACCAACCACCTGGACATGGAAGCAATCACCGCACTGAACAACGGCGTGATCAAATTCCCCGGCGTGGTGCTTTTCTCCTGCCATGATCACCAGTTCGTGCAGACTTCGGCAAACCGCATAATCGAGTTCATGCCCGACGGCACGATGATCGATAAGGTAACGACCTACGACGAATACATGGCTAATGATGAGATGGCAAGGAAGCGTACTATCTACCAGGCCCAGGCCGAAGAGGAGGAAGAAGAAGACTGATGAGCGCTGCGAAGCTTTTCTTTTTTGATCTCGACGGCACTCTCTTAAACTCTGAAAAGAAGATAACTCCCGCAACCTATGCCGCGCTTGAAGCGTGGCATGCTGCGGGATATTTTATGGCTATTTCTTCGGGACGGCCCATGGTAAGCATCACGCAGGTCATCCGCGAGCTGAACCTCGAAGGCTTCTCCCCCTACGCCGTCGCTTTCAACGGCTGTTATATCAGGAGGTACGGAGAAGAGACGCCCCTTCTTAAATATACCGTATCCATAGAGGATATGATGCTGGTCGCACGCGAGGCTGCCGGACTCGGACTTTACGTTCATTACTATGATGACACTCATATAGTCACGCCCCTGGACGGCAGGGAGCTGCAATTCTATACACGCGTGGTGAAGCTTCCCTACAGGGTCTCCTCTCCTCTTACTGACGGCATAGAGAAAGAAAGCTGCAAGATGATATGCATAGACCTGGACACAACGGGACGGCAGGCTCTGCTGGCCGATAAGATAAGAGAAAAAACAGGCGGCCGCCTTTGCTGCCTCATGTCCAATCCCTGGTATATGGAGATCTTCCCCTCTCAGGCCGGGAAAGGCGCTGCACTCACCGCCCTTGCCGAAATCCTGAACATCGGCATCGAAAACACCTTTGCCGCCGGAGACGAACAAAACGACATCTCCATGCTCAAAGCCGCCGGCTGCGGCATAGCCCCCGCCAACGCCACTGCCGAAGTCAAAGCCGCCGCAGACATCGTCTGCGAGCTCGACAACGACCACGATGCATTCGCCGGATTCATCTTAACCCACTGCCAGACAGGAGACGTGTCCATTTGACATAAAACCGCAAATATAGTATACTTTCACTGATGTATGTAATTTAAAACATTCCATGTTTTTAAGAAAGGAAAAAGCCATGAAGATTTGTCCTAACTGCAATACGAAGAACGCTGATGACAGCAGTTTCTGCGCTGAATGCGGAACTCCCCTTGCGGATGTAGCTCCCGTTACCGAAGGCGCAGCCGAAACTCCCGCTACAGAGGCTCCCGCAGCTGAAACGCCTGCGGCTGATAAGGTTTCTGAGGCATCTGAGGCTCCTGCAGCTTCTGCTCCTGCCCAGGATCAGTCCCCGAGTGCTCCTGCAACGGATACAGCTTCATTTGAAACCGCTCCGAATCCCCAGGCTGCATTTGTACAGACTCCTGCAGGCGGTATTGAAGGTGCTGCTTTTGATCCCGAGACAGGCGCTCCGATAGTTCCTGCTCCGGGCCTTAAGAAACTGCCCATACCTGTTCTCGTTGCCGCAGCCGTTGTTGTGGTCCTGCTGCTCATACTTCTTTTCGGTAAGAGCTACAAGAGCCCCATCAACACACTGGTAAACAACGTGAACAAGCATTCCAAAAACGTTGCATCCTATGCTTCCGCTGTTCTCCCCGACTTCGCACTTTCATATCTGGCCGATGTGATGAACATAGCAAAGAAGAAAGACGGCTGGAGTGATGTACAGGACAAGATCGATGATACGTTTGATGAAGCTTTTGACAGCCTTGAAGATCAGTACGGCAGCCGTGTAAAGGTCAGCTGCAAGATCACCTCGGCAAAGAAGATGAGCAAGAGCAAGATAGCGGATATCGAAGAGAACTATGAGAATATCTACGATACGCTTGATGAGCTTGAGCTCGATGATGACGACACCTGGGATTCGATCGCAGATTCTCTTGAAGATGAAGATATGGATCTGAGCTCAGGCGATATCAAGAAGCTTCAGAAGAGCACCAAGAAGTTCCTTGACAAGCTCAAGAAATTCAAAGTAAGCGCCGCTTACAAGATAAAGGCAGACATCACCATCAAGGGCAGCGATGATGACGATGAGATGGAAGATGTGGAATTTAATGTAGTAAAGGTTAACGGCAAATGGTATGTGGATGCCCTCGGATATGTAGGCGGAAGCGTAAACAGCCTGATGAGATACTTAAGATAAGAAAAGTAAAAGGGGTGACGAAAGTCAC
>JAIKYA010000051.1 GCA_024683645.1 Lachnospiraceae bacterium
GAGATATACAGGGAAGTTTACGAATCGCAGACCGGCGGCAATGCCGATTTCGATGAACCCAGGTAGGATAAAAGGAAGATAAATGGCTGAGACGAAACAGGTAAAAATGGGACGCGGGCCGGGAGGCCGCATGATGGGGCCCAGGCCTAAGCTTGAAAACCCGGGAAAGATATTCGCGAGAGTTTTTTCTTATGTTTTCAGGGATTACGGCGTACATATGATACTGGTGGCAGCCTGCATTTTCACGACGGTCTTTACTTCAGTCAGGGGCACGCTCTTTTTAAAGACACTGATCGATGACTATATCAAACCGCTGCTGCTCGTCAGCGATCCGGATTTTACTCCGCTCCTTCATGCGATACTTAAGATGGCCTGTATCTATGCCATAGGTATAGCAGCTGTTTTTGTACAGAATAAGCTGATGGTGTATGTAGCCCAGGGAACGCTTAAGAAGATGAGGCTGGAGCTCTTCGAAAAGATGGAGAAGCTGCCCATAAAGTATTTTGATACCCATGCACACGGGGATATAATGTCGATCTACACCAATGATATCGATACCCTCAGGCAGATGGTATCACAGAGTATGCCGCAGCTGATGAATTCCGCGATCACCATAATCAGTGTCACCGTCAGTATGATAGTGCTGAGCCCCGCACTTTTCGGGGTGACCATGGTAATGGTAGTGTTGATGATGTTTACCACCGGAAAGGTTGCAGGCGGCAGTTCCAGATATTTCATGGAACAGCAGAAGCGGCTCGGTGAGATAAACGGTTTCATAGAAGAGACTATGGAAGGCCAGAAGGTCGTGAAGGTATTCAATCACGAGAAGGCCAATATAGAAAAGTTCAACGAACTGAATAATGAACTCTTTGTAAGTGCCAACAGGGCAAATGCGTATGTGAACATACTCGGTCCCATCAATGCACAGCTGGGAAATCTGAGTTATGTGCTCTGCGCGGTGGTGGGTGGTTTCCTTGCATTGGGAACGGCGGAAGGCAGTATGCTTCACCTTACAGTGGGCGAGCTTGCAAGTTTCCTTACCTTCAATAAGAGTTTCAATATGCCCGTGAACCAGATAAGCCAGCAGTTTAATTCCATAGTGATGGCACTGGCGGGCGCTGACAGGATATTCAAACTGCTCGATGAGAAGCCGGAGGCGGATGAAGGCTATGTAATGCTCGTAAATGCTACGGAAGAGGGCGGCGAGCTTCGGGAGAGCGAAAAACGTACCGGACTCTGGGCCTGGAAGCATTATCATAAGGCAGATGATACTACCACCTATAAGAAACTCGAGGGTGATGTGGTAATGGACGGGGTTGATTTCGGCTATACGGATGAAAAGATGGTATTGCATGATATCAAGCTCTTTGCAAAACCCGGGCAGAAGATAGCTTTCGTAGGTTCCACGGGAGCCGGCAAGACCACAATCACCAATCTGCTCAACCGCTTCTATGACATTCAGGACGGAAAGATAAGATACGACGGTATCAATATCAACAAGATAAAGAAGGACGATCTGAGAAGATCTCTCGGCATAGTACTGCAGGAGACCAATCTCTTTACCGGAACGGTACGTGAGAATATACGCTACGGAAGGCTGGATGCTACGGACAAAGAGGTTGAGGATGCAGCGAAGCTGGCTAATGCCCATGGTTTTATCACAAGGCTTCCGGATGGTTACGATACGGTGCTGACCGGAAACGGTGCCTCTCTCTCGCAGGGACAGAGACAGCTGCTCGCCATAGCGCGTGCGGCCATCGCAGATCCTCCGGTGCTGATACTTGACGAGGCTACGTCCTCGATAGATACGCGTACGGAGAAGCTGGTGGCTGAAGGGATGGATGCGCTTATGAAGGGACGTACAACCTTTGTCATAGCGCACAGGCTGTCAACCGTCAGGAATTCCGACTGCATTATGGTGCTGGAACAGGGACGCATCATAGAGAGAGGAAATCATGAGGAACTGATGGAAGAAAAGGGCAAGTATTACCAGCTTTACACGGGAGCTACGGGAGAAAAATGATGAAAAAGATATTTGTGGACGGAAGTGAAGGGACAACGGGGCTGCGCATAAACGAGCGTCTTTCACTCAGGGATGATATAGAGATACTGAAGATCGATCCTGAAAAACGTAAGGACAGTGATGAGATAAGGAAATTTATAAATGCTTCCGACATCACTTTCCTCTGCCTTCCGGATGCTGCGGCCATCGAGGCTGTCAGCCTCTGCGAGAATCCGGACACCGTGATCATAGATGCCTCGACGGCGCACAGGACTCTTGAGGACTGGGCCTACGGTTTTCCCGAACTGTCGGAAGCGCATGAGGAAAAGATAAAGAACAGCAAACGTATAGCGGTACCGGGATGTTATGCTTCCGGTTTTATCGCACTGGCATATCCTTTGATATCGGAAGGGATCATCCCTGCTGACTATCCCGCGGCAGTGTTTGCCGTATCCGGCTACAGCGGAGGCGGAAAGAAGCTGATCGCGGCTTATGAGGAAGAGGGCAGGGATAAGAAATTCGATTCGGCGAGGATGTATGCTTGGGGGCAGAGCCACAAGCATCTGAAGGAAATGAAGAAGATAAGCGGGCTTTCCGGGGAACCGCTGTTTTCGCCGCTGACGACCAACTATCACAGCGGCATGATAGTACAGTTTCCGCTGCACGCAGGACTTATGAAAAAGCGGATGAAGCCTGAAGAACTCAGGGATTTCTTTGCCGGCTTTTATAAGGGGAAGAAGTTTTTGAACGTGCTTCCCTTCGGAACTGAGGCGGAAGCGGGAGGAGCGCTTTTCTCTGATGCCTGTGCGGGTTATGACGGTATGGAGATAATTGTCAGCGGTAATGAGGAACGGCTTATGGTCGCTTCGAGATTTGACAACCTCGGAAAAGGTGCTTCGGGTGCCGCAGTCCAGTGCATGAACCTGGCTATGGGCTGTGATATGGCAAAGGGATTGAATATCTGATCATATTGTGGTAAGATTTTTAGGATCCATATTAACAAAAACGGAGAAGAACTGAAATGTCCAACGAAGAATTCGGAGTATTATTTACGGTATTGGGCGGAGGCCTGATAATCATCATATCGGTGGTAGTGAGTGTGGTAAGCAGTGTGGTGAGCAGCATTGCCTCGGTGGTCGATGATGCGGACAGTGAATGAACATTAAGATCACAATGATCAGACTGTATCGGCAAGTGTCCTTGGAAATGAGGACATTTTGTTTTTATGAGGGGTAAAAATGGCCGGAAAGACTAAGAAATCCTCTGAACGGGGAGTCAGAGTAAAATATAAGTTAAAAGAACCTTCATTCTATAAGGTGATAATGCTGAATGATGATGTGACGCCGATGGATTTTGTGGTAATGCTGCTCGTCGAGCATTTCGGTTATGAGCACGGAGCTGCGGTAGATACCATGCTTAAGGTTCATAACGAGGGAAAGGCCGTGATAGCACGTTATCCGTATGACATAGCAGTCACAAAAAAGAGAAAGTGTATCGAACTGGCCAGAAAGGCAGGATATCCCTTTGATCTTAAGGTTGAAGCGGAATGAGGGAACATGGGAAAGGATAAGATGATGCAATTTAACGAAACAGCTGAGAAAGTAATGCAGCTTGCGGTATTTATGGCGCTGAAGATGAACAGTGAGCTCCTTACTCCGGAGCATATGCTGAATGCGGCACTTGAGCAGCCGATTTTTAAGCATGCCATCCACCTGGCGGGAGGAGACCCGGAGCTGCTTGGGGAAGATCTGGAGGAATTCATGGATACGGTGATACCCAAGCGGAAATCCGATGGAAAGAATACCCCGGATATGACCGAGATGGTATCCGATGCTTTCGCTTCTGCAGTGGAGACGGCAATGGAGAGGGCGGAAAAACAGGGGGCAGCCTCGGTTACGCTGACACATCTCATATACGGGATATCACAGCTTAACGAGTCCTTTGCCGCATATTTTCTTGAAAAAGAGGTGGGCAGCATTAAGGATTTTATCTCCACCCTCTCCTATCTTGAAGAGAACGGCATGCCCGAGGAAGAGTACGATGACGCGGAGTCTGCAGAGAACTTTGTGCTGGAATATGCAAGCCTCATAAACGAAGAGGTGGAATATCACAATCCGCTGATCGGGCGTGAAAAGGAACTGGACAGGATCATAAGGATACTGCTCAGAAAAGAGAAGAACAATCCGCTGCTCGTAGGAGAGCCCGGAGTGGGCAAGACCAGCGTGATCTACGGACTCGCAGATAGGATAAACAAAGGCGAAGTGCCCGATACATTAAAAGGCGCAAAGATCTACGGACTCGATCTGGCCGAGGTAGTGGCAGGAACACAGTACCGGGGAGATTTTGAAAAGAGGGTGATGGATATCTGCGACGCGCTGGAAGAGCTCGAAGACCCCATAGTTTTTGTGGACGAGATACACACTCTTGTCGGAGCGGGCTCCATGGGAGGAGGCGGAATGGACGCCTCGAATATGCTGAAGCCTTATCTCGAGGGAGGAAGGATACGCTTTATCGGAGCCACCACCTACGATGAGTACAAGCGCAGTTTTGCAAAGAATTCAACCCTGACCAGACGATTCCAGAATGTGGATATAAAAGAACCCGGTGAGGAAGAAGCTGTCAGGATACTAGAGGGCCTGAGAAAGAGCTATGAGAAGTTTCACGGTGTAAAGTATGCCAAAGGCGTGATGGAACACGCAGTGACACTGAGCAGGAATTATATAGCTTCACGTTTTCTGCCGGACAAGGCAATAGATCTTTTGGACGAGGCAGGGGCATACCGCCGCATGCATCCGATAGAAGATAAGAAAAGCCAGACAGTCGGAAAGGATATAATAGAGACCGTATTGGCAGAGACCGGCAGGATCCCCGCGATCACGGCCGGGCAGTCCGAGACCGATAAGCTCAGGGATCTCTATAAGCGCATAACTGCTGAGATATACGGACAGGATGAAGCCGTACGCAGGATCGTGGATGCAATATGCATGTCGAGGGCGGGGCTGCTTGCTGAAGGCAAACCCATTGCGGGCTTCCTCTTTGTCGGTCCTACAGGCGTGGGCAAGACGGAAGTGGCAAAAGTACTGGCTAAGCAGCTGGGGATAGAATTTGTGCGTTTCGATATGAGTGAGTATGCCGAGAAACACACTGTTTCAAAGCTGATAGGTTCACCGGCCGGCTATGTGGGATATGAGGACGGCGGTTTGCTCACGGATGCGATCAGAAAGACACCGCATTGTGTGCTCCTTCTTGATGAGATTGAAAAAGCTCATCCCGACATCTTTAACGTGCTCCTGCAGGTGCTGGATTATGCTTCGCTTACGGATAACCGCGGACAGAAGGCCGATTTCAAGAACGTGATAATAATCATGACTTCGAATGCGGGAGCGAGGATGATAGGAAGACAATCCATCGGTTTCGGGGCGGCAGCCTTTAATGATTCAGTGATGATGGAGGAAGTAAAGCGGGTCTTTTCGCCCGAGTTCCGCAACCGCTTAAGCGCCATAGTCAGCTTTAACCATATGAGCAGAAGGATGGCAGAGCAGATAACTGAGAAAAAGATTCATGAGCTGGAACGGCTGCTCGGGAACAGGAAGGTGAAGCTCCATGTCAGCAAGACCGCGCTCGAGCATATAATGAACAGGGGCATTACCAGAGAATATGGCGCCAGGGAGATAGAGAGGGTGATCGACAGCGAGATAAAGCCGCTGTTCGTATCTGAACTTCTCTTCGGTGAGCTTAAGAACGGCGGGGAGGCCATGCTTGACCTGAAGGACGGACATGCAGTGCTCAAAAACATAAAGAAGCCGCGCCCTTCAAAGAAGGCACTGCCCATAAGCACGGGAGACAAGTCACGCTTGACGGTAGGGGCGATTCATAATAAAATAGACAAATAGCTTTAAGTGCAGGCTATAGCAAAATCAAAAATATAAGGAGGTACGGTATGAAGTTTGTATGTACGGTATGCGGTTACATCCATGAGGGAGACAATCCTCCCGCAGAATGCCCTGTATGTAAAGCACCCGCTGAGAAATTCAAGGCTCAGGAAGGTGAAAAGGTATGGGCATGCGAGCATGTTCTCGGAGTGGCGCAGGGCGCACCCGAAGACGTACTTGAAGGACTTCGCAACATGTTTGACGGCGAGTGCAAGGAAGTGGGTATGTATCTTGCCATGTCAAGAGTAGCCATCCGCGAAGGATATCCCGAGATCGGTGCTTTTTATGAGAAGGCAGCGTGGGAAGAGGCTATGCATGCGGCACAGTTTGCAGAGCTTCTCGGTGAAGTGCTCACCGACTCTACCAAGAAGAACCTGGAGCTTCGGGCGGATGCGGAATACGGCGCAACCCAGGGCCGTGCCGACCTTGCAAAGAGAGCAAAAGAGCTTAACCTTGATGCGATCCATGATGCCGTTCATGAGATCGGACGTGATGAAGCAAGACACGGGAAAGCTTTTGCTGGCCTGCTCAAGAGATATTTCGGTTAAAAATATGTGTTAAGTATTGCTGCGGAGGTATACTGCCTCCGCAGTTTTAAGGAACTGAAACTGTTCCGGGAGGAAAGAAAAGAAGATGTTTAAGATAGTAGAAATGGAGTATTTAAATCCCATCATCTTTAAGATGGTAGTGGAGGCTCCGATGGTTGCAAGGTCCTGTCAGCCGGGCCAGTTCATAATCATCAGGAGCAACGACGAGGCTGAGAGGATACCTCTCACGATATGCGATTATGACAGGGAAAAAGGCTACGTTACCATAGTCGTACAGAAGATAGGCGCAGGCACGGAGATACTGAGCAAAATGAAGGCAGGCGACATGCTCGCTGATTTTGTGGGACCCTTAGGCCAGCCTTCCGATCTGGTAACGGATGACATAGAGGAAGTAAAGAAAAAGAAGATAGTGTTTGTAGCGGGCGGACTGGGAACGGCACCGGTCTATCCACAGGTCAAGTGGCTTAAAGAACACGGCGTGGGCGCCGATGTTATCATCGGTGCAAAGACAAAAGATATACTGATCATGGAGGAAGAGTTTAAGTCTGTGACCGACAATCTCTATATCACTACGGATGACGGTTCATACGGACGTACGGGCATGGTCACAAAATGTCTCGAGGATCTGGTAACGGCAGAAGGAAAAGAGTATGACCACTGCGTATGCATAGGTCCCATGATAATGATGAAGTTTGTGTGCCAGCTTACCAAAAAGCTTGGTATACATACCATAGTCTCAATGAACCCCATAATGGTAGACGGTACGGGCATGTGCGGTGCGTGCCGCTGCTCGGTTGAGGGCAAGACGAAATTTGCCTGCGTTGATGGACCGGAATTTGACGGACATCAGGTTGATTTTGACGAAGCCATGAGAAGGTCTGCAATGTATCGCGATGCAGAAGCAAAAGCGAAGGAGGCACTCGGGTGATGGAAGTGGATGTAATGAAAAAGGTGCCTGTCCGTGAACAGGATCCCGCCGAGAGGGCAAAGAATTTTAAGGAAGTATGCCTGGGTTATAACCGGGAAGAAGCCATGGCGGAAGCTTCCCGCTGCTTAAACTGCAAGAATGCGAGATGTATACAGGGCTGTCCCGTAGCTATAAACATACCTGCTTTTATCGCTCAGGTCAAAGACGGTAACATGGAGGAAGCATACAGAATCATCAGCGAGTCTTCAGCGCTCCCCGCAGTCTGCGGACGTGTATGTCCCCAGGAGAGCCAGTGTGAAGGCCAGTGTATAAGAGGTATAAAGGGTGAAGCGGTATCTATCGGAAAGCTGGAGCGTTTCGTTGCGGACTGGGCAAGAGACAACGGGATCAAACCCGAACCCGCAAAAGAAAAGAAGGGTAAAAATGTTGCAGTAATCGGCTCCGGCCCCGCGGGACTTACCTGTGCGGGAGACCTTGCCAGGGCAGGTGTGGATGTTACGATATATGAAGCACTTCATAAGGCAGGCGGCGTGCTGGTATACGGTATACCCGAATTCCGTCTTCCCAAGGAAGCCGTTGTTGAAAAAGAGATAGAGAATGTAAAAAGTCTCGGTGTTAAGATCAATACCGATGTGATCATAGGCAAATCCATTACTATAGATGAGCTCTTTGATGAAGAGGGCTATGATGCGGTATTTATCGGCTCGGGTGCCGGACTTCCCAAGTTCATGGGCATACCCGGAGAGAATGCCAACGGTGTGTTCTCGGCTAACGAGTACCTGACCAGAAGTAACCTGATGAAGGCTTTCGATCCCGCTTCGACCACACCCATAATGAAGAGCAAAAGGGTTGCGGTAGTAGGCGGCGGAAACGTTGCCATGGACGCGGCACGTACGGCATTGCGTCTCGGAGCCGAGGTGCATGTGGTATACAGAAGAAGCGAGGCTGAACTTCCTGCCCGTGTTGAGGAAGTACATCATGCAAAGGAAGAAGGGATCATCTTTGATCTCCTGACCAATCCGGTTGAGATAATAGAGGATGAAAAGGGCTGGGTATCAGGCATTAAGTGCATACGCATGGAACTGGGCGAGCCCGATGAGAGCGGAAGACGCAGGCCGGTGGAAGTGGCAGGCAGTGAATTTGTGATAGATGTGGATACTGTGATCATGTCACTGGGTACCTCACCCAACCCGCTTATTTCTTCAACGACCAAAGGCCTGGATACGGATAAGCGCCGCTGCATAGTAGCAGAGGAGGAGACCGGGAAGACAAGCAGGGATAAGGTATATGCCGGCGGCGATGCCGTGACTGGAGCAGCTACCGTAATACTTGCGATGGGAGCGGGCAAGACCGCAGCAAAGGCTATACTGGAGCAGCTGGGCTGAACGCAATATGAGAGCTGAAAGGAATACTGACAGGATAATAAGGATCATATCCATGATCTGTTTGATCGTGAGCGGCGTCATCATGCCGTTCACGTCTTTTTTACGCCTTATTCAAGGGCAGACGATACAAAGACCGTCCGCATAGGCTGGCAGTATGACAATGATACTTCACGTCGTGCGGATAAGCTCATGTATGAAAACAAGCGCAGGATCAAAGAGAAGTTATGATGGAAAAGAGCAGATACGCGGCCGGGACTCTTCTGCATAAGGCGGGAGATCCCGTGGAAAAACTTGAATATATATGTTTCGGAAGTGTGTCGGCGGTTTCGCCGTCTTTTTCCATTGAATTAAATGGATCGGCCATACTGGGGCTGTATGAGCAGCCCGGGGAAGGCTACCGTTATGATTATATAGTCTCTGCCGACTGCGAACTCGAGGAATATGCCTACGGCAGGACCTCGGATATGGACCGCATAGTGATCAGACACAGACAGGATGCGGATGAACTGGTTCTGGCTGCGGCGTCCAGCACGCTTTCAATGCTCGGAAGATACGGCAATCTGAAAAAGCGTTCCGATAATTTTCACAAAGCTTTAAAAGAAGGTTATGACGCATACAGGGATTTCTGCAACGCAAATGCGCTGGAGATACAGTCGTATCCGCTGGCCGAAGAGAGTGAAAGATTCGTCCCCGATACGGAACTGCCCGACTGGATCGGAGACTATTACGACCAGCTGGGTATAATGCCGAGAGACGCAAGAAAAGCGTTCTTTGGGCTGCATACTTCTCTTACCACGGCAATGCTGCTGGAGGCAGCCGCACACTTAAGCCTTGTACAGCGGCTGTATGACCAGCTGACGGCTTATACGGATGAGCTGACAGAAGCCTATAAGAGTTCGGCGGATCTGGTAGATCTGTATATAAATCTTTTCAACCGCGATAAAAAGACGGACGTGCAAGATCATGAGCTTTCGGCCGAAATGGATGAAAGGGTGAATGAACATATCAGGAATCTGTCACGCACTTCCCTGCTCGATCCGGGACTTACGGACGAGAGAAGTGCCTTATGGAGAAAAGTCTGTGATAACGTGAGCTCGCAGGGGGCAGCGGATGAGATACTGCTTGCCGCTTCGGTCACTGCGGATGATCCGCGTAAGGTACTCGAGCATTCCCTGGACCGGATACTTGCCTATACCAGTCTGGATGAGGGTGAGGAGGACCGTTTCCGCTCACTGGTAGAAGAGTACAAAAAACTGAACGACAAAAATTCGCAGGATGAAAAAGTGCGGATGCTACGTACGGATATCACAAAGTATTTCTTTGATCTGTATGACAATGCAGTAGTTACAGCGTTTGAAGCAAAGAAGAAGCCGCCCGTCCCGATAAGGCTTTTCCTGTATTTTGGCTATATGGATGAAGAGCTGCTGGGTGAAGAGAATGCCCTGGATCTTTTAAAGCTTCTCGATACCGTTGAGAAGATGTGCGCGGGAACGGGAGTGTATACCATTTATGACTGGCTGCACGCCGTATACCTGGGTGAACGTGAGCCTTCTCGCAATGAATATGATCAGGATTATCCCACGTATCTGAGGACACGCAGACAGGGCGGTTTCATAACGGAAGAACAGGAGCAGAGGTATCTGGTATCCCCGCGGGAAAGACTGCGGTTTGAACTTGATAATTTCTTCAGGCTGGGGATGAAGATCGCCTCAGGCAGACCGACTGTATTCTGCCCGCTTCTTTCCGAACATAATGTCACAAGAGCTCTTGAGGGGATGTTTGTTGCTGCCGAGGAGGTTGAAAAGAACTGGGAAGAACTCAAGAAGACCGATTATTCCCTGTTTTACCGCTCGGCACTGTATCAGAAGCCGGAGTACCGGATCTCAAGAGAATCAATACTTACGGAAGTGATGCCGGAAGTGATACTGCTTCCGGTGATAGGACAGCGCGGCGGACTCTGGCAGGAGATAAGCGGGGTAAGGCGTGATACGCCGGCTCGTATGTATCTGCCTGTATTTTCGATGGAAGATCTGAAACTCATACAGCTGAGACTCGCCGGGGAGTTCCGCTGGGCCATCTGCAAACGTATACAGGGTGTTCACTGGAACGATGTCAGCGACAGATCGCTGACAGGAGAATACTTTGATTACCTGCAGTTTTATCGCAAAAACAGTGAGCTTTCGTCCGATGCAAAGGAGAAGATCAAGACCCAGATACAGAGCTGTAAGGGCAGCTTTGAAAATGTTTTCATCCTTGATTACATGCAGTGGGTGCGTTTTGAATCAAAAGGACAGCCCAGGCTTAACAGGGTGGCCAAGAGGATATTATTCAGCTACTGTCCCTTCTCGGCGGCATGGAGAGAGGGGCTTATGCAGAATCCGATGTATGCGGATCTCATAAACAGACATAACAATCTGGCGGCAAGACAGCTGAAACTGCTGACGGCAAGGTATAAAAAGATAAAGGATGAGTTCGGGACACTCCCGGAAGAGATCGAAAGCTATCTGAAATACTACAAACTGTAGCAAAAAATGCATATTCTGTATGCGTTTTGAGTTTGACCTTAATGTGGCAGTATGGTATGATAACTAAAGTTTGTTGTATATGTCCGGAAGCGTTTAAGACCCCGGACAGTTACAGTTTAATTCCCAAAAAATATAAGGAGAGGGGGTAAGTTACAGTACTATGGATAACATTGAATTAAAAAGACATGCCAATGAAGTGAGAAAAGGAGTGGTAACGTCCACTCATGCAGCAGGCGCGGGACATCCGGGAGGATCCCTGTCAGCAGCAGATATCTTTACTTATCTTTACTTTGAAGAGATGAATATCGATCCCGCGAATCCCAAGGATGCGAACAGGGACCGTTTCGTATTGTCAAAAGGACATACGGCTCCGGGACTTTATTCCGTCCTGGCTGAAAGAGGATTCTTCCCCAAGGAGGATCTGCTCACACTCAGAAAGCTCGGTTCACATCTTCAGGGCCATCCTTCGCTGAAGTGCACTGCAGGTGTTGATATGTCTACCGGTTCACTCGGACAGGGCATCTCTGCGGCAGCAGGCATGGCTATGGCAGGCAAGCTCGACAACGCTTCCTACAGGGTATATACACTGCTCGGCGATGGCGAGATCGAGGAAGGTCAGGTCTGGGAAGCTGCGATGTTCGCAGGTGCCAAGAAGCTTGACAATCTGGTAGTGATAGTTGATAACAACGGTCTGCAGATAGACGGACCCATCGAAGAGGTTAACGATCCCACTCCCATAGATAAGAAGTTTGAGGCTTTCAAATTCCATGTGATCAATGTGGATGCCCATGATTTTGATGCTCTGAGAGCTGCATTCAAAGAAGCGAAAGAAACCAAGGGGGCTCCTACCGCTATTATCGCTCACAGCTTAAAGGGCAAGGGTGTATCCTTTATGGAAGGCCAGGTAGGCTGGCACGGCAAGGCACCTAATGATGATGAATATGCTACCGCTATGGCGGAACTTGAAAAAGCAGGGGAGGAGTTAAAATAATGGGAGACGTTAAAAAGATAGCAACGAGAGAAAGTTACGGAAATGCTCTGGCTGAGGTAGGTGCAGAGTATCCCAATATGGTCGTGCTTGATGCAGACCTTTCAGCGGCTACCAAGACAGGCGTGTTCAAGAAAGCCTTTCCTGACCGCTTTATCGACTGCGGTATCGCAGAAGGCAACATGATGGCAGTGGCAGCAGGTATGGCTACCTGCGGCAAGCTCGTATGGGCTTCCACCTTTGCAATGTTTGCTTCTGGACGTGCTTATGAGCAGGTACGTAACTCCATAGCATATCCGCACTTAAACGTTAAGATCGGCGCTACCCATGCAGGTATCACCGTAGGTGAGGACGGCGCGAGCCATCAGTGCCTTGAGGACATCGCTCTTATGCGCGTGATCCCCGGCATGACCGTGATCAGCCCTGCCGATGATGTTGAGACCAAGGCAGCAGTACGTGCAGCCTGCGAGCTTGACGGCCCTGTTTACTTAAGGACCGGACGCGCAGGCGTTCCCGTTATTAACGACAATCCGGGATACAAATTTGAGATTGGCAAAGGCATACAGCTTAAGGAAGGCGGCGATGTAAGTATCGTGGCTACAGGCCTTATGGTTAATTCCGCACTGGAAGCAGCAGAGCTGCTGGCGGCAGACGGTATCAAGGCAGACGTGATCAACATTCACACGATCAAGCCTATCGATAAGGATATCCTTGTTAAGACCGCTCAGAAGACCGGCAAGGTGTTTACTGCCGAAGAGCACAGCGTGATCGGCGGTCTCGGTGCAGCAGTCTGCGAAGTACTTGCAGAAGAGTGCCCCACAAAGGTATGCCGCATCGGCGTTAATGACGTATTCGGTGAGAGCGGCAGCGCAGGCGCACTTCTCGTTAAGTACCGCCTCGACGGCAAGGGCCTCTACGAGCAGATCAAAGAAAAACTGTAAAACCGGCACAAGCGACCAAAACCACGGGGACTGTGATAAACCACAGCCCCGTGGTTTTTCTGTTCCGCACGCCACAGCCCGCAGGAATTAATTGCCCGCGGTCTGTGCCTGAAGCGCATGTGTCGACAGCATAAGGGCCGGCCCTTAAAGACAGCAGAAAACCACGGGGACGGACCCCGTGGTTTTTTTTCTTCGTTCCGTGGCAAAGATCGTTCATTGCAAGACCCGCTCCCGCTTGGGTTCGGGCTCGCAGCGGTGCTAAACTCACATTTCACCCGTTGGGCTCATGTTCGTTAAGCACCGGCGGCCTCACACAGTCTTGCATTGAAGCGATCATTTGCCCCGAAAAAATCAGGGGAACGGAAAACCACAAGGTCCGTCCCCGTGGTTTTGGGGAACGGAAAACCACAAGGTCCGTCCCCGTGGTTTTTCTTTGCTTTTTGGGGAGACTGTGGTATAATGCCGACTATGAGATATGTATCGTGGAATGTGAACGGTCTGAGAGCCGTTATGGGAAAAAACTTTATGGAGGCCTTTGAGGCTCTGGATGCGGATGTGTTCTGTCTGCAGGAGACCAAGCTGCAGGAGGGGCAGATAGAGATGGAGCTGCCCGGATATGAGCAGTACTGGAACTATGCGGAAAAGAAGGGCTATTCGGGGACGGCGGTTTTTACAAGGATAAAGCCGGAGAAGGTCAGCTATGGAATAGGCGTGGAGGAGCATGATCATGAGGGCAGGGTGGTCACCCTGGAATTTAAAGATCATTATCTGATCTGTGTGTATGTGCCCAACTCCCAGGACGGGCTTAAGCGTCTGGATTACCGAATGTGCTGGGAAGATGATTTTCTTAAGTATGTACAGAAGCTGGAAAAGAAGAAACCGGTGATCTGGTGCGGGGATTTAAACGTTGCCCATGAGGAGATAGACCTAAAGAATCCGAAGACGAATCACATGAATGCCGGCTTTACCGATGAAGAGAGGGCGAAGTTCGACAATATAGTAAAGGCCGGATATATCGATTCTTTCCGTTATCTGTATCCGTATAAGACAGAAGCCTACTCCTGGTGGTCTTACCGCATGAAAGCCAGGGAGAGGAACGCAGGCTGGCGTATAGATTACTTTATTGTATCGGATAAGCTTAAGAACCGGATAGAGGAATCGCTGATACACGCTGAAGTATACGGCTCGGATCACTGCCCGGTAGAGTTAATGCTGAAAGACTAATGTCAGACGGGCGTACGATCGAAGCGGCCTGAACCCATTTGAACTAAAAACACAGACAAAGGAGAAACAAGATGAAGATAGCGATAGGTTCGGATCATGGCGGATATGATCTGAAAGAAAAGATAAAAGAATGGCTCATGGCTAACGCCTATGAAGTGGACGACAAGGGAACCTATTCCAAGGATTCCTGCGATTATCCCGTTTTTGCAAAAGCTGTCGCAAAAGCTGTGGCAGCGGGCGAGGCGGATAAGGGCATAGTTGTATGTACCACAGGCATAGGCGTGTCCATCACTGCAAACAAGGTTAAAGGCATACGCTGCGCGCTCTGCCATAACGAGCATACCGCAACCATGACCAGACTGCACAATGATTCGAACGTTCTGGCCATAGGTGCTATGGAAGTGGATGAGGCCATGGCTCTTAAGATGACAGAGATCTTCCTGACTACGGAGTTTTCCGGAGAAGAAAGACATGCAAGACGCGTGAGCATGATGGAAGACTGAAGCAGCAGTGCTGCCATACTAAAAGGAAGGACAGATCGGAATGGAGAATAAAGGAAAATATTATATTACAACGGCTATCGCCTATACTTCGGGCAAGCCGCATATTGGAAACTGCTATGAGATCATACTTGCGGATGCCATAGCCAGATATAAGAAAGCGGACGGCTATGACGTGCATTTCCAGACAGGCAGTGACGAGCACGGTCAGAAGATAGAGACCCGTGCCATAGAGGAAGGCATGACTCCCAAGGAGTTTGTGGATATGACTGCAGGCACCATCAAAGGACTGTGGGATATGATGGGAACCTCCTATGACCGCTTTATCAGGACCACGGATGCCGATCATGAAGCCCAGATAAAGAAGATGTTCAAAAAGTTCTATGATCAGGGCGATATCTACAAGGGAGCTTATGAAGGCAAGTACTGTACCGAGTGCGAGGCATTTTATACGGAGTCACAGCTTAAGGACGGGGCCTGTCCGGTCTGCGGCGGCGCGGTACATGAAGAAAAGGAAGAGGCATATTTCTTCAAGATGAGCAAGTATGCCGACAGACTGATCGAGCATATCAATACGCATCCCGAATTCATACAGCCCGTATCCAGGAAGAATGAGATGATGAACAACTTCCTGCTTCCAGGACTGCAGGATCTGTGCGTATCCAGAACTTCGTTCAAGTGGGGCATACAGGTGGATTTTGATGAGAAGCATGTGGTCTATGTATGGCTCGATGCACTCTCAAACTATATCACCGGAATAGGTTATGATGCTGACGGAAACAGTTCCGATCAGTATAAGAAATTCTGGCCGGCAGATCTGCATCTTATAGGCAAGGACATCATCAGATTCCATACGATATACTGGCCGATATTCCTGATGGCTCTCGGCGAGCCGCTGCCGAAGCAGGTATTCGGACATCCCTGGCTTCTGCAGGGCGGTGAAAAGATGAGCAAGTCCAAGGGCAATGTTATATATGTGGACGACCTTATCGATATCTTCGGACTTGATGCGGTACGTTATTTCGTGCTTCACGAGATGCCTTATGAAAACGACGGGACCATCACCTGGGAACTTATGACAGAGCGTACCAACAGCGATCTGGCGAACACTCTGGGCAATCTGGTGAACCGTACCGTAGCGATGAGCAACAAGTACTTCGGCGGTGAAGTAAAAGATCCCGGCGTCAGGGAAGCTGTGGATGAGGAGCTGAAGAGCGTAGTGACTTCTGCGGCTGCTAAGGTTTCGGCCTGCATGGATACGCTGCATGTGGCCGATTCGCTCACGGAGATATTTAACGTATATAAGAGACTTAACAAGTATATTGATGAGACAGAGCCCTGGGTACTGGCCAAGGATGAAGCTAAGGCCGACAGACTCCGCACGGTGCTCTATAACCTGACAGAGGGCATAACCATTGCAACTTCTCTGCTCGCACCGTTTTTGCCGGATACAGCACAGAAGATAAGCGCTCAGCTCGGAGTACAGCTTCGGGATTTCGATACGCTTGATAAGTTCGGTCTGATCACGGAGACCAAAGTTACGGATAAGCCCGAGATCCTTTTTGCAAGACTTGATAAAGAAGAGATATTCAAGAAAGCAGCTGCGGTAGAAGAAAAGCAGCGTGATGACTACCGTGCCCACGAGAAAAAGGCCTGTGAGAATCTCTTAAAGGCAGGCCGTATATCTCAGGCTGATGCCGAGGCCAGACTTGCAAAAGCAGGCATAGGAGCCGCAGCCGGCGGTGTGCACGTTGAGACAAAGCCCGAGATCGAATATGATGATTTCGCAAAACTGCAGTTTGTTGTCGGCGAGATAGTAAAATGCGAGGAAGTGCCCAAGTCGAAGAAACTGCTCTGCTCACAGGTGAAGATCGGTGACCGCAGCGTACAGATCGTTTCCGGCATCAAGCAGTATTACAGTGCCGAAGAGATGGTGGGTAAGAAAGTAATGGTGCTTCTTAACTTAAAGCCCGCCAAGCTTGCCGGAGTGGTAAGCGAGGGCATGCTGCTCTGTGCTGAAGACAGTGAAGGCCATGTGATACTGATGAGTCCGGAAAAGGATATTGAATCCGGTTCAGAGATCTGCTGATGCCTGATGTTTATTCGATAATAAAATTACTGATCCTTCTCATCCCCGTACCGCTGCTTACGGGAGGGCTCTTTATCCCTTCCGTAAAAGGAAAATATCCCGGGGGTGTGGAGGATCATCTGCTGTTTAAACTGATACATATCTACGTCTGCGGCCTTCTGCTGCAGCTTACACTCTATGAGATCATTGCACTCAGGGATATCCCCGACCAGAGGAGCATGACCACGCTCACAAAGCATTATGACGCGGTCTGTCTCACCGCAATGATCCTAGGGGTATGTCGGGCCGTATATGTCCTGATCTCTGCGAAAAAAAGCAGGAAGGAAAAAAAGCCTGTCGTTCATATGCCGCGTATGCAGGTGCTTATGTGGCTGGCTCTTTTTCTGCTTTTGGGACTGCAGGCTTATTATTTCGTGTCACATCAGCATCTGGACGGCGATGATTCCTATTATGTGGCTCAGTCGCTGATAGCGGATAAGACGGGGGATCTGTATCTGCGCGATCCGAACACGGGATATGTCGGAGCGCTTGACGGAAGACATGCGATGGCTGCGCTGCCGGTGTTCATAACGTGGCTCGGAAGACACAGCGGTATACATACGACGATTATCGCACATTCCAGCATGGCTCCGTTTCTGATAAGTCTCATGTATTTTGTATATATACTGATGGGAGTAAGGCTGCTTCGGGATAAGAAGGAATACATACCGGCATTTGTCTTCATGATCGGCCTGTGGTATATAAATTCAAATGTTTCACTCTTTACGGCGGAGACCTTTGCCTATACCAGGACCTGGCAGGGCAAGGCGGTATTCGGGAATATCTGCGTGCCTCTGGCACTCATCTGGCTCTATGACATATTTAAGGGAGAAAAGAAGTCTGCGATAATGCTTGCGCTGACATCGCTTGTATCGGTGCTGGCGACGACGGCAGCTGTATTTCTGCTGGGGATATTGCTGGGGCTGGCAGGCGTCGGAGCGTTTTTATATACGCTTATCAAAGAGAAGAGTTTTAAATATGCTTTTGTAAAGGCACTGCCCGTAGCGGCGGGGCTGGTGCCGCTGCTCATTGCGGGGATCATCTACATAAGGCTGTAATATGGATACTATAAGAAGCGTAATAAGAATATTGGCGGAATATAACGGAAAGAGCCTGTTCTTTCTGTTGTTTGCCGTTGCACTTATCTATCTTGCAGTCAGTGAAAAAGCGGGAGCAAAGCGGCTTCTTCTGTTCTGGCTTCCCGTATCAGTGCTTGCATTTATAGTCTTTCCGGTGACGGCATGGATATCATTCCATTATATCCTTGATACCGAGATCTTTTACCGCCAGCTGTGGCTGGTGCCGTATGCGGCAGTGGTGGCATATGCGACCGTAAAGCTCAGTTCATCCATGAAGAAAAAATGGGCAAAGCCTCTGGTGATCATTCTTGTATCCGTCCTTATGTTTATCGGCAGCGGAAAAGGGAAGGTATTTTTCAACGGCTCGCTTACTCCTGCGGAAAATGCCTATCATCTGCCGGAGGAAGCGCTTGAAGTATACGATATCATCACTGCTGTCGAAAAGCCTCATGAGATCGGATATCCGCCGCGTACCGGTCTGCCCATGAGTCTGGTGGAATTCAACCGTCAGTACACAACGGAATTTGTAACCGCCTACGGGCGGGAATCCATCATAGCCAGATGGAACCTGACCCATCCCTTCCTTAAGCTGATAACCAATGAAGAACCCATTTCCGCTGAGGAGATCTGTGAGGCGGCAAACTCCGATATGATAGAATGCTTTGTGCTGGAGCGCTGGCGCCCCGTCACCGGCAGCTTTGAGGGCTCCAATTACGTAAATATCGGTAACACCGAGAATTACAGTGTTTATATAATTAAGTGGATGACAGAGTAGTATCCAGAGCCACGCACACCGCTGCGTGGCTGCTGGCCGAAGAAGAGGACAGGAGAGATTTGACGCCATTCGCGAAGCGAATTATGCATGGCGTCAGATCATGATAGGCTGCGGCTTACAGTTGTCTGTGACAAAAACGGATGAGCGGTCTTATGTATTTTGACATTTCCGGTAAAAATGAGAAAAAGCGTATAGACATACTGCACGGCACCTCCGATGACTGGGAGGATGCCATGGCGCTCTGCTGGCGCGTCTTTCGTCTGTGCGATGCTAAAGACTATCCTGCATGCGGCTGCGACAGTTTCTTGAATTTCATAACCGACCAGTATCTGAAAAAAATGTTTCTTCTCGGCAGATACAGGCTCTACGTTGCAAAGGACGGAGAGCGTATCGTCGGTGTACTCGGTTTTCGCGAGAACAATCATATATCACTTCTTTTTGTTGACACGGACTATCAGGGGTACGGCATCGGTCGTGCACTGATAATGGTACTCTGTGCTTATCTTGGCGGGGAAACAAGAGAACAGTATCTTCCCGACAACGAAGCTGACAAGATCATTGACGTCCTCTATGAGAAAAGCGCCGAACCGCTTATCACCGTCAACTCCGCGCCGTCAGCAGTCGGCTTTTATCAGACTGCGGGTTTTGTACAGACACATGAACAGCTCGAAAAAGACGGCATAATCTATATACCCATGCAAAAGCAGATCTGAAAGGCTGCACTGCATATATAAAGAGTTTTGCCGGATATTGCCGGGCCGCGCAGATGGCGTTGGATGTCATGGCTTTATCCTCGTGGTCATCAGGAGGATATGACCTATATGTTTATAAAGTGTACCTGTGGGGCATAGAAATCAGAGATTTTTTTCAAAGCTGGAAATTGGAAATGACCCGGAGAAGTCTTAAATGGAACTGTGGGTCATAAAATTTAGCGGTACATAAATTAATAAACGATGAGACAGTGACTTAAAGAGTGCAGAAAAGAATGTTTGGGTCAAAAAAGCAAAAAAGGAAAGATGAAGATATGACTCGGACGGCCGATAAGTGATATTTGAGTCATAGATATTTTTTGGTACGGATCCATTACCATTTACGGCTTTTCGTACGGATGCTGATAAGGTATAATCAGAGTATAGTAAAGAGGTGTTTAAGTAAAGTGGGGGGCGTATGGATCTGAATATACAGAATATGGCACAGATTTTCCTGTATGGTGTGAGCGGTTTCATCCCGGCGGTTTTGTTTTATTCTGTTATAGCAGTGGCGGTGATACGTTTCAGACTCCGTGTCGAAGATGCAAAGCCGGCTGAGTTTTATTCGAACAGACATATATATCATCCCCAGAGGGTCATTCCCATATTTAAAGTGGTCCTTAGTGTGGCTGCTGCCATCTTTTTCTGCTTTATGCTGCCATATATGGCAATGTATATTTCGTTCAATTCTGTTGGATATCATATGTATCCGTTAGCATTGATCGTTTTTTTTGCCGGCCTGGCCCTTACGATCATGATCATAAAACGGCCCGATGGAAGTACTGTCGAAAGTCTTACAGTTGATTCGGCCGCCCTCACCGTAAAGTACAGGGGAGGCGGCACCGAAAGCTACGAGTGCAGGCAGTATGCGGGATATAACAGCGAAGCTGCCGGGTGTACGGTATTCGTTTTCAGGGACGGTAACGGAACGGAAGTAAAACTCCCCGTCAGAGGCCTTCCGGACTGGGATATGAATATGCTCAGAGAGGATCTGGACAGGGTACGGCAGACAGGAAATATCGCGGCTGTAAAGAAGTCGTCCGCAGGAGCCGGGGCCGGAAGCGTAAAGCAGACTGCGCAGATCACTCCGGCCAAACAGGCGGCACAGAAAAAAAGAGAAGAGTATTATGCCGATCCGGCCAACTATGAGAGGCATCTGCAGCGTGTGGCCGACAAGCTTATGCCGGCTAAAAAGGCTGAGATAATTAAGCTGATCAATGAGGGAGAAAAACTCCGGGCGGTCACTATGTGCCATAAGCAGACCGATTGCAGTCTGAAGGATGCGAAGGATATAGTTGAATCATATAAGAAGTATCTGAGCGGAGCCGAAGAACAGCCTGGACGCGATACGGATGATGAGATAAGGGGCATGGGAGCTGAAACCCTCCGTACTAAAGAGGATACGGACAGTTTCAGCGCAGACCCCGGTCAATATGCTTTATATCTTAAAGAAGAGGCAGGAAAACTTTCAAAGGAGCGCAGAGAGGCGCTGCTTGCGCTGATCAGGTCCGGAGACATGATGACGGCTGTCAGGCAGTGCAGGGAATGGACTCATCTGGGAATAAAACAGGCAAAGGATCTCGTGGAGTCCTACCGGACATATCTGATAGACAGCAATGAGCCTGATATGGTGATGGCTATGCCGGAAGCAGTGTCGACATTTATGCCGCAGCTGCCGCCTCCGTCAATGCCGGTATACGGCTTCGGATATGACATGCCGGGAACGGAGCCGAATAGGGGCTCATGGACTTTGAGAGTTACGGATAACGAGCAGTCCGTTACCGATGCCAGGAGTCTGGAAAGAAATATCGATGCTGCCCTCTCCGGGATCAGCAGGAAAAAAGAAGAATTTTTTGTACTTGCACCGGCCGAACCCATACACGGGATCAGCTTCATGCAGGTATGTCAGGATAAAAGCGGGGTTTATTTCCATCTCGAAGCAGGACTTGAAGGGGTAGACGCGCAGGGGCGTCAGAAGATTTTCTGCAGGGATAAGCTTATGGGCTGGGAAGCAAGAAATCTGTGCCTGTCTTTTTATCGCGGTGAAGAGATCTATATGGCAGACTGGAATGAGCTGAACAGAGTCGATCAGAGCTGATGTCCGGTTGATCAGGATTTATGTCGAGATAATCAGAGCTTATGTCGAGTCGATCAGAGGTTATGTCCGGCCAATCAGAGCTGATGTTGAGTCGGAGCCGGTATCGGACACGAATACCCGGACATTTTCGGAATCTTCGTGTCGCACCGGATAGACCGATTTCCGCAAAAGACACGAAAACAGAAGGTTTTGTCTTATTCTCGTGTTGACCGTTCTTTTCCGTTTTTTTGAATCAGACACGAATATCCGTTCAGACAGGTATTTTTCGTGTCGGGCAAAAAAAACGCTCAACACGAGAAATGAAGGGATTGTCAGATTTTCGTGTCTGTCGGCAAGTTCCGGGATTTTTACATTACACGAAAAATGACGATTTTTATGTGATTTCGTGTCGGCGAGCAGAAACCTGACTTTTTGGCGGACACGAAATTCGGCCATATGTCCCATTTTTCGTGCTCGATAGGCGGAGTTTATGTTATTTTGGAAATAAGATAGACATTGTATACAGTTTAAGCTGATGAAGACATATGAATTTCGCCGATAACGGTGGTATTAATTCATTGCGGTTCCGAGTAGTACTTTGTGAGAACGAGCAGTTGCTCCCGGGCGGTGCAACTCCCCCGGAAGGGGGATGTTGAGAGACCGGGAGCGTTCAAAGGCGAAGTCCGGACTCCAGTGCGGAGTGATTCAGCCGGGAGTTGGCAGCTGCTGTGTCAGCCGGAGCGCAAAGCAGAGCCGGCGGGGCGGCAAAATGGGCATGATGGAGCGAGAGCGGCCGGCAGGAGATGACGGAACGCGCTGCAGACAGACCGGCGGAGTATTGTCAGATTGACGAATTAACATAATGAATATTCGGCAGGTGGTCAATGGATTTCGGCGGGATGATTTTCTATACTGTTAGACAGGGTGCAAAGGGCATTCCTATATAACAATTGGAGGTAGATAAAATGGCAAGTCTTTCACTTAAGAATGTCTGCAAGGTTTATCCTAACGGATTCGAAGCTGTTAAGGATTTCAACCTTGAGATCGCAGATCAGGAATTCATCATCTTCGTTGGTCCTTCCGGCTGCGGTAAGTCAACAACACTTCGTATGATAGCAGGTCTGGAGGATATCAGCTCCGGTGAGCTCCGTATCGGTGACCGTCTGGTTAACGACGTAGAGCCCAAGGACAGAGATATCGCCATGGTATTCCAGAACTACGCTCTGTATCCTCACATGACCGTTTATGATAACATGGCATTCGGTCTTAAGCTTCGTAAGGTTCCTTCAGACGAGATCGATAAGATGGTTAAGGAAGCAGCTAAGATCCTCGATCTTGTTCCTTACCTCGAGAGAAAGCCTAAGGCTCTTTCCGGTGGTCAGAGACAGCGAGTTGCTATGGGACGTGCTATCGTG
>JAIKYA010000084.1 GCA_024683645.1 Lachnospiraceae bacterium
CAGATGAAATACAGTATCCGTCTAAAACATTATGGCAATTCCTTCGAGATAATAACTCGGATCATTTAGATGAAGTATGTTTTTTGTACTTTGATAAGAAAATTACCTATCGCCATTTTTTTAAGAATGTCGAGGCAACGGCCAAAGCATTGGAATCAATGGGGATAAGATCAGGTGATATAGTTACTGTCATGTCTATGCATACGCCGGAAACGATTTATATTTTGTATGGATTAAATTGTATTGGAGCTATAGCGAATAACATCTATCCGACGATTACAGCAAAAGAACTGTCGCAAACACTTGATTGTACAGAATCAAAAGCATTCTTCATTTTAGATGCGGTGTTCGACAAATACGCGGAACTGGTCAGCAGTTTAAAAATTCAAACGGTTTTACTCAAAGTGGATGATTCCATGCCTGCGCCAACCAGAGCGATTTATCGCATTAAGAATAAGGCGTCGAAAAACTTTGCGAAAAAAATTGATTCGTATAGTGATTTTATCAGACTCAGTACAAACGATAATACATTTATGGAGGCAACAGATTCTAAGGCTCCGGCAGCTATCATCTATACCAGTGGAACGACAGGGGAACCAAAGGGTGTAGTGTTAAGTAACGATAGCATAAATCATTTGGCATTGCAGCATTTGAACGGATTGGTGAAGTTTTCACGTGGCGATACTATGCTTTTTATTTTGCCGCCCTTTATCGGAATAGGAATGACGCACCTGCACATTTATGCTTCGTTGGGCGTTAAGCTCATATTGAATATAGTGTTGAACCCGAAAGAGGTGACAAGGCAGTTATTCAAATATAAGCCGTATGCATTCATAACGGGACCTGCGTTTATACCGGAACTTCTTACGCACAAGCCTCGTGATTTACGAAATCTGAAATATTTCATCGGTGGTGGTGGCGCTTTGACAGAACAACAGATAGAAGAGGTAAACCATCTGCTGGAAAAGAGCCATTCATCAGCGTTTTATTGCAATGGATATGGCATGACAGAAGCGTGTTCATCTCTCGCTGTAAATGTTTTTCCGAATAAGTCAGAGAGCGTTGGATTACCCTGGCTTGATACGGTTGTGAAGGTGGTGGATCCGGAATCTGGAACTGAATGCAGATATAACGAAATCGGAGAATTGTGGTTTTGTACACCGTTGTTGATGGAAGAATATTGGAAAAATACTAAAGCAACCAACGAAGTGATCGTTACGGATGAACGGGGGCAAAAATGGTTAAGGACAGGAGATCTCGGAATTGTAGACTCGGAAGGTTTTATATATATAAAAGGGCGGATTAAACGGATATATATTACACGCGGAGAAGGAAATCTGGCATGCAAACTATTTCCGCAACACATCGAAGAGGTTTTATTGGAGTCGCCCAACATCAAGGAATGCGGTTGTATAGTCCGTGCGGATGAAGAGAGAATTAATGTGGTAATCGCATATGTGACTTTATCGGAAGACTGTATAAAAAATCAAAAAACGGATAAGCGTGAAATTGAAAACAAAATACTGATTTATGCTCGGGAGGAGCTGCCGGCATATATGGTTCCAGTTGCTGTTCGGATAATTGATAGGATGCCGATGACCCCGAGCGGGAAAGTGGATTACCGGAAACTCGAGGCGATGGATCCGGCGGAGCTTAACCCGTTGTGGGTCAGGGATCCTCTTGTCAGGGAGGATGGTCAGAAGAGATTCTTATAAGATAAAACGGATTTGGCAACAAACTCGTATATCGTCATTGGCATCCCCTCCTTCCGTAAAGTCGGAGGGTGGCAGAAAGAATGGAAAACTTGTCGACTTATGATTCAATCCGACCCGGGAGATATCTCCAGGGGCGGATGCTGTCTCATATTTCACCAAATTTTTCTTTATATTTTGCGAGCTCGGCAGCCAGGGCCTCTCGCTCGGCAGCGCCTTGTTTAAGCCCCTTCTCCAACCCTTGCTCGAGCCCTCGCTTCAGTCCATGAGCATCCCCTTCTTTCCAACTCAGCTCCTTTTCATTCTGAATATGCAGTTCTTCGTCGTAATCACTCAAAAAAGAATCCGTAAACATATCTCTGTTCTCCGTTAGAAAGGGTTTTATCACAAAATCGTCCGGCATTTCCTCAAGCGTTTTTGCGACTGCCTGCTCTATGGACATCGTTTTGTTATATTTTCGTTCGGTCTCCACCGCCCATGCATATTCTTTTAACGGCGCGCATGCCTCGAGCAGTTTTTTGTTGTGCCCATAGTTGATGTTGAGCATCCTGCTGTGGACTTCGATATCCGCCGGTATATCCTTGAGACGCTCAGGGAACAGGTCGCTCAGGTGCAGGATGGTCTCTTCCGGCTCATCCTGTTTGCCGTTGTAAAACACGATGAGCTTCGGGAGCGGTATCGTCAGCCGGCTGCTGCTGAATTTATCCAGCCTGTTCTTCGAAATATACTCCCTGTACAATGTCGCCGCATACTCTAACTGTCTGAGCGGCATGTTCGGGTTAAAGGTGCTTTGATGCTCATAGATGTTCATCACAAAATCAAGTATGAATGAAACATCGTTTTTAACACCCATATACAGAGCATTTTCGAGAGTGTTGATCTCGATGTCGTCCGGATCGGTGTAGTTTGATCCGTTGACGGCATTGTACAACTCGAGCGTCCAATGCCTGTTTTCGGGTCTGCCGAACATCAGCGCAAAAATGGTATCCTTGCGGGTACGGTTGACGGTGCCTGTGAAATTGTCATCGTTCATAAATCTGTCTCCTCTCATTATACAAAACAGGTCTGATTGTTGCAACGCCGCATATGCGACAACAAAATGGAAAAAGTACGACCGGAACGGCCGTATCGGAGAGAGCTCCCCGAGTGAATGTAATATATATCAGTGAGTAAAGATTGTCAAGAAAAGAAAATCCGGACCGTTTGACAATAAAAACAAATGTGATATAATAGCCGAGTGTGTGTTTACCCGCACTTAGGGAACGGAAACTCCGACCCTCTCTCAGTGCGTGGCATATTTAAGATCATAGGAGGAAAAGAAATGATCACCAAAGAGAAGAAAACAGCAATCATGAATGAGTACGCTCGTACTCCCGGCGACACCGGATCACCCGAGGTTCAGGTGGCAGTCCTTACCGCAAGGATCAGCGAGCTCACCGAGCACCTTAAGGCAAACCCCAAGGATCACCACTCCAGACGTGGAATGCTCAAGCTTGTAGGACAGAGACGCGGACTTCTTGATTACCTCAAGGAGAAGGACATCGAGAGATACAGAGCACTTATCGAGAAGCTCGGACTCAGAAAGTAATAAGTTAATAAAAGAGGGACTGCGGGACCGCGGTTCCCTCTTTTCATATTAAAAAACTTATAAATCATTAATTTCCGGACCGGAAGGATGACCGAAATTACTCAAATGCATATGATCTTTTCATACGTATCTGAGTGGTTTCGGAAGTCGCCTTAAGGTTCGGGGCAAAGGAGGAACTATGTACCGGACTTATGAAATGCAACTCGCCGGCAGAACCCTTAAGGTCGATATCGACCGCGTGGGCAAGCAGGCAAACGGATGCGCATTTATGCACTACGGTGATACCACCGTTCTTTCAACCGCAACCGCATCCGACAAGCCCAGGGATGGCATTGATTTCTTCCCTCTTTCCGTTGAGTATGAGGAGAAGATGTATGCCGTAGGAAAGATTCCCGGAGGCTTCAACAAGAGAGAGGGCAAGGCAAGCGAGAATGCTATCCTTACCAGCCGTGTTATCGACCGCCCTATGAGACCTCTCTTCCCCAAGGATTACCGCAACGATGTAACGCTCAACAACATGGTAATGAGCGTTGATCCCGAGTGCCGTCCCGAGCTCGTAGCTATGCTCGGAGCAGCTATCTCGACCTGCATCTCCGATATTCCTTTTGACGGTCCTTGCGCTATGACTCAGATGGGACTTGTTAACGGAGAGCTTATCGTTAACCCCACACAGAAGCAGTGGAATGAGGGAGACCTCAAGCTTACCGTTGCTTCCACCCGTGAGAAGGTCATCATGATCGAGGCAGGAGCAAATATCGTTCCCGAGGCCAAGATGATCGAAGCTATCTACAAGGCTCATGATGTCAACCAGACCATCATTGCTTTCATCGACGATATTGTTGCTAAGGAAGGCAAGAAGAAGCATGAGTATACCAGCTGTGCGATCCCCGCAGAGCTCTTTGACGAGATGAAGAGACTTGTTCCTCCCGAGGAGATGGAGAAGGCTGTCTTCACCGACGAGAAGCAGGTTAGAGAAGAGAATATCCGCGAGATCACTGCCAGACTCGAGGAGGCATTTGCAGAGAAGGAAGATTGGCTCGCAATCCTCGGAGAGGCTATTTATCAGTATGAGAAGAAGACCGTACGTAAGATGATCCTTAAGGATCACAAGCGTCCTGACGGCAGAGAGATCACCCAGATCAGACCTCTTGCAGCAGAGGTTGATCTCATCCCCCGCACTCACGGTTCTTCAATGTTCACCAGAGGACAGACTCAGATCTGCGATGTATGTACCCTCGCACCTCTTTCCGAGTCTCAGAAGGTGGACGGACTTGATGATAACGTTACCGAGAAGAGATATATGCATCACTACAACTTCCCTTCATACTCCGTAGGCGAGACCAAGCCCAGCCGCGGACCGGGAAGAAGAGAGATCGGTCACGGAGCACTCGCTGAGCGTGCACTCCTTCCTGTGCTTCCCAGCCCTGAGGAGTTCCCTTATGCGATCCGCTGCGTATCCGAGACCTTTGAGTCCAACGGATCCACTTCAATGGCTTCAACCTGTGCGTCCTGTATGTCACTGATGGCTGCAGGTGTTCCCATCAAGAAGATGGTTGCGGGTATTTCCTGCGGACTGGTAACAGGTGAGACAGATGAAGATTTCGTACTGCTTACCGACATCCAGGGACTTGAGGATTTCTTCGGAGATATGGACTTCAAGGTAACAGGTACAAAAGACGGTATTACGGCTATACAGATGGATATCAAGATCCACGGCCTTACAAGACCTATAGTTGAAGGTGCTATCGCAAGATGTCGTGATGCAAGACTCTTTATCATGGAGAACTGCATGAAGAAGGCGATCGCAGAGCCCAGACCCGAGGTCAACAAGTATGCGCCCAAGATCATCCAGACCAGCATCGATCCCGAGAAGATCGGCGATGTTGTGGGCCAGAGAGGCAAGACCATCAATGAGATCATTGCCCGTACCGGCGTGAAGATCGATATCACTGATGACGGCGCTGTAAGCGTATGCGGTACCGATCCGGCAGCTATGCAGGATGCTATGAAGATGATAGAGACCATCGTTACCGAGTATGAAGAAGGACAGATCTTCGAAGGTACGGTAGTCAGCATCAAGGAGTTCGGTGCGTTTGTAGAGTTTGCGCCCGGCAAGGAAGGAATGGTACATATCTCACGTATAGCTAACCGCCGTATCGATAAGGTCGAAGAGGTAGTGAACATAGGAGACAAGGTAAAGGTTGTATGCCTTGGCAAGGATCCCAAGAATCCCGGCAGATACACCTTCTCCATGAAGGACTGCCCTCAGGACTGATACAGAGATAAGACTTAAAGAGGACGCTTCGGCGTCCTTTTTTTATTGCCGGCACTTCGGATGCTGGTTGACATAAATTGTGAAATCCTGTATAATACTACCATATTTTGTGTATAAAGCCATTTTTTTCAGGAGGAGAACCTATTATGAAATGTCCTTTTTGCGGCCATGAAAATACGAGAGTGGTTGATTCCAGACCGGCAGACGATAATTCTTCCATACGCAGACGCCGCGTCTGTGATGAGTGCTCGAAGAGATTCACAACTTATGAGAAGGTGGAGACAATACCGCTCATCGTTATAAAGAAAGACAATGCGCGTGAAGCATACGACAGGAAGAAGATAGAAGCCGGCGTGCTGCGTGCCTGCCACAAGAGACCTATCAGTGCAGAACAGATCTCCAATCTGGTAGATGAGGTCGAAACGGAAGTATTCAAGAGGGAAGAGAAGGAAGTGCCCAGCGAAGTGATAGGTGAGATCGTAATGGCGAAGCTTAAGGATCTCGAAGCTGTTGCATATGTGCGTTTTGCTTCGGTATACAGGGAATTCAAGGATATCAACACATTCATGGAAGAACTGAAGAAGGTACTCAAATAAAATGGTTGAAGAACAAGACGCGCTGCCTCAGCGTATCGAGCAGGGATACTATTCCTATCCCGACGAAGATGCTGCAGGCGAGGCGGCGAATGAGCTTGAAAAGATAAGAAGGCTTGAAGCGCAGATAGATTACAACAAACCGAAGGTAGTCTACGCGCTTTATAACAAGATGCTTTTGGGAGAGGTATTCTCCACTCCCGAAGGCTTTGCATATCTGTTGCATCTGAGGCAGTATCTTGAAGATCATGTTTACGATATAGGGGAGGCTGTTCCCGGGATCCCCGTAGAGATGTTTATTCATGAGAAAATACAGGAAGTACCTGCCGGTGAAGAAAAAAATCCGAACAGAAGAAAAAAGAAGGATCAGGACACTTTATCGTATAAGATAATCATTACCGCACTGGCATTGCTTGTGATTGCAATGCTTGTGATCACGGCTCTTTCGGATTCACCCACGATACTGAATTATGAAAAGAAACTGCAGGATCGTTACGCATCGTGGGAGATGGAGCTGGCTGAACGCGAGGATGCCATACGTGCAAAGGAACTTGAGCTAAAGAAGGGCGGCGAATAAATATGAATACCGGATCGAGGATACTGGTAGTAGATGATGAGAGCAGGATGAGAAAACTGGTAAGGGATTTCCTCAGCAACGGAGGTTATGAAGTCCTGGAAGCCGAAGACGGCAATGAGGCTGTAGATATTTTCTTTTCCGAGAAAAATATAGCGCTGGTGATACTTGACGTGATGATGCCGGGAATGGACGGCTGGGAAGTGTGCCGGGAGATAAGAAAACACTCGCAGGTTCCCATCATCATGCTTACCGCAAGAAGCGATGAGAGAGATGAACTGACAGGGTTTGAACTGGGCGTCGACGAATATATAACCAAGCCTTTCAGCCCCAAAATACTTGTTGCCAGGGTAGAGGCTATACTCAGAAGATCGGGAAATGCCGTATCCGAACAGATAGAGATTGGCGGCATCAGTATAGACAAGGTAGCTCATACGGTAAAGGTGGACGGTATAAGCATCGATCTTTCATTCAAAGAATTCGAGCTGCTGGAGTATTTTATGGAGAACCGGGGAGTGGCTCTCTCAAGAGAAAAGATACTCAACAGCGTATGGAATTATGATTATTTCGGGGATGCGCGTACCATAGATACACATGTTAAAAAACTCCGGGCGAAGCTCGGGGAAAAGGGCAATCTGATACAGACCGTATGGGGGCTCGGATATAAATTCGATGAATAAGCCGAGGAGTTTTTCACTAAAAAACCAGCTGGCTGCAGCAATCATAGTGATACTCAGTGTCACCATTACTTCTTTATGGTTCATAAACGTTTTCTTTCTGGAACGTTATTATACCCAGTTTAAAAAAGAGAATCTGCAGGAATTCTATGTACAGATGGTGCAGCATGCACGTGACGGACAGCTCGGATCCGATGTGACCAAAGCCGAACTCATGAGGCTCTGCAATATCCACAATCTGGAATTCCTGATCGTCGATTCAAGCGCGAATATACTTTATTCTTCGCTGAATGATCCCGGACGCATAAACAGACAGCTGAGGGATTTCATTTTTGCGAGGGAAACCGGACGGGGCAAGATACTGGATGAAAACGACGAATATACTCTCGAACTTGTCACTGATGATGTGGAATCCCTGAACTATCTGGTGATGTGGGGAAGTCTGGATGCGGAAAATTTTTTTATGCTCAGGGCCAACGTTGAAAGTATAAAGGACAGCGTGGAGCTGGCAAACCGTTTCCTGCTGAGGGTGGGAATAGCAGCGATAGTGATCGCTTCGGTTGTGACATGGTTTATGATGGGCAGGATAACAAAACCGATACTGGAACTGGCCCGTATATCGCAGAAGATGGCCGAACTGAATTTCGAAGAAAAATATAAGGGACATTCAAAATCAGAGATCGGTGTGCTTGGTGAAAATATAAATCTGCTCTCGGAGACTCTTGAAAAGACCATAGGTGACCTGAAGGGCGCAAATATAGAACTGCAGAAGGATGTGAAAGCAAGGGAGGAAGCGGATCAGAGAAGACAGGAATTCCTGGGGGCAGTTTCTCACGAACTGAAGACGCCTATCGCACTGATACAGGGATATGCGGAAGGACTTAAAGAAGGCATATCAGAGGATAAGGAGAGCAGGGATTATTATTGTGATGTCATTATCGACGAAACGGGAAAGATGAACAATCTGGTGCTGCGTCTCATTTCACTTAATCAGGTGGAGAGCGGAAATGAGATCACAAATATGGAACGTTTTGACCTCTGCGCGCTCGTGGCGGGCTGTCTGCAGGCTTATGATCTGAAGTTTAAAACGGCGGGAATAAAGCTGTTTTATGAAAAGTCGGAAGATGAGATATATGTCTGGGGTGACGAGAGCGGGATTGAGGAAGTGTTTATCAATTATATCTCAAATGCCGTAAATCACTGCAGCGGCGCAAAAGAGATCCATGTGAAACTGAACAGGCATGAGAATCGCGTGCGTACGGAAGTGTTCAATACGGGAGAGCGGATACCCGAGGAGAGTCTTGAGAGGGTATGGGAAAAATTCTACAAAGTAGACAAGGCAAGAACCAGAGAGTACGGCGGCAGCGGTCTGGGGCTGTCCATAGTAAAAGCTGTAATGGAGAACATGAACGGAACCTACGGCGTGATCAATTATGATGACGGAGTGGGCTTCTGGTTTGAGATGGAAAGTAAATAATGCCCCTTGCGGGCTTGATATAATCAGGCTGAAATGGTAAAATCGAACATATGAAAAAGATATGGATAACGGTACTGGCAACGGTATTTACGCTCATGCTCGCAGCCTGCGGCAACGAGATACCGGAGCTCAGTGATGAAGAAATGTATATGGTTGAAGAGTACGCGGCCAGGCTGCTCCTTAAATATGATGCCAATTACCAGGGCACCACTCTTTCCGATGAGGAGATAGCGGAGAAAAGAGCAGAAGCTGAACGAAGGGCTGACGTACAGGCCAAGGCTGAAGCCGACCGGGAGGCAAGGGAGAAGAAAAAGGCTGAGAAGGAAGCGCAGAAGGCTTCGGAGAGCGAGGACGGTGAAGGCGGCGGAGAGAGTACGGCAGCACCGGAGAAGGAGTATGCGGATATAGCTGCTTTCCTGGGACTTGACGGTATCTCGATAGAATATGCCGGCTTTGCTTTCAGCGAGGTGTATCCTATGGACAGCGATATCACCCAGGGTCTGGCACATGCCCCTTCGGGTAAGAAGTTCATGGTACTTGCATTCAGGATGAGCAATAAATCCGGGGCTGACAAAGAGATCGATATGAATGCGGTCAATCCGTCGTTTACCGTAGTACTGGGAGCAGGTGTTAAGAAGAGTGCCCAGCCTTCGATGCAAGGTGACAATCTCCTCGGATATACGGGAACACTTGCTGCCGGAGAGACTAAGGATGTTCAGCTGTTCATAGAGGTCAATGCGAATACGGAACCGCCCCACACGGCAACCATGAACATGAAGAAAGACGGCGAAAGCGCCGAAGCAATGCTGTTTGCGGAGTAACATATACTGGACTTTTCATATGGAAAGTGTATAATAAAATAGTGGGTTTAGCATACTGATATGCTGAAATAATAAAGCGAGGTGGGTTATGGATTCAAAGATCTTACTTGAAAACGGAACGAACGAACTTGAAGTTTTGGAATTTACGCTGGCTGGGAATTCTTACGGTATCAATGTAGCAAAAATCCGCGAGATCATCCAGTATCAGCCGGTAACACCGGTTCCCAACGCTCATCCCAGTGTTGAAGGTATATTCATGCCGCGTGAGACCATGATTACGGCGATAGACCTTAAGAACTGTCTGCAGAGGGGACAGTCGGAACCCCGTGGTTTATTTATCATAACCAATTTCAATACGCTGGATATCGCATTCCATGTGGATTCGGTCGTCGGCATACACAGGGTTTCCTGGAGAGAGATCATAAAGCCCGATTCAACGGTTTCGAATTCCGAAGACGGTATATCCACGGGTATAATAAAGAAAAATGACAAGCTCATCATCATACTTGATTTTGAAAAGATAATATCCGATATCAATCCCGAGACCGGACTTAAGGTTCAGGATATTGATGAGATGGGACCCAGGAGCAGGAATGACAGCCCCATACTTATAGCTGAGGACTCCGCACTGCTCAACAAGCTGATCGTAGAGTCACTTAAGAAAGCAGGATATGAGAACCTTACGCATACCGAGAACGGGCAGGAAGCCTGGGACAGACTGCTTCAGTGGAAAGCGGAAGGAAATGTTGAAAGCCGGGTTCAGTGTATCATTACCGATATAGAAATGCCCCAGATGGACGGCCACAGGCTTACCAAACTGGTTAAGGAAGACGAGGTACTCAGGAAAATACCCATCATCATCTTCTCTTCGCTTATTAATACGGAGATGAGGAGAAAAGGTGAGCAGCTGGGTGCGGATGCGCAGCTTACCAAGCCCGAGATAGGCAATCTTGTCAGAACGATCGATAAGATACTCGGGATCGATGGAGAGGCGGAAGGCTGAGCATAAGCTTTTGGTGATTTTTCAAAGAGTGCCGCAGGTAAACGGCACTCTTTTTAAGAAAAGAGAATAGGGAATGAGAGACGAAGAGGAATATTTAGACAGTCTGTTAAAGGCAGCACTGAATAAAGGAAAAGCTGAAACGCCCGCTGCGCCTGAGCCTGAGGAGGCTGAGGCTTCTTTTGATGCGGCCGGGACGCTTAAAAACCTTGCGTCCGAAACACCCAAGAAAGATATAGGCAGCGGGGCGCTGCCGAGTTTCAGACAGGTTGCCACTGCTGAGGAAAAGGGAGAAGATCTGACCGAAAGCTTTAAGCAGGAAGAGGAACTGCCTGCGACAGAAGAGATACCTGAGCTGGCTGATGTGTCTGATGTAATGAATCTCTTCGGGGATGGAAATGAAGAACAGCCGGATGAAGAAGAGGAAATCGTTGACCTCTCGGAATTCAGAGCGCTCGGAGCGGAGAATGCAGAGGAAGCCGGCTATGAAGAAGCTGCGGTTACCGATGCTCCGGCGGAGGAGCTGACGGCTGATGAAATAGCGGCAATGTATGCCGCTGAATCTGAAATGTACGGTGAGGAAACAGCGGCAGAAGAAGTGCCGGCTGAGGAAGAACCGGGATACGCAGAGGAAATAGCTGCTGAAGAAGAGCAGCCTGTATATGAAGAGGAAGTACCGGCAGAAGAAGAACCGGGATACGCAGAAGAAGTACCCGCTGAAGAGGAACTGCCTGTATATGAAGAGGAAGTACCGGCAGAAGAGACCGGATACGCTGAGGAAGTACCTGCCGAAGAAGAGCAGCCTGTATACGAAGAGGAAGCACCGGCAGAAGTAGAACCCGTATATGAAGAGGAAATACCTGCCGGAGAAGTGGATGCGGATACGGGAGCAGTTGCGGATGATGATCCGAACAGACAGCTTTCGCCCGAGGAGATCGCAGCGATGTTTGACGCCGGCATGCCTGAAGATGAGGCGGATAAGAGCGATGATGATATGGCGGATGAGCTGATGGCCTTACTGGGCGAGTCCGGTGAGACAGCGGAGCCGGCGGGAGAGGAAGCGGCTCAAGTGCATGAAGAGGCCGGAGAAGAGGAAGCGCTTTCCATGGACCTCGGGCTTGACGATCTGTCACTTGACGATATAGAAAGCCGCATGAGAGAGGCTGAAGCCGCAGGTTCGGAATCCGGAATGGACGAGACGCTTTCGGCGGTTGCCGATGATGAAGATGCCGACGTGACAGCACTTTTAGAGAGCCTCGGCAGCGATGATATGGATCTTTCGGATATAGGTGATATCCTGAAGAAATCCGATAATAATGAGATAGTAGACTTAAGCATTAGAGAGCAGGCCGATGCCGAAATGCCCGAAGATCCGCTTGCGGATGAGCCGGAAGCTGAGGACGGTGCTGAAGAAGAGCAGGGCAAAAAGAAGAAAAAGAAGCTTTTCGGAAAGAAGAAAAAAGAAGCGGAAAGCGAAGGCGGTGAAGGAGAAGATAAGGAAAAGAAGCCGGGCTTCTTTAAAAGGCTTCTTGAAATGCTCATAAAAGAAGAGGAAGAGGATACCGTGCCCGAAGCGGAGTCGCTGCGGCTGAGCGACGAGAACAAGGCTATCCTTGATGAACTTGACAAGGAAGCTGCCGAAGGAGGCAAGGGTAAAAAGAAGAAAGAGAAAAAGCCCAAGAAAGAAAAGCCCCAAAAGGAAAAGAAACCCAAGCCGAAAAAAGAAAAGAAAGTAAATCCCAAGGAAGAAGAGAATACCAGGAAGATCCCGAAGAAATATGTAAGGAGGACCTTTATCCTGACAGCATCGATCCTTGCGGCTCTGCTGGTAGTAACACTCTATCTTCCCGGGATGAAGACCATGGAAGATGCAAGAAAAGCCTTCTATGAGAAAAAAGACTACAAGACCGTATTTCTCACTTTCTACGGAAAAGAACTGAGTGAAAGCGATATGAAGATCTACAGACAGTCGAGAATGGTCGTGCTCCTCGACAGAAAGTACGAGTCTTATGAGAATTACAAGCGCATGAACATGCAGGAGGAGGCGCTGGATGCGCTGCTTCAGGGACTCAAACGTTATGATGATCTCCAGGAAGAAGCGATAGAGCTCGGCATGGGCAGCGAGATAATTGGCGTAAGAGGCAATATACTGGCAGCTTTGTACAGTGATTACGGTATTGACGAGGCGACAGCCTATGAGATACTCGGTTACAACCCTCTTGATTATACCGGAAAGATAAAGGCTGCGGTAAACGGACAGCCTTATACAAAGATCGAAGATGAGATGAGGCAGAAATACGGACTGAGCGCTCCGGTAGAGGAAACTGTGCCTGAACCCGAGCCGGTTGATGAGCCGGGCGTGCTCCCGGATATGCTTCCCGAAGAGGCGGAGTACCTTGAACAGAAGGATGCTGCTCCGGCAGCAGAAGAGGAGGATCCGGCTCAGCCGCTGCCTGCCGAAGCTGAAAGCGGCGGAAGGGATGTGCCGGTTCAGATAGACAGCGATCAGTTTTAAGGAGAAAAGGAATTGATAGCGATAATAGATTATGATGCAGGTAATATCAGAAGCGTAGAGAAAGCTTTTGGCGCGCTCGGCGAAGAAACCGTTGTCACAAGGGATGAGAAGCTCATCCGCGAAGCAGAGCGGGTAGTGCTTCCCGGAGTCGGTGTATTCGGAGACGCGGCTGCGAAACTCAGGGACTACGGTCTGGAACAGGTGGTAAAGCAAACCGCAGGATCAGGCAAACCTTTTCTTGCCATCTGTGTGGGACTGCAGCTTCTTTTTGATGAGAGTGAGGAGTCACCGGGAGCAGAAGGGCTCGGGATCATGAAAGGCAGAATACTCCGTATCCCGGACGGGCCGGGACTGACCGTTCCCCAGATTGGCTGGAATTCCCTGCATAAGACAAAAGAATCGAAACTACTGCATGGCATAGATGAAGGAGCATTTGTGTATTTTGTCCATTCCTATTATCTTAAGGCCGAAGATGCGGATGTGGTAACAGCGACAACAGATTACGGCGTGGAGATACATGCAGCCGTGGAGCGTGGGAATGTATTTGCAACACAGTTTCATCCGGAGAAGAGTTCGAAAACGGGACTTAAGATACTTAAGAACTTTTGTGAGATCTGATTACAGGTGGTGAGTAAATATGCACACTAAACGTATAATACCCTGTCTGGATGTTAACAGGGGCAGAGTAGTAAAAGGGATCAATTTTGTAAATCTTGTAGATGCGGGAGATCCGGTGGAAACGGCAAAAGCTTATGATGCGGCCGGAGCCGATGAACTGGTCTTTCTTGATATCACTGCTTCTTCCGACGGCAGGGATACCGTAGTGGATATGGTCCGTCGCGTTGCTGAACAGGTATTTATACCCTTCACGGTCGGCGGCGGTATCAGGAGTGTTGATGATTTCAGAAAGCTCCTTCGTGAAGGTGCTGATAAAGTGGCCGTAAACAGTGCAGCCATAATGAATCCCACGCTCATCGCGGATGCGGCTGACAAGTTCGGCTCGCAGTGCGTCGTGCTTGCGATAGACGCAAAGCGAAGGAATGACGGCGGCTGGAACATCTTTAAAAACGGCGGCAGAGTGGATATGGGCATAGATGCCGTTGAATGGGCGATCAGAGGCGTGGAGCTGGGAGCAGGCGAGATACTGCTCACAAGCATGGATTGTGACGGGACCAAAGAAGGATACGATCTGGAACTGACAAGAAAGATAGCCGAAAATGTCGGCGTACCGGTGATAGCCTCGGGCGGAGCCGGTAGGCCGGAGCATTTCTATGATGCACTGACGGCGGGCAGAGCGGATGCGGCACTCGCTGCATCACTTTTCCATTTCAAGGAACTCGAGATAAATGAGGTAAAAGAATATCTTAAAAGCCGCGGGGTACCGGTGCGTATGCAGGAGGCAGTGGAACTTTGAGCGCATTGGCAGGTGACTGGGCGGAAGCTCTGGATGAGGAGTTTAAGAAGCCGTATTATAAAAAGCTTTATGAGACGGTAAGGGATGAGTACAGAAGCACTAAGGTTTTCCCGCCCTCATCGGAGCTTTTTAATGCTATGCATCTGACACCGCTGCATGAGATTAAGGCCGTGATCCTGGGACAGGATCCCTATCATAATGACGGTCAGGCGCACGGACTGTGTTTTTCGGTGAGAAAGGGTGTGGACATTCCGCCCTCGCTCGTGAACATATATAAGGAACTGCACGATGATCTGGGAATAAAGATACCGGATCACGGAGATCTGACCAAATGGGCAGAAGAAGGAGTGCTGCTGCTCAATACTGTTCTGACGGTCAGAGCTCACCAGCCCAATTCCCACCAGCATATAGGCTGGCTTACGTTTACTGATGCGGTTATCAGAAAAGTTGCGGAAGAAGACAGACCCATAGTCTTTATGCTATGGGGAGCACCGGCTCAACGCAAGGCTGAACTGGTACATAATCCCAAACATCTTGTGCTCAGGGCACCTCATCCCAGTCCGTTATCGGCATACAGGGGATTTTTCGGGTGCAGGCATTTTTCAAAGGCAAATGAGTTTCTGAAAGCGAACGGGGTAGAGCCCATAGACTGGGATCCCGACCGTCTGGGCTGATATAAGGAATCCGGAATATGGAAGAAGGAATACGTATAAACAAATATCTGGCTTCATGCGGAGTGGCATCGAGACGCGGCGCTGACAGACTGATCGGGGAAGGAAGGGTCAGCATAGACGGACGTACGGCGCAGCCCGGAGATATCTTCCGGGAAGGCAGTGTGGTCTGTGTGGACGGCAGGAACGTGAGTGTGCAGAAAAAGGTAGTGCTTGCATATTATAAACCTGCGGGCGTGCTTGTGAGTGAAGAAGATCCCCACGCGGAAGAAACACTTATGGATCTGATCGATTATCCCGTGAGAGTGACTTATGCAGGCCGGCTGGATAAAGAGTCCGAAGGACTGCTGCTGCTCACGAATGACGGTGATCTGATACATGCCATGATGCACGGTTCCCATGGACACGAGAAAGAGTATATAGTCCATCTTAACAGAGAGCCGGACAATACAGTCATAGAAAAGCTGAAGGGCGGAGTGTATCTGAAGGAAGCAGGACATAAGACCAGACCGTGCAGGATAGAGAAGCTAAAGCGAAACGTGGTGAGGATGGTGCTCACCGAGGGAATAAACCGGCAGATAAGGCGTATGTGGTCAGGGGAAGGATATCATGTGAAAGCCCTTAAGAGAGTGCGCATCATGAGCATAAGCCTGGGCAATCTGATGCCCGGTGAATACAGTGAGCTGACAAAAGAGGAGACGGATAGCCTGTACAGACAGGCGGGACTGACAAGATGAAGATAGGGATGTTTGATTCCGGTATAGGCGGATTGACATTATTGAAAGAGGCGCTGCGGCAGATGCCCGATGAAGAGTATCATTATTATGCCGATACCGATCATGTACCGTACGGTTCCCATACGGTTGAGGAGATAAGGAAATACTCCGACGAGGCGACAGGCTTTCTGCTGTCGAGGGGCTGTGAAGCAGTGGTCGTGGCCTGCAATACGGCAACTTCCGCAGCGGTAACGTTTCTTCGGGAAAAATATCCCGTACCGGTGATAGGGATAGAGCCGGCAGTAAAGCCGGCACTGAAGCTAAGGGAGGATAAGCGCATACTCGTGGTTGCAACGCCTGTCACCGTCAGGGAGAAAAAACTGCATGATCTTATAGAGAGGGAAGATGCCTGCCACAGAGTAGATATGCTGGCGCTGCCCGGCCTGGTCGGCTTTGCCGAAAAGGGAGATTTTGATTCCGATGAAGTGAAAAAATACCTTGATAAGGTATTTGCAGGGACAGATACCGGAAAATATTCCGTACTGGTGCTGGGCTGCACGCATTTCAACCATTTTCAGACACTGTTAAAAACATATTTTGATAAGGACATCTGTGTTACCGACGGGAAAGAAGGAACCATCAGACATCTTAAGGATGTTTTGGAAAAAAAGGATGCCGGGACCGCCGGAAAAGGGAGTGTATATTATTACGAATCCGGAAGGACTGTAAGGGAAAAAGAAAGACTGGCCTTTTATGAGAGTCTGATCAGACACCTTGATAAAGCCTAAAAAAATTCTTGATTTTTCCGTATATATAGGTTATAGTGATACGGTATTATTTTGTGACGAACATTCAGGAGGAGTAAAAGAATGATATCAGCAGGTGATTTCAGGAACGGTATGACTATCGAGCTGGATAACAGTGTATACCAGATCGTTGAATTCCAGCACGTTAAACCGGGTAAAGGTGCTGCTTTCGTAAGAACAAAGCTTAAGGATGTAAAGAACGGAGGCGTGGTAGAGCGCACATTCAGACCTACCGAGAAGTGCCCTCCTGCAAGAATAGACCGTAAAGATATGCAGTATCTGTATTCTGACGGAGACCTCTTCAATTTCATGGATACCGAGAATTATGAGCAGATAGCGCTGAACAGCGATGCTGTAGGCGATGCACTCAAGTTCGTAAAAGAGAATGATATGGTAAAGATCTGCTCACATAACGGCAATGTGTTCGCTATCGAGCCGCCTCTCTTTGTAGAGCTGGAGATAACCGATACGGAGCCCGGCTTCAAGGGTGATACCGCTACAGGTGCTTCCAAGCCCGCAACAGTTGAGACAGGTGCAACCGTACAGGTTCCTCTCTTCGTTAATACGGGAGACAAGATAAAGATCGATACCCGTACAGGTGAATATTTAAGCCGCGTTTAATTTCTTTTAACGATCAACTGTAAGACAACCGTAAAGGCATTATATGCCGTTTCCGGTTGTCTTTTTTATTTCAGAAAAAAGGAGAATGATGAATGACAATAGATGAATTTGCGATAAAAGTTAAGAATGCATTTATGAAGGAGGGAGAAGAGAAGGAGATAAAGATCAGCAAGGTTCTGAAGAATAACGGGATATGCCTTACGGGGATAAGCATTCCGGATGAGATCCATAATATGACTCCAACCGTATACCTGGATGAGTATCTCGAGGATTATGAGAACGGTACCCCTTTTGCGAGCATAATGAAGAGGATAAGGCAGATGACGGAATACAGGGATGCGGAGATAAGCTTCGATCTCAAGGCGTTTATGAGTTTTGCTACGGCGCGTGACAGGATAGTTTACAAGCTTATAAATGCGGAAATGAATGAAGCACTGCTAAAAGAGGTCCCGCATGAGAGATTCCTTGATATGGCAAAGGTATTTTACTATGTGCTGAGCGACCAGGGCGAAAAACAGGCATCGATACTTATATACAACGGACATATGCAGGGCTGGGGTATAGATACGGAAGCACTGGCCGAATGTGCGGCGGAAAATACACCCAGGCTTCTGCCCGGAAGGATATATGATATAAATGAGCTTATAAGGAAAATGATGCCGGCAGACGCAGTTTTTTTTGACCCGGACTGCGGGGCAAACGACATCATGTACGTGCTTACCAATGAGAGAAAATACTTCGGTGCAGCCTGCATGCTGTATGAGGGGAAACTTAAGGAGTTTTCGGAACGCATAGGCGGGAGTTTTTATATCCTGCCCTCGTCCGTGCATGAGCTGATACTGCTCAGGGAGACCGGCGATGAAGATCCGGCAGCTCTGGTCGACATGGTCAACGAAGTGAACGAAAGCCAGGTTGCTGCGGACGAGGTCCTGAGCGGAAGTGTCTACAGATATGACCGGGAAACCGCGAATATATCAGTGTTTGGCAGGAGTACGGCCGGGTTTGCGGCATATAGCTGATACTGGACAAAAAGACTTTCATGTGCTAATATATATCGGTGTGTGCACCCGTAGTCTAATGGATAGGACGAAGGCCTCCGACGCCTTTAATGCAGGTTCGATTCCTGTCGGGTGTAGTACCGGTATTATCTGGACTAAAACAAGAAGGTTTGTTTTTTCATGGCAAAAAGAAGAAAGAGAAAACCGAATAATACGAATACCGATGTGAAGTCTGTCATCAGTTCGGCTTTTGAACCCGAAGCTCTCGAAGAGGCGGCGGATAAAGAAGTATCAAAGCAGGATGAGCCTGAGGAGAATACTGCAGCGGAGGCAGAGCTTTCGGAGCCGGAAGTTTCGGAGGAAGCTTTTGAAATGTCGGATGAGGATATCGGGGCGGACGATGTGGAACAGCTTGAAGTGGATGATGTCGAGCATCTCGATGTGGAACAGCTTGAAGTGGATGATGTCGAACATCTTGATATGGAACATCTTGATATCAGTGAGGATGATCTGGCGGTAGATGAAGAGATAAAGAAAGAGAAGGCGGCAAGAAAGAACCGTGACAGCCGCAGCCGGAAAAAGAATTCCGCTAAGAGGGAAAACAGCTCTGATCTCGGCGTATATGTTAAAGATATCTTTTATGCGATCGGTGACTGGTTATTTGAAAACAGAGTAAAGATCTGCCGCGTCCTGGTCGTACTGATCTTATGCATCATCGCATTTGCAGCCCTCAGGGGCATGAGCAAGGCAAGGCAGAAACAGGCGGCGGAGGGAGATCCCGTAGATCTGAATTCGCTTGCCGGTGACGTGATACCCATCCCGGTGGATGCAATGAAGAAGGATGCGTATCCCGAGCTGAATGAACTGGTGAAGAATTATTTCACGGCCATGCAGGACAATGATCTGTATACTTACACCCAGCTGCGCAGCCAGACGGATGCACTTGAGGAAGCAAAGCTCGGAGCCAAGAGCGAGTATATAGAATCCTACGATAACATATGCTGTTATACCAAGGCCGGACCCTATACAGATTCCTATATGGTATATGTGACCTACGATCTGAAACTGAAGGACTGGGACAAAAAAGCGCCCGCACTGGTCACGCTGGTTGTGTGTACCAATGAAAAAGGTGAACTCTACGTATACAGCGGCAGCTTCGAGGAGAACGTGGCCGAATACATCAAGGGCATAACGAGCCAGGAAGATGTGGTAGAACTTTACAACAGTGTTGAACAGGAATACAAGGAAGTAGTGGAAGCGGATCCCGCTTTCAGGGAATATATGTCAGCACTGAACCAGCTGATAAAGGACGGGGTAGGCGAACGTGTGGCGGCTGCAAGGGAACAGGCAGCTGCGGAAGAACCTGAGGCATCCGGAGAGGCTGACGGAGATAACGCTCCGGAACAAAACGATCAGGACGGGAATTCAACGGAAACACCCGCGGAAGAGACTCCTGCTGAACCCGAGAAACCTAAGGAGATCATAGTTGAGGCTACTACCAATGTCAATGTCAGGTCTTCGGACAGTGAGAATGCCGATAAACTGGGAAGAGTAAACGAGGGAACGCAGCTCACCTGTGAAGAACAGCTGCAGAATGGCTGGAGCAGGATACAATATGAGGGAAAGACCGCCTATATCAAGACGGAATTCCTGAAGGTTGTCGGTGCTAATGCGGAAGATGCGAGCGGGATGACGGTAGTCGGAAGCGTTACGGCTAAGGAGAATGTGAACGTTCGTGTTACCGCTGAGACAGACGGTGAGAAGCTGGGTGTCGTAAACGAGGGTGATAAACTCGAAGTACTGGAAAAAGACAAGAACGGCTGGACCAAGGTTAAATACAAGGGGAAGGCCGGATACGTCAAGACTGAATACGTAAAATGATCTAGCGTATCTCCTCGAGACGGCTGTCCATATATTTAAGAAGTTTTTGCGGACGCAGATAGTAGAGTATACTGTCGCGTCCGTTTTCTTTTATGAATTCTTCGGTCGAGTCATAGCCTTCCGAAGAAGCGAGCTCCGCGATCTCTTCATCAGTTACGTCACCGATGGTATCACTGAGCACAGCCTCGCTCATCTCCAGATCGCAGACGTAGCGGTAGGCAGAGGCCATTATTTCAGCTGTCAGCTCATCCAGGCTGATGCTGTCGGCAGCGATATAGGCAGGGACAGACTGAGAGTAGTTATTTCTGATATATTCGCAGTAGTCATTGAGTGTGGCTTCGTAAGCGCTGCGTACATGTTCCTCATCCACATCAAATATCGCAAAGCCGTTGTAGAGGAAGGCTTTGAAGTCCTCCTCGTCTTTGACATTCTCCTTAAGCAGTGCATCATCGTGATAATTCCTGATGTATACGTCGGTACCGCTGTCTGAGCAGAGCTTAAGCATACTGCCGTCACGTACGCCGGTTTCGCATTCGCTGCGAGTGAAGCCGTTAAAAGATACGCTTTTTGGCATGGGTGGTACAATGGACCAGAGTATACGGTTTTCGGCGTAGCTTGTATCTACTTCGGGCTCGGTGAGAGTGAACTCCTGCTTTTCACGGTTTAAGGCAATGACAAAAGAAGCTATGATAAAGACCACAGCGAGCAGGACAATGAGTATTTTGATTTTCCTATGTGAATTGTTCATGAGTTTATTTATTTAACTGCCGGCGGTGGGACTTGAACCCACACGTGGTTACCCACAACAGATTTTGAGTCTGCATCGTCTGCCATTCCGACACGCCGGCGGGGTGTTTATCACACGAACGTTATCATATCATATCCTGACAGATTAAACAAGGATAATTTCTTCAGGATGGTGGAGCAAAATCCGACGGGAACGGCGACACTTTCAATATCAGATATCCGGCTGTTCTCACTTGTTGTAAGAAGGGGATTATGGTATCATAAACGTTAATGTGAGCAGGACGAAAGAGGGTATTGGCTTATGAAAAAACTGGTACTGATAGACGGACACAGTATTCTGAACAGGGCATTTTACGGGCTGCCGGATCTTACTAACAGTGAGGGCAGGCATACGGGGGCAGTATACGGCTTTCTGAATATAATGTTCCGTATCATAGATGAAGAAAAGCCGGACCATCTGATGGTGGCTTTTGATGAACATGCGCCGACATTCAGACATGAGATGTATAAGGAATATAAGGGAACCAGAAAGCCGATGCCGGAGGAACTGCGTGAGCAGGTACCGCTGATGAGGGAGATGCTGGCGGCCATGAACATAAAGACGCTGTCCATCCCGGGGCTGGAGGCTGACGACATACTGGGAACGGCTGCAAAAAGGGCAGAAGAAGCAGGAAGTGAGGTGGCTCTGATCTCCGGCGACAGGGACCTTCTGCAGATAGCTTCCGAACATATAAAGATAAGGATCCCCAAGACAAAGAAGGGCGGGACCGAGATAGAGGATTATTATGATGAGGATGTCAGGGCGGCGTACGGACTGACACCGCTGCAGTTTATAGAGTTGAAGGCTCTTATGGGAGATACGGCGGATAATATCCCCGGAGTCCCGAAGGTAGGCGAGAAGACAGCTCTGGCGCTCATGCAGGAGTACGGTTCGATAGACAGCATATATGAGCATCTTGAAGATATAAGCAAAAACGCCATAAGGGAGAGTCTGCGCGAAAACCGGGAACTGGCTGATCTGAGCCTTAAGCTGGCAACGATCAATACTTCCTGTGATCTGGGTATAAGCCTTGAGAATGATGCCGTATATGACGATCCCTATACAGCTGCTGCTTACGAACTTTGCAAAAAACTTGATTTCAAGGCAATGCTCGGAAAGTTTGACAAAAAAAATGCAGCAGTACAGGCAGCAGAGTACCATTATACCATCGTCAGCGAAAAGGAATTCTGTGAAAAGCTCGCAGCTGCGGAAAATCCGTGTCTGATTGTTTATCCGATGAGCGGTGAGAGGCTGATCGCCGCGCTTTATGCAGGGGCAGACAGCGTGGTCATACTCGATACCGTGAACTCTTCGGAGGCCTGTGAAATGATACGCAGAAAGAGAGCCGGAGGCTCCGGCTTTATAACCTGTGATGTTAAGCGGCTTTATAGCCTGCTTTACGGAAAGAGCGCGGCTCCGCTTATGAACTGTGTCGGCGAGCAGATGAGCTTTGAACAGCTGCTTGCCCCGGAAGAGACGGCAGACGGGGAATATGAACTGCTCTCTTCAAAAGAAGCGGCAGAAAACATCCGTGACGTTCTCATAGAAGCCTACCTTCTGAATCCGCTGAAGAGTGACCTGCAGACGGCGGATATGATCCGGGCTTATCTGGGAGGCAATCCGGAAAGCTATGAGACGCTTTTTGGCAAAAAGAGTTATGAAGAGGCTGCAGAGGCCGATAAAGAGAAGTTTTACAGCTATGCGGCCATGGAGGCGGCTTCACTGGAGAGTCTGGACAGGGTAATGAGTCAGAGGCTTTCGGAAGAGGGAATGTGGCAGCTGTTTAAGGATATGGAGATGCCGCTGTCCTACGTGCTCTACTGTATGGAAAGGGAAGGCATACAGGCATCATCCAAAGCACTGAAGGAATATGGCGAGGAGCTGAAGAACAGGCTGGATGAGCTTGAAAAAAAGATATACGAAGCGGCAGGGGAAGAATTCAATATCAATTCACCCAAGCAGCTGGCAGTGATCCTTTTTGAAAAGATGGGACTGCAGGGCGGAAAGAAGACCAAGACAGGGTATTCCACCTCGGCTGAAGTATTGGAAAAACTGGCAGGAGATGTTCCATTTGTACAGGACATACTGGAATACAGGACATATGCCAAGCTGAAGTCGACCTATGCGGACGCTCTGGACAGTTTCATAGCCGCAGACGGCAGGATACATACAAAGTTTAACCAGACCGTAACGGCTACGGGACGCCTGAGTTCAACCGATCCGAACCTTCAGAACATACCGATGAGGACCGAACTGGGACGCCGCATAAGAAAGGTGTTCACTCCTAAGGAAGGCTGTATATTTACCGATGCGGATTATTCGCAGATAGAACTGCGCATACTGGCGTCTCTTGCGGGTGACGTGAGTCTGATAGAGGCTTACAGGGAGGGCAGGGATATACACCGGATCACCGCATCAAAAGTATTCGCTGTGCCGTTCGAAGAAGTTACCGATCTGCAGCGACGTAATGCCAAGGCGGTCAATTTCGGAATAGTATACGGCATATCCTCTTTCGGGCTTTCGCAGGATCTGTCTATCAGCAGGAGCGAGGCAAAGGAATATATAGAACAGTATTTTATGACCTATCCCGGAGTAAAGGATTACCTTGAGCGGGCTAAAGAAGAGGCAAAGAAAAACGGTTATTCGACAACGTATTTCGGCAGGCGCAGGCCCATCCCCGAGCTTAAGAATTCCAACTTCATGCAGAGACAGTTCGGAGAGAGGGTAGCAATGAATGCACCGGTACAGGGTACGGCTGCCGATATAATGAAGATAGCAATGATAAATGTTTTTGACAGGATAGTCAGAGAGGGGCTTAAGTCCAGACTGCTACTGCAGATACACGACGAACTCCTGATCGAGACCTTTGAGGATGAAAAGGATGCGGTAGTCAGCATACTCAGGGAAGAGATGAAGAATGCGGCTGATTTTCCGGTAGAACTGGAGACGGATGTGCATACCGGATCGGACTGGTACGAGGCTAAATGATGAAAACGATAGGGATAACAGGAGGCGTAGGTGCCGGTAAAAGTCTGGTACTGGACTATCTTAAGGAAAAATATAACGCTTATATAATCGTTGCCGACAGGCTGGCACATGAACTGGAAATGCCGGGAGAAGCCTGCTACGAACGGCTCGTGGAGGCTTTCGGAGAGAAGATACTTGACGAAAAGCATTATATTGATAAAATAAAGTTTGCTGCCATGATCTTTTCGGACAATGAAGCACTGGAAAAGACCAATGCGATAATACACCCTGCGGTAAAAGAAGAGATACTGAAAAGAATAAGCCGTGAAGAAGAGACGGGGACGAAACTGTTCGTAGTGGAAGCCGCTCTGCTCATCGAAGAGGGCTATGATAAGATCCTCTCTGAGCTATGGTATATCCACGCAAAAGACAGCGTACGCCGCAAAAGGCTTAAAGAAAGCAGGGGCTACAGCGATGCTAAGATCGACAGCATCATGGCACAGCAAAAAGGCGAAGAAGAATTCAGACAAAGTTGCAGACGTATCATAGATAACAGCAAAGATACTGAATCTACCTGCGCTCAAATAGACAGGATAATGGAAGAGCTCGGATTTGAGCCTTCCCCGGTTTGAATTGGAGGTAGAAGATGAAAAAATTCAAAGAATTTCTCAAAAAAAAGGATATCGAGATCTCGCTTAAAAGATATGGTGTGGATGCCCTTGGTGCCATGGCACAGGGCTTGTTTTGCTCGCTTCTTATCGGAACGATTATAAACACCATAGGAACGCAGTTTAAGATCGGTTTCCTTACACAGACAGTGGCTACGGTGGCCGGGGTGGAATACACGGTCGGTGGTCTGGCAAGCGCCATGAGCGGACCGGCTATGGCAGCAGCTATCGCCTACGCGCTTAAATGTCCGCCTCTGGTATTGTTCTCGATGATAAGCGTTGGCTTTGCTTCGAACGCTCTCGGCGGGGCAGGAGGCCCTCTGGCAGTTCTTATCGTGGCTATCATAGCTTCCGAGTGCGGTAAGGCGGTATCCAAGGAGACCAAGGTAGATATACTCGTAACACCGCTGGTGACCATAGGCATAGGTGTACTGCTCTCGGCTCTGATAGCACCGGGGCTCGGCAAAATAGCAATGAAGACAGGAGATCTGATTATGTGGGCGACCAACCAGCAGCCTTTCATAATGGGTATACTGGTTTCGGTGCTTGTAGGTGTTGCGCTTACACTCCCCATTTCTTCTGCGGCCATATGCGCGGCCCTTGGCCTTACCGGTCTGGCAGGCGGAGCTGCGGTTGCAGGCTGCTGTGCACAGATGGTGGGTTTTGCCGTTATATCTTTTAAGGAAAACAAGTGGGGCGGACTGGTTTCCCAGGGCATAGGTACTTCCATGCTGCAGATGGGCAATATAGTGAAGAATCCCAGGATATGGATCGCACCCATACTGGCGTCGGCGATAACGGGTCCCATATCGACCTGCGTGTTCAGGCTTCAGATGAACGGAGCTCCTGTTTCCTCCGGCATGGGAACCTGCGGACTCGTGGGACAGATCGGAGTATATACGGGCTGGGTCAACGAAATAGCCGAAGGCAGCAGGACTGCCATCACTGCATTTGACTGGATCGGACTTGTGCTTATATCATTTATCCTTCCGGCAGTATTTGCACTGATCATAAATGCGGGGCTTAAAAAGCTCGGCTGGGTAAAAGAAGGAGATATGAAACTTTGAAGATAGCAGAGATCCTGAAAAAGGGCCCGACCCTGTCACTGGAGGTTTTTCCTCCCAAGACCAGTGAAGTATACGAGAGCGTGGAAAAAGCTACGAATGAGATAGCAGCGCTCAAGCCTGACTTTATGAGCGTAACCTACGGTGCGGCCGGTTCTACCAGAACCTATACCACGGCCATAGCCGCGAATGTGGAGAAGGCAGGAGTGACGGCACTGGCGCACCTGACCTGTGTAAACGCGTCGGAAGAGACGATAAAGAACCAGCTGAAAAGTCTTAAAGAAGCCGGTGTGGAAAATATCCTGGCGCTTCGGGGCGATCTGCCGGAAGGAGTGGAAAGTACTGAAGACTGGATCTACAGACACGCAAGTGAACTCATGCCGGTTATTAAAAAATACGGGGATTTCTGCATAGGCGGCGCCTGTTATCCGGAAAAACACCCGGAGGCTGCGAACCTCGCAGAGGATATCGCCAATATGAAACGCAAGCAGGAAGCGGGCTGTGAGTTTCTGACCACGCAGATGTTTTTTGATAATGATATATTATATAACTATCTGTACAGATTAAGGGATGCGGGGGTGACCATACCCGTGGTAGCCGGTATCATGCCGGTCACCAATGCCAAACAGATGGCAAGGATCATCAAACTGTCCCAGGCCTTTATACCCCGCAGATATGTGGCTCTGCTCGACCGTTTCGGTGACAAGCCTGTAGCACTTAAGCAGGCAGCTGTCGCCTATGCAACGGATCAGATCATGGACCTTATGGCAAACGGAGTGGAGCATATCCATATCTATACCATGAACAAGCCTGATGTGGCGGCAAAGATACAGGACAATCTGTCTGAGATAATCGCATCGTGCAAAAAATAAAAGCGTTCATTTAAGCGTTAACTTAGCAAACCACGGGTTAAAGCCCTCCGGGCGGGATGCGCACTCGCGCGAGAGGAAAATGTTGCCTTCGGCAACCGCGCTCGGCGCTAGCGTTCCGCAAGCGGAACGCTTTGTTCTGAAGAAAGATTGACAAAAACGGCTGAAAGAGGTTAAATCTAATGGTAGGTTTATGTGAACATCTCTGTTTTTGCAAAAGATGCGTACACAAAATATACAGGTGATAAGGAGTTTACTATGGGTAAGGATTATTCGCTTAAGGACGCTATGGATATTCTTAACGAAAGAGTTGATGCCATACTGGCGGTCGACGCGGCTGCGGACAGCTATAAAGTCCTTTCAAAAAAAGGAATTTTTACGGATTTTCTGGAGGACAGCGGAAGTTATAAGGAACTCATTGAAAAGCTCTGGTTTCATTTTAATGATACTATGGACAAGATCACCGAAGACTATCAGGTGTTCATCCCTACCTTTGGCAAGTTTACCGGTAAATACAGCAGACGCCTTAAACTTGTGATAAATGACATCCCGTATGCCGCCCAGATGAGTATCTATCCGATCGATGAGAATAATTATATCATCCTATTGGATGAGCTTGATAACAGCGAGTATATGAAGGACTTTTATACAAGTGAAAAAGTCAACACCATACAGAACACTTATCTGTTTTCCATGTATATCGATCTTTTCAAAGACAGCACCAGCAGCATAAGTATCACTGAGATATCCGACGAAACCGTGCATTCTTCCGTCAAATACTCCGAATGGAGATATATGATCGTAAATATGATCTGGCCGGATGACCAGGCACTGTTCATGGAAAGGACAGATCCGGATTATCTGAAGAAGAACATAGCGCCGGGAAGAACTGCATCTTTTGACTGCCTGATGCAGAACCTGGAAGGAAAATATATCTGGGTAAAACTGATCTTCTCGCGTTCGGAGACCAACAACAGTGAAGAAGACTTCAGATATGTCTTTATGGTTCAGGATATACATGAGAATTCTGTTCAGCTGATGTCAACGCTTAAGAAATACGAGGAGCTGGCATCAAAGGATGCGCTTACCGAGGTGTTCAACCACGGACGCATTGAGACTGAACTCTACAATGCTGTCGAGATCGCAGCGCGTACGGACAGAGCGGTTTCGATGATGATGTTTGATATAGATTATTTCAAAAATGTAAACGATACCTACGGGCATGCTGTCGGAGACATGACGCTGAAGCATTTCGCATACATGCTCGGAGAACACTTCAAAAAGCTTAATTCCGTGATCGGAAGATGGGGCGGCGAAGAATTCGTGGTGGTATGCTACGATGCGGATGCCGAAAAAGCATTCGGCTATGCGGAGAGCTTCAGGGTGGCTATGAGCAACGAAGAGTTTAAGGTAGCCGGAAAAGTTACCTGCAGTGCAGGTGTTACCCAGATAAAGGCAGGCGACGACTTCAACAAAGCCTTTGACCGTATGGACAAAGCACTCTACACCGCAAAATCCGCAGGAAGAAACTACGTTAAACTCCTGTAAAAGATTTCAGAATTAATCATTACATCGCCCGAGCGGACTATATGTGTCCGGCCAGAACCCGATCCCGCCTGGGCTAAAGCTCGTAGCGGTGCTGAATTCGCTGTTCACCCGCAGGCTTCTGTTAATTAAGCATCTACGGCCTCACATGGTTCTGTACCGGACACATAATGGCTGCACGATAGTACTGCAATGATCCGGCATAAACGGAAAAAAGTAAGCAAAGACACGAAGAATCAGCATTATCGGATTTTTCGTGTCGGCAGTTTTAAAAGGTCGATGAGAAAAAGACACGAATAACGGAATGATTCCGTTTTTTTCGTGTAATTCGATTTTCCGACCTCGTAAGCAAAGGCACGAAAAGACAGTGTATTTCCTTAATTTCGTGTTATTTGCTTCCGCTGTCTGAAGTGATGCTGACACGAAGAAAATAAGAAGCGTCTGCTATTCGTGTCTGATGGATAAAAAGGCTTCGAAATGCGTGACACGAAAACTAATGATTTTCCCGCTTTATCGTGTAAAAAACGTAAACCAACCTCGCGAATGTCGCAAGCGCGGTCTGCGCTCTGCTTTGGTCGGTGCAGAACTACCGTCCTCCGGACGGTATGAACTGCGCGAGTGTTCAGCAAACAAAGCACTTTGTTCTAAAGGGGGTATTATGAGCAGGGTAGATGAGGCGATAACAATAAACAGGACTGTGGTAAAGAACAGGCTGACAATGGCGCCGACCGTAAAGTTTGATTATGCCGGGCCGGATGGTAAGGTTACACAGAAGCATATCGAACATTACAGGAAAAGAGCGGAGCATGGCTGCGGACTGATCTGCGTAGAGGCGACTGCGGTGACACCTGGCGGAAGATTTTGCAAAGAACCATCTGGGACTCTGGGAGGATGCGCAGACAGAGGGCCACAGAGAGGTAGTGGAAGCCTGTCATAAGTTCAGCTGCGTGATGCTGGTGCAGCTTAATCATACTGGTATAATGGCCAATCCGGACTGCGGACCGGCTATAGGCCCGTCGGCAGTACCCACAAGAGATGAGTCGGTATTGTCGAAGGAGATGACTATCGATGAGATACATGATATGCAGAGGTCTTTCCTGCAGGCAGCAATTCGTGCAAAGAAAGCAGGTTATGACGGTGTGCAGCTTCACGGCTGTCATGGCTATATGATAAACCAGTTCGTATCGGCCAAGACCAATCACAGAACCGATGAGTATGGAGGCAGTGTTGAAAAACGCGCGCGTTTTTGCGCAGAGATAATCGGGATGATAAGAAAAGAATGCGGTGATGCCTTTATCATTTCTGTAAGGACTACGGGCATAGAGCCGGATGTGACCACAGCGATAGCTGTTGCAGAAGAGTATGTAAAAGCAGGCTGTGACTATCTCCAGGTATCGACCGGAATAGAGTGGGAGGATAAGAGTGTAACGGACTGCGGAGAGCATTACAATAAATTCTGCTCTCTCGGCGTGCGTTTTCACGAACAATTCAGAGGGCGTATTCCCGTATCCTGTGTAAACGGCATCAATACACCGGAAAAAGTAAAGTATCTGATCGAAAATGATCTGGTCGATACCGTGGATCTGGCCAGAGCGGTACTTGCAGATCCGGCTTTCTGCGAGGCGGTGTTGAACGGCACGGAATATACAAAGTGTTATGACTGTCCACGCTGCCAGTATGGTCCATTTACACCCCATAAATGCCCGGCGGGAAGCGGCGTCTGAGAGGGTAAATACATAAAGGCGGACGGCTTGAGGCCGTCCGTCTATTATGATAAAATAGCACGGTATTTCAAATAACAATCGAGAGGAAAAAGACATGAAGATAAGAAGAGTGGTGGCTGCGTTTATGACTGTTGTTTTGACCATGGTACAGATGTATGTTCCGGCTATGGCCGGGGAAGAATCCGAGACTGTGGCCATCGCAGAAGAGAGCGATGAAGAAACCGTTTCAGAGGATAAAGCTTGGGACGGAGAGACAGATGCCTGGTTAAGCGGATATGAGTATACCGTAAAAGACGGCAAACTCCATCTTACCGCGGGGAAGGATACGCTTGCGGGAGATATAGTGATAGCTGCCAAAGCTAAGGTAAACGGAACGGAATACCCGGTTGTGATCGGCGCCAGATCAGCTACGGATGGAAGCTCATTCTTTGGTTATATGAACAATAAGATCACCGGTATAAAGGTGGAAAAGGGAACTGAGCTGGCAGATGACGCCAGATATATATTCAGTACACTGACTGAACTCGTAAGTCTGGATGTCAGCGGGCTTGATACCTCAAAAACAACCAACATGCATGGATTGTTTTATTATGATCCGAAACTGACCGGGCTGGATGTCAGTAACTTTGATACAAGTAATGTGACAGATATGTCATGGATGTTTAAGGGTAGTAATAAACTTAAATTGCTGGACCTGAAAAGCTTTAATACGTCAAAAGTAGAGAGTATGGGTTGGATGTTTGACGGATGTGCGGAGTTGGAAAGTTTGGATGTCAGCAGCTTTGATACATCGAATGTTACGGATATGGAGAGTGTGTTCTTCAATTGTAAAAGCCTGGAGGCACTTGATGTCAGCGCCTTTAAAACATCCAAAGTGACAAAAGCAGATCAGTTATTCAGTGACTGTGAAAAGCTGAAGAGTCTGGATGTGTCCGGATTTGATACATCGAATATCACCAGTATGCAGAATATGTTCAATAATTGTAAGAGCCTCACAGAGCTGGATGTCAGGAAATTTAACACGTCCAAGGTTGAGAAGATGGGAGGAATGTTCAGTGGCTGTGTAAGCCTTAATTCAGTCGATGTCAGCGGCTTTGATACGGCAAATGTTACGAATATGGCGTGTATGTTTGCAAACTGCCATGAGCTGAAGACCTTGGATGTAAGCAAGTTTAAAACATCAAATGTCACCGACTTTGCAAGTATGTTTAATGAATGCAGAAGTCTGACCTCTGTCGATGTTTCAAATTTTAACACATCAAATGTGACGGATATGGGATATATGTTCGCAGGCTGTTCCAAACTGGTATCATTGGATGTCAGCAACTTTAATACATCAAAAGTAGTGCGCATATATGACATGTTCCTTCGCTGTTCTTCGCTTAAGAGTATAGATGTCAGCCATTTTGACACATCAAATGTGACGGATATGGGATATATGTTCGCCGGCTGCAGCTCCCTCACGGATCTGGATATCAGAAATTTCAAGATATCCAAAGACTGCGGAGTAAACAATCTTGCGTCTAATTCGGCGGTCAATCTGTATATACCCATCAGAGGGCTGGTGACCGGATCGATCACGAACAATTCTCAGCTTAAAAAAATATATTATCCCGGAACGGAGGCTCAGTTTAAGGCTCTCGGAATTCAGGTACCGGACGGGGTGGAAGTGATATATAACTATACCGAAGGGATGACGATCAGATCAGCTAACCCTCTTTCGCCCATACCCTTTATCACGGATACAACGACAGAGTTATATCTTGTTAAAGGACAGAAGTTCGATCTTCCGGCGGGAGAATGGGAGAGCGAAAAGAATAAGGTACTGAATATCTCGAAGAAGGGTATCGTCAAGGCTAAGAAGGTGACATCCGAGCCCATACTGATGAAGAAAAAAGACGGTTCACAGAATATAAAGGTGTACATCTCCGCACCGAAGATCGGAAAGGCAGTACGAGCAGGCAGCGAATTTTTGGATGGATATGAGTGCGCAAAGTTCAATGTGCCTCTTGAATATGACAAAGAACATCTTTCCGTATACTGGTATTGCAGTTCTCCGGATGTGGCTACGGTCTCTGCCGGCGGAAACGTGCTGTTCTTAAAGCCCGGAAAAGTTACTGTTACGGCTTATATCAACGGCAAGGCATACAGCAAAAAAGTAAGCTATTCGAATAAATACGTAAGACCGAGTTACGCAACAATGCACATAAATCTCGGTGAAACGAAGAAGATAAGCATGAAAGGCGTTAAAAATGCCGTATGGGAGAAGGATAATGATAATGTTGCGATAGACGGTAACCGGCTGACGGCAAAGACAGCAGGTGAGACCAAACTGACAGCAGTGGTCGGAGGCGGTGATACTCCGCAGTATACCTATACCATGAAAGTCTTTGTGGAAGACATAAGCGTAAGCGGAGAGGGCATCACCTCCGCCGGAACGAATAAGTATGCAGTCAATGTTAAGGCGGGAGACACCGTAAATATTGCATTTAAGGCTGTGTCACAGCCGGTGCTCTTAAAGAGCAGCAATACCAAAGTGGCAACTGTTGACGAAGACTGCAACATCACCGTCAGAGCAAAAGGAAAGGCTGTCATTTCCACGAAACTAAACGGCAAGACAGTTAAGATAAACATTAATTCGGCACAGTGATTATCGGAGTGACTGAAAAACAGATAAAGTACATTAATTCTACTATCGTTGACAAGAATAGTAAACGACAGTAAAAGATTTTTAAAACAGTAAACCACAGTAAAAAAATACAGATTATGAGAAAAAAATGAAAAGACTAAAAATCCATATTCGCTGATATTCGGGAAAGAGCCTAAGCAGATGATCTCACGTAAAGCGGCCGAATCGGAGATCATAGAAACATTTTGCGAAGACGATCCATCACAGCAGATATTCATGATCACCGGAGTAAGAGGAAGCGG
>JAIKYA010000095.1 GCA_024683645.1 Lachnospiraceae bacterium
AGGGATTTTGTACCCATCTGCAGGCGGATTTTTAACTTTCACAGTGGAAGTGAGAGGCGTCGCAGATCTATCAGGGAGGAAAGGAGGGTACGGATATGGCTATAAATACAAACGTCTTATCGAGCGTCTATAACTTTTATCAGGCAGATCTCGTACCCAGGTCTACCTCCAATAAGTATGATTCCCACAAGAAGAAGGATCTGCAGGATATTTACAAGTCCATAGTCAGGCTCAGTAAGGACGAGCCTGTATTTCTGATGGACCGCTCGAGGGAAGTAGAGCAGTACACTATACACATGAAGGAAAACGCCATGCTGTTCCGCAACAGGGTGGCTTCCATGGGCGGGCTTGAAGACGGACAGATGTTCAGCCAGAAGACAGCATATTCCTCCGATCCGGAAGAGGCTGAGATCATAGACTCCGCTACTGATGACGCAGCGAAAGAAGGGGAAGTACCGGAGGAGTACAGGCTTAAGATAGAGCAGCTGGCCGGACCGCAGGTGAACGCAGGAAAGTTCCTGCCGGAAGATGAAAACAACCTTGCCGAGGGCAATTATTCCTTTGACATATCCACTATGAATTCGAACTATGAACTGCAGTTTTCGATATCACCTGAGGATACGAATAAGGGGATACAGAACAGACTGGCGAGACTGATAAACAATTTCAACCTCGGGCTGCATGCACAGGTTGAAAAGGACGGAATGGGAAATTCCGCGCTGGTCATCAGCTCGAATGCCATAGGAGAAAAGGGCGGGAACGGACATTTCTCAATCTCGGACGAGGATACGAGCCAGACAGGCGGCATAGTTGACTACCTCGGGATCAGAAAGATCACCGAAGAAGGAAAGAATGCCGTATATACGGTAAACGGAGAACAGTACACGGCTCCGGGCAACGATGTGAACATAGGCGGCTTCTACAATGTAAGGTTAAAGGAAGTCACGGAGGAGGGACGGGAAGTAACCCTCGGCATCAAGCCGGATTTCGAATCCGTGCGTGACAATATAGTATCGCTTACGGGTTCATACAATGATTTTGTAAAGGCGGCGGCGGAATATGTGGATCAGCAGCCGAGAACGAATCTGCTGGTGAATTACATGAAGAACACGAGTTACTTTTACACCTCGTCGCTGGCCGACATGGGAGTGACCCAGGAGGAAGACGGGACGCTCAGCGTAGATGAGGAGAAGCTGGGAGAGACGCTGAAAGACGGCAACGTAGAGGAACAGCTCGGAAAGCTGAAAAGCTTCACGAAGTTTGCGATGCGCAAGGCTAATGAAGTTCAGCTCAATCCCATGGATTACGTTGACAAGCGCATAGTCGCATACAAAAATCCGACCAAGCCTCACTACGCAAATCCTTATATCACTAGTGCCTACAGCGGAATGTTATTTAATGGGTACATGTAATGATACCAAGTGAGCAAACTCAGTCGATGCGCATGCCTGCATGCGGCATCGACTGAGTTTGCGAACGCCAACAAACATGAGCAAGGAGCGAGATGCCGGGAGGCATTGAAGCGGATTGCGAATGTTTGCAGGGTTGCGGGAGTTGCGAAGCAACGGAGCAAGCCTGGTGGTATCATTACAGTAGTGGTGATATGCGAATGTTTGCAGGGTTGCGGGAGTTGCGAAGCAACGGAGCAAGCCCGGTGGTATCATTACAGGAACAAATAATACATATTATCGGAGTTATATATGCTTTTTGATGCAGATATAGATCTTTCAAAATATACGGATAAAGACGGCAGGTATACCGAAGCAGGCAAAAAAGCTCTACTTGACGAAGCTGCCGTTTTTTTTGAGGAATATAAGGAATCAAAGAAATTCCTGAATGTCGGCTCATGCATCGTCAAGGGAAAGATAAACGAGAAACTGCAGGAGAGGAGTGCACTCGCATATGAGACCGTGATCTCTCTTGTGGAAGAAGAGTACAGCAGGAGCATTGCTCCCAAGGACGAAGAGCTCAGGGCATTTTCGCTTACCCCGGCCATATACAGGCTGGAGGCTGAAAATCTTCCCGTTACCATCTATGACCGCATAGATTATGTGGATGATTTTGAGAAGATCTATACCAGAGTGAGATTCTTCTTCAGAAGACTGCAGCTTGGATACAGCGATCCCGCTGCGATCAGGTTTATCAGGGAACAGAATATTTCCGTTTATCTTCTGGCGGAGCTGCTTAAAGAGATGACCATCGGAAAGAAAAAACTTGTGGCGGAAAAGATCTCGGGTCTTTACAGTGCCGCAAATAAAGTCGATGCGGCGAGATATATGTCCGATCTCGCAGAGGAACTGTAAATGAATGCAAAAAAATTCTGCTTTATCATATGTGTAAAGAGAGAGGATTATCTTAAAGAGTGCATATTCTATCTGGAACAACTGAAGGTTCCGGAAGGCTACAGTATGCAGATCCAGCCCATCAGGCGGGCGGCTTCCATGGCGGGCGGCTATAACATGGCAATGCAGGCATCCGACGCAAAATACAAGATATATCTTCATCAGGACTGTTTTATCATCAATCCTCATTTTCTCTATGATCTCCTCATGGTATTTGAAAATGACAAAAAAATAGGAATGATGGGTGTGATAGGATCGCCTCAGACCCCGCCGGATCTTCTGCCCTGGCACGGAGTGCGTATAGGAAATATTTATTCAAAAGATGTCGAGAATACGGATTTTAAAGATTATGCATTTAAGCTCACTGACGGGATAAAGGATGTGGAGTGCATAGACGGTATGCTCATGGCTACCTCGGCAGATCTGCCCTGGAGGGAGGATCTTTTTGACGGCTGGGATCTTTACGATCTGTCGCAGTCATTTGAATTCAGGAAAGCCGGATACCGTGTGGTGGTACCGGAGCAGAAAAAACCCTGGGTGGCGCATGACTCGGAAAACATGAGCCTGCAGGGTTATGATAAGTTCAGGCTCATTGCCCTGGAGGAGTACAGGGATCTGCTGTGAACGAAGCCGGAAGGCGCTGCAGAGAAAAGATAAACAACGGAGGAGCAACATGAAGATTTGTGTTTTGGCAGGGGGAACCAGCACCGAGAGGGAGGTTTCCCTTATTTCGGGAAAAGGGATATATGAAGCGCTGAAGAGCCGCGGACATAAGGTGGTTCTGGTGGATGTGTATCTGGGATGTCCGGGTATCGATCCGAAGGAGGTGTTTGAGCTTGACATGGACTGGACCGAAGGCATAAAGGCCATCGGCGAGGAAAGCCCCGATCTTGACAGTATAAAGGCGCTCAGACCGGATGGGGATGAGAAATTCTGCGGACCGAATGTACAGGAGATCTGTGCGGAGTCGGACATAGTATTCATGGCCCTGCACGGAGCCAACGGCGAGGATGGAAAACTGCAGGCCATGTTTGAACTGAACGGTATAGCATATACCGGAGAAAACCATGTCAGCAGCGCAGTCTGTATGGACAAGGCACTAGGCAGGGCGGTGATGGCAGCGGCAGGAGTAAGGGTTCCGGAGGGACGTGAACTCGTACTTGGCGAGGATCCCGGAAGCGTGGAATACCCCGCAGTGGTGAAGGTCAATAACGGCGGTTCCTCCGTCGGAGTATATTTTGTAAATAACGACGCGGAGTTTAAGGAAGCGCTGAAAAAAGCTGAGAAATACTGCGACCGCGTCGTGATAGAAAGGAAGATCACGGGCAGGGAATTCACCTGTGGCGTTGTAGACGGTAAGGCCCTTCCGCTTGTGGAGATAAAGCCGGTGGAAGGCGGATATGATTACAGGAACAAGTATCAGGCCGGAGCGACTACGGAGATATGCCCGGCGCCGCTTGATAAGGAACAGACGGAGAGGATACAGAGATTTGCTGAAAAGGCTGCAAGAGCGCTGCATATAACAGTATATGCGAGACTTGATTTCCTGATGGACGAGAGCGGAGAGATATACTGTCTGGAAGCCAACACCATTCCGGGGATGACGCCTACCTCGCTGATCCCCCAGGAGGCAGCGGCGATAGGTATCGATTATCCCACCCTCTGTGAAAAACTGATAGAAATCTCATTGAAGGCAAGGGCAAAGTCATGAAAGGACTCACGATAGAAAATATCTGCGCTGCATGCGGCGGAGAGCTTAAGGGAACTGCAGTGCCGGCGAAAGAGGCTGGCTGCGTGGTAATAGACTCAAGAAAACTTGAGCCGGGCGGAGTGTTCATAGCGACGAAGGGTGAGCGCGTGGACGGCCACAGCTTTATCCCGCAGGTTTTTGAAAAAGGGGCGCTGGCTGTTGTATGTGAGGAGGCGCCTGCAGATGCTGCCGGACCGTGCATAGTGGTAGAGGACAGCTTTAAGGCACTTACCGATATCGCGGCTTTTTACAGAAAGCAGCTGAACTGTAAGTTTATCGGTATCACGGGCAGTGTAGGCAAGACGAGCACGAAGACGATGACTGCGGCGGTACTGTCACAGAAATATAAGGTATGCTGTACAGAGGGCAATTTCAATAACGAGATAGGCGTGCCGCTGACACTGTTGCGCATAAGAGAGGATGATGAGTGCGCAGTTGTCGAGATGGGGATAAACCATTTCGGAGAGATGAGCCGCCTGACCGCACTTGTGCACCCGGATATCGCGCTGATCACCTCGATAGGCGAATGTCATCTGGAAGCTTTTCACGACAGGGACGGTGTGCTGAGGGCAAAGACGGAGATCTTTGAAGGTATGAGCGAAGATGCTTATGCCGTGCTGAACGGAGAGGACGATAAGCTGATCACCGTTAAGAGAAAGAATACGGTGTTTTATTCCTGTAAGGACAAACCGGATCTGGGCTTTATACGCGGCAGGCATATGCAGCTGAACGCACACGGCGCGGCTGCAGTCGGCAGGCTTCTCGGTGTTACTGATGAACAGATCCTTGAGGCGCTCAAGGGCGTGGAGAATGTTAAAGGACGCGGCGGCATCATAGAACTGGCAGATTACAGCGTGGTGGATGACTGCTACAATGCAAATCCCACTTCGGTAAGAGCGGCGATAGATACGCTCTGCGAGAATAAAGATGTTAAAAAAGTTGCCATACTCGGGGATATGTTCGAGCTTGGAGATAATGAGGCGAAGCTGCATGCCGATATCGGAAACTATGCAAAAGAGAAGGGAGTAGACAGGCTGATCGCTGTCGGAGAGCTTTCAAGGAACATGGTGGAAGCATACGGGAATGCAGAATATTATGAGAATACGGACAGCCTGATAGAGGCACTCGGAGAACTGAGACTTGACGGGGCGATGATCCTGGTCAAAGCCTCGCACGGGATGCATTTTGAGAAGGTGGTGGATGCTTTGTCCGGAGTTTCACAGACGTGAGGGGCGAAGGATAAAAAGTACAGGGGAGGTTACAGCATGAAGGAATATGATGTGATAATAGTAGGAGCAGGACCCGGAGGCATATTTTCGGCATATGAGCTGGCAAAGCTTGCACCGGAACTTAAGATAGGTGTATTTGAAGCCGGGAATGCTCTGGATAAGAGAAAATGTCCGATCGACGGCGTGAAAGTAAAGAGCTGTGTGGGCTGCAAGCCCTGCTCGATAATGAACGGCTTTGGCGGGGCGGGGGCTTTTTCCGACGGTAAATACAATATCACCAACCAGTTCGGTGGCACGCTTTTCGAATATATAGGAAAGAATGAAGCGATAGAACTGATGAGATATGTGGATGAGATCAACTTAAGCCACGGAGGTGAAGGGACGAAGCTTTATTCCACGGCCAATACCAAGATCAAGAAACTCTGTCTTGAAAATGACCTTCATCTTCTGGATGCATCGGTAAGGCATCTCGGAACGGATGTTAATTACATAGTGCTTGAGCAGATATATGCAGAGCTTAAAGACAAGGTAGAGTTTTTCTTTCTGGCGCCGGTCGAAAAGGTGGAAATGACAGCCGATGGTTACGAGATCAGCGTTAAGGGCGAGAAATACCGCGGAAAGAAATGCATAATCTCCGTAGGAAGGAGCGGCAGCAAATGGATGGAGACCGTATGCCGCGATCTGGAGATACCTACCAAGTCGAACAGAGTGGACATAGGTGTGAGAGTGGAGCTTCCTGCGGAAGTCTTTTCACATCTTACGGACGAGCTGTATGAGAGCAAGATAGTATACCGTACGGCGAAATACGGCGATCTGGTCAGGACCTTCTGCATGAATCCCAAGGGAGCGGTCGTGAACGAGAACACCAACGGCATAGTGACGGTAAACGGTCACAGCTACGAGGATCCGGAGAGACAGACGGAGAATACCAATTTTGCCCTGCTTGTTGCGAAGCATTTTTCGGAGCCCTTCAAGGACTCGAACGGATACGGCGAGAGTATAGCAAGGCTTTCAAATATGCTGGGGGGAGGCGTGATCGTGCAGCGTTTCGGCGACCTGATCACAGGACACCGCAGCACCCAGTCCAGGATAAACGAAGCCTTTATCACTCCGACACTGAACGCGACCCCGGGAGACTTAAGTCTTGTTATGCCCAAGCGCATACTCGACGGTATCATCGAGATGATCTATAAACTGGACAAGATCGCGCCGGGTACGGCCAATGACGATACGCTGCTCTATGGTGTGGAAGTAAAGTTTTACAACATGGAAGTGGAGATAGACGGAAATCTTGAGACTCTGCATAAAGGGCTGTTTATAATCGGAGACGGAAGCGGGATCACGCACTCGCTTTCACACGCCTCCGCCAGTGGAGTCCATGTGGCAAGATACATTGCCGGAGCCGGTTGACGGCTGTTTCAGGAGAGTTTTTTGAGATAGGCTTCTTCCATGATGCTGTGAACCATGTCCGAAAGCGAGCGCTTTTCCTCGCGGCTCATGGCGCCCACATCGACAGGCGGAAGATAATCGATTGTAACCTTTGCTGATTTTATAAAGGGAAGATGATCCTCAAATATTGAGGAAGTGTTGGTAAGTACAACGGGAACGATCTTGCAGCCGGTCTTCTCGGCTATCTTGAAGCTTCCCTTGTGGAATTCGAGAAGAGGCTCATCGGTTTTGTTGCGTGTGCCTTCCGGAAATATGGCTATGGAGATGCCTTTTTCTATGCGGTCCGCGCATTTGTTTATGGACTGCATGCCCTTGCGCAGATCCGAGCGGTCAAGCAGCTCGCAGTGGAGCAGCTTCATCCACCAGGTGAGAGTCAGGTATTTGCCCATCTCTTTTTTGGAAACATAGCCGGTGGGACGCGGAACCCGAGCATACGTGAGCACTATATCAAAGATGCTGTGATGATTTAAGATATAAAGTACAGGCTCATCCTTCGGGACATTCTCTTCGCCGCTTACGGTCACTTTTGTTCCGGCGAGGAAAAGAGCTACCTTAAAGCCGTGCTGAACGATCGCGAGACTTGCCCGGTCGCGGGCATCCCTGCAAAAAAGCCCGATAAGAAGCATTATGGGCTGTACTATGAGAGATGCGATCAAAAAGAACGCAACATATATTCCTATGATGATTATCCTAAACATATGGATAGATTAACATAATATAAAATGTAATGCAAGGTATAAGATATTCATCCGGGAGGAAATAAAGCCCCGAATGCAGGGGATAGGATACTCAGCCCGGGCATAAGACGTAGCCGGAAGGGAAAAATATGAAGATACTGATAAAAAATGCAAGACTGGTGAATCCGCGGGGAAAGAGCGGGATCATGGACATCCTGATCGATGAAGGCAGGGTGGTCAGAATGGCGGAAAACATAAAAGAGCCCGCAGAGCGCGTGATCGATGCCGCAGGTCTTCTGACGGCTCCCGGTTTTGTGGATGTTCACGTACATTTCCGGGATCCGGGACAGACACATAAGGAAGATATAGAGACCGGAGCAGCCGCAGCGAAAAGAGGCGGTTATACTACCGTGGTGATGATGGCAAATACATCGCCGGTGATCGACAATGAAGAAACGCTTCGCTACGTTCTCGATAAGGGAGCGAAGACGGGGATAAACGTGAAAAGCTGCGTGACCGTGACCAGAGGCATGCAGGGAAAGGAACTTGGCGATCTGGATGCATTAAAGAAGGCAGGCGCGGCAGGCTTTACCGATGACGGAAAGCCCATCCTTGATGAAGAGCTGGTGCGGGAGGCCATGCTGGCTGCTAAGCGCAATAATGTTCCCATAAGCTTTCACGAGGAGGATCCCGCATATATCAAAGAGGCCGGATATGATCACGGCGCCGCATCGGAAGCCCTGGGCATCTACGGTGCCGACCGCAGGGCGGAGATCGTGATGATAGAAAGAGACATAAAGCTTGCGATCGAGACCGGAGCGGAGATCGACATACAGCATATCAGCAGCAGGGAAGGCGTGGAGCTTGTAAGAAAGGCCAGACTGTCGCATAATAATATACATGCCGAAGCGACGCCGCATCATTTTTCGCTGACTTCGGATGCTGCCGTGGAATATAAGACCATGGCCAAGATGAACCCGCCGCTTCGTACCGAAGAGGACAGGCTGGCAATAATCGAGGGCCTTAAGGACGGAACGATAGAGATGATAGCGACTGACCATGCCCCTCACAGCGATGAAGAAAAGGCCGGGGGACTGACGACGGCACCCAGTGGCATCATAGGCCTTGAGACCGCCTATGCCCTGGCTAATATGAAGCTGGTGGATACCGGGGCACTCAGCGAAGATAAGCTGGTAGAGCGCTTAAGCTGCGGGCCGGCTGCGATCTACAGACTTGATGCGGGTGTTGTCAGGGAAGGCGGACCCGCCGACATAGTCCTCTGTGATCCGGAAGAAAAGTGGATCGCAGACGTATTTGCATCCAGATCTGCCAACACTCCGTTTAAGGGAGCGGAACTGAAGGGCAGAGTGAGGATGACTATAGCAAAAGGAGAGATAGTATATGAAGCGTAAGACGAGCGCTCTGATAAAAGAACACAGGGAAATAGCGTCAGGGGTATATTCACTTATACTCGAGACTATGCTGGCCGTGGAAGCAGAGCCGGGACAGTTTGCCGGGGTATACCTAAGAGACGGCTCGCATATACTGATGAGACCGATAAGCATCTGCGACGCAGCCGGAAGGGAACTGCGCATGGTATACAGAACGGCCGGCGCCGGTACAAAAGAACTCTCGACCTACAGAGCGGGCGAGAGCGTGGATATACTGGGAATGCTCGGCAACGGCTACGATATGGAAAAGCTTAAAGGGAAAAATGTGCTGGCCCTCGGAGGCGGCATAGGGATACCGCCGATGCTTTATCTCGTAAAGACTCTGAAAAAAGAAGGCATTCATGCTTCGGCAGTGCTCGGCTACGCTGATAATGATACCTTTCTGAAAAAAGAATTTGAAGATGTATGTGACACTTATGCTGCCAGCATGGACGGGAGCATAGGAACAAAGGGCACGGTACTCGATGCCATAAAGGAAAACGGACTGAAAGCCGACGTGATATGTGCCTGCGGTCCCATGCCCATGCTTGCCGCAGTAAAGAAATATGCGGAAGAAAACGGAATGGAAGCCTATATATCGCTTGAGGAGCGTATGGCCTGTGGTGTCGGAGCCTGCCTCGGCTGCGTGACAAAAACAGTTAAGGAAGATCACCATACCCATGTGAACAATACCAGGATATGCGTGGAAGGGCCGGTATTTGACGCAAAGGAGGTATGCATATGAATACAGAGGTAAAGATAGCGGGAGTGAGCTTCAAAAATCCGGTGATGACGGCTTCGGGAACTTTCGGTTCGGGAATAGAATATGCCGAAATGACGGATCTGAACCGCCTGGGAGCGGTCGTTACCAAGGGCGTTGCCAATGTTCCGTGGGAGGGCAATCCCACTCCGCGTGTTACCGAAGTATACGGCGGAATGCTCAATGCCATCGGACTGCAGAATCCGGGGGTGGATGTCTTTATCGAAAGAGATCTTAAATTTCTGGAAGACTATGATACCAATGTGATCGTAAATGTCTGCGGACATACGGTAGAAGAATACTGTGAAGTCGTGGAGAAGCTGAATGATACGAAAGCGGCCATGTACGAGATCAACGTATCCTGTCCCAACGTAAAGGCGGGAGCTCTGGCTTTCGGTCAGGATGCAAAAGTGCTTGAGGAGACCACGAAAGCCATAAAGAAGGTCGCCAAGAAGCCCGTCATAATGAAGCTTTCGCCCAATGTGACCAGCATAAAGGATATGGCGGCGGCAGCCGAAGCCGGCGGCGCTGATGCGATATCGCTCATAAACACGCTGATCGGCATGAAGATAGACATATATAAGAAGAAGTTTGTGCTGGCAAACAGAACCGGCGGCTTTTCGGGACCGGCGGTAAAGTCCGTGGCAGTGCGTATGGTATACGATGCGGCACATGCCGTAAAGATCCCCGTGATAGGAATGGGAGGCATAGGCAGTGCGGAAGATGCGCTGGAATTCATCCTGGCCGGAGCAACGGGAGTGTCGGTGGGCACCGCCAATTTCACTGATCCGCAGGCTACACTGAAGGTGATAGACGGGATACAGGAATATATGGTAAAATACGGGGTGAATGACATCAATTCGCTGATCGGAGCAGTTGGATAACAGGAGGATAAGCCATGGCTGATAAAAAATTCGTTGTGACCCTGGGCAGGACCTGCGGCAGCGGGGCTTCCATCATAGGAAAGATGCTTGCCGACGAGTATCTCATTGATTTTTACGATAAGAACATACTGAGACTGGCCAGCGATGATTCGGGTATATCCGAGGCGCTTTTTGCACAGGCTGATGAGACTACGAAGAAAAGCCTGCTCTACAGTGTGACCCAGAAGATATATAACGGGGAGACCATTCCGCCGGAAAGTTCGGATTATACGAAAAACGGCAACCTCTTCGCTTTTCAGGCCAAGGTCATAAAGGAACTGGCCGAGAGGGAGAGTTTCGTTATAATAGGAAGAGCCGCAGACCATGTGCTGAGGGATTATGCCAATGTCCTTCGCATCTTTATCTATGCGCCGCTCGAGAAATGCATACGCACGGAGATGGACAGGCTCTCGCTTACAAGGAAGGAAGCGGAGAAGCGCATAGCGGAGCAGGATAAATACCGCCGGGCTTATTACAAATACAATACAGGCAAAGACTGGGAGAGCCCCTACAACTATGATCTGTGTCTCAATACCGGAGAGCTTTCCTATGAGGAGTGCGTTGAGGTGATAAAGAGCCATCTGAAGATCAGGGGGCTTGTATAAAAAGGTTGATTTTTTACTTCCCAAGTGATAATATATCGTGAAAGCCGAATAAAGACAGCGAAACAAGGGGGTTTCAGATTTTTTTGAAGACCCTTTTTTTGCGGAGACGGCTTTCAGGGAGAAAAAGGAGGATTTAATTATGAAAAAGAAACTGATGGCACTGATAATGGCCGGTGTTATGGCTGTAAGTGCGCTGACAGGCTGCGGCAATGCTGCAGGCGGCGAGGGCACGGCTGCAACCGGCGACGGAAGCGGCAAGCTTACAGGTACACTCAAGCTCGGCATGATAGGACCTCTGACGGGAGGTGCTGCTATTTACGGTAACGCCGTAAAGAACGGTGAGCAGATCGCTGTAGACGAGATCAATGCGATAAGCCCCGATTTCCAGATCGAGTACAATCCCCAGGATGATGAGCACGATGCGGAGAAGTCCGTAAATGCTTACAACAAGCTGAAAGACTGGGGCGTACAGGTAATAGCAGGTACCGTTACCACTACACCCTGTATAGCAGTCAGCGCGGAAGCAAACAATGACCGCGTGTTCATGCTCACACCTTCAGCTTCATCACCTGACGTGGTAAGCGGCAAGGATAATGTATTCCAGATATGCTTCACAGACCCCAACCAGGGTTCTGCTTCAGCACAGTATATCAAGGATAACAACATGGCTACAAAGGTTGCTATCATCTATAACAACTCTGATGCATACTCAACCGGTATCTATCAGACCTTTGCAAGCAAGGCTACGGAGCTCGGACTTGAGGTGGTATCAACAACAACATTTACTGATGATACTGCAAACGATTTCTCGGTTCAGATAGCTGACGCCCAGAACAACGGAGCAGATCTTCTGTTCCTGCCCATGTATTATCAGCCTGCATCACTGATACTTCAGCAGTGCGCTGCAACAGGTTATGCACCTACCTTCTTCGGTGTGGACGGTATGGACGGTATCCTTACCATGGACGGTTTCGATCCCGCACTTGCAGAAGGCGTTATCCTGCTGACACCTTTCTCGGCTGATGCTACGGATACCAGGACAGTAAACTTTGTAAAGAAGTACAACGATAATTACGGTGAGACCCCCAACCAGTTCGCAGCAGACGGTTATGACTGCCCTTACGCTATCTACAATGCACTCACAAAGTATGCCGAGGCAAACGGAGGCCTTGATGTGAGCAAATTAAGCGCTGAGCAGCTCTGTACCATCCTTATAGGAGTATTTACCGACGCATCCTTCTCTACCGACGGTGTAACCGGAAACGGTATGGTATGGACCAAAGAAGGTGAAGTTAACAAGGCACCCAAGGGTATGGTGATCAAGAACGGCGTATACGTAGGTCTTTGATATTTTTTCCGGCAGGGCATAAAGCCCTGCCGGTTTAATACATTTTCTATTTGAAAGGAAAGCACGGATGTTAGGCAATCTGATCAACGGAATAAGCTTAGGCAGTATCTATGCAATAATAGCTCTCGGTTATACAATGGTTTATGGTATCGCAAAGATGCTTAATTTTGCCCACGGTGACGTGATAATGGTGGGCGCTTATATCTCTTTTTGTTCTATTTCATATCTGGGGATGCCGGCGTTGCCGGCTTTGCTTTTATCTATAGCTGTTTGTACTGTACTCGGTATAGTGATAGAAAAACTTGCATATAAGCCTCTTCGCAATGCCACAAGCCTGGCGGTCCTCATTACCGCCATCGGTGTGTCGTATTTCCTTCAGAATGCGGCACTTCTCATATGGACTTCAAATACAAAGGTATTTCCTAATATTTTCGCGGATTTCGGAGCGATAAAGCTCGGCGGCGTGCAGATCGCACCCGTAACGCTGGTCACGGTGCTTGCGAATATCGTGATCATGCTGGTGCTCACGTTATTTACCGGCCGGACCAAGATGGGCAAGGCCATGCGTGCGGTTTCGGAAGACAAGGGTGCTGCCACGCTTATGGGCATTAATGTGGACCGTACGATATCCCTTACTTTTGCCATCGGTTCCGGACTGGCTGCGATCGCGGGAGTGCTGCTGTGTACAGCCTATCCCACGCTGATGCCTACGACCGGAGCAATGCCCGGTATCAAGGCCTTTACGGCAGCGGTATTCGGAGGCATAGGTTCCATACCCGGAGCGATGCTTGGCGGCATACTCCTGGGTGTTATAGAGATATTCGCAAAAGCTTATATCTCCACACAGCTGTCTGATGCAATAGTCTTTGCGGTACTGATCATAGTCCTGATAGTGAAGCCTTCGGGACTGCTGGGCCGTAAGATAAACGAGAAGGTATAAGGAGGGAGCGGGATGAAGAAGCTTGATAAAAATGCAAAAACCGCCTTTCTGAATTACGGCCTTGTCGTTGTATTCTTTGTGGTGGTACAGATAATGATGTCCGCGGGAGTGATGTCCAACAGCTTTAAGGGACAGCTCATCCCCATCATCAGTTACGTAATAATGGCGCTCGCGCTGAATCTCGTGGTCGGCATATCCGGAGAACTGAGTCTCGGGCATGCGGGCTTTATGTCCGTGGGCGCGTTTACCGGAGTCATCGTGTCGGCAACCCTGCAGGAGAGCATAGGGAGCAAGCCTCTGCTGCTTGTCATCTCCATACTCGCCGGAGCGCTTACCGCAGCCGTTGCGGGTGTAGTGATAGGCATACCGGTGCTGAGGCTCGGCGGTGATTATCTGGCGATAGTAACCCTGGCTTTCGGCGAGATCATCAAGAATATCATGAACTGTATGTATGTGGGAGTAGATTCAAAGGGCCTGCATATCTCGGTCATGGATGCGGGCTCGCTCGGTATGGAAGTGAGCGGAAAGATGATACTGAACGGCCCCATGGGAGCTACGCAGATCAAAAAGCTCTCAAGCTTTATAGCAGGCATAATACTTCTGCTGATAGTACTCGTGATCATACAGAACCTTGTGGAAAGCCGCACGGGGCGTGCGATCAAGGCCATAAGGGATAACAGGATAGCAGCGGAGGCTTCGGGACTGAACGTTACGAAGTACAGGCTCATCGCTTTTGTTACCAGCGCGAGCCTCGCCGGCAGCGCGGGAGTACTGTATGCGCTGAACTATTCCACGGTCGCACCCAAGAAATTTGATTTCAACACTTCGATACTGGTGCTGGTATTCGTGGTGCTGGGCGGCATAGGAAACATGACCGGCGCGATGATAGCGGCAGCACTGCTGACCGTCCTTCCGGAGCTTTTGAGAGAGTTCCAGGATTACCGCATGCTGGTCTATGCCATAGTCCTGATCGTAGTGATGATAGCTACCAACAACGAGAAGGTAAAGGCATTCTTTACAAAAAAAGAAAAGGGGGAGGCAAAGGCAAATGGCTGATAAAAAGACCCCTGTACTTGAGACAAAGCATCTCGGCATCGATTTCGGCGGACTTACTGCCGTTGACGAGTTCAATATAAGCATAGAACACGGTGAGATCAAGGGACTCATAGGACCCAACGGTGCAGGAAAGACCACGATATTCAATCTGCTGACCAAGGTTTATAAGCCGTCCCGCGGAGTGATCATTCTTGACGGAACGGATACCCACGGCATGACACCCGAGAAGGTCAATCGTGCGGGTATAGCGAGGACCTTCCAGAATATAAGGCTTTTCGACAAGCTGACAGTGGAGGAGAATGTAAAGATAGGTCTCCACAACCATATAAATTATACTTCGATCGAAGGAGTGCTGAGACTTCCGAGATACAGGAGCGAGGAAAAAAAGGCGCATGATAAGGCGCTTGAACTGCTGGATATTTTTGAGATGTCCGATATGGCCGGTGATGTGGCAGGCTCACTTCCCTACGGTGCGCAGAGAAGGCTTGAGATAGTAAGGGCACTGGCTACGGAGCCGAAGCTGCTGTTGCTTGACGAGCCGGCAGCAGGCATGAACCCTTCCGAGACGGAAGAGCTTATGAACAATATCAGAAAGATAAGGGATGAATTCGGCATCGCGATAATGCTGATAGAACATGACATGAAGCTGGTCATGGGTATCTGCGAAAACATCGTGGTGGTAAACTTCGGAAAGATAATAGCTAAGGGTACGCCTCAGGAGATACAGAGCAATGACGATGTTATAGAGGCTTATCTCGGAAAGCGGAAAGGATGATGCGATGGCAGCAGAGATATTGAAGGTTTCGGACCTGCAGGTTTATTACGGAAGCATACATGCCATCAAGGGCATATCCTTTAACGTGATGGAAGGCGAAGTCGTGACGCTCATCGGAGCCAACGGAGCAGGCAAATCCACCACCTTAAATACCGTGGGAGGACTGATAAAGGCAAAGAGCGGGAGCATACTCTTTGACAATGAAGATACTTCCCAGATGAGCGCCGAGAAAAAGGTGAAGAAGGGCATGGCCCTCTGCCCCGAAGGAAGGCGTGTATTCCAGCAGATGACAGTGCTGGAAAATCTTGAAATGGGAGCTTTTACCAGACCGAAGGGAGAAGTGCAGGAATCGCTGGATAAGGTATGCGAGCTTTTCCCGAGGCTGAAGGAAAGATATAAGCAGGTGGCAGGCACGCTCTCGGGCGGCGAACAGCAGATGCTCGCAATGGGCAGGGCGCTTATGTCAAAGCCCAAGCTGATGATGCTCGACGAACCGTCAATGGGACTTGCACCCATACTTGTTCAGCAGATCTTCGATATCATAGTGAACATGAACAGGCAGGGAACCACCATTCTTCTGGTGGAGCAGAATGCCCAGATGGCACTGAGCGTGGCAGACAGAGCTTACGTCCTGGAGACCGGCAATATCACCGCGAGCGGTGAGGCTGCAAAACTCCTTGAAAGTGAGGAGATCAAGAAGGCTTACCTGGGCGGGTAAAACTACGGGAGAAAAAGAAGTTATCAATCATAAAAGGAAGGTGAAATTATGGCACAGAGAAAAGACATCCACAAAGTACTGATCATCGGATCGGGCCCCATCATCATCGGACAGGCGTGCGAATTTGACTATTCGGGAACACAGGCCTGCAAAGCATTAAGAAAACTGGGATATGAGATAGTGCTCGTAAACTCAAATCCCGCAACCATCATGACGGATCCGGAGATGGCGGATGTGACTTATATCGAACCGCTGAATGCGGACAGACTGGAGCAGATAATCGCTAAGGAAAGACCGGATGCGCTGCTTCCAAACCTCGGAGGACAGTCGGGCTTAAATCTCTGCGCCGAACTGAATAAGAAGGGCATACTGGATAAGTACAACGTAAAGGTCATCGGTGTGCAGGTAGATGCGATCGAGCGCGGTGAGGACCGTATCGAGTTCAAGGAGACCATGGATTCCATCGGGATAGAGATGGCAAGATCGGAGGTTTCCTACTCTGTTGATGAAGCCCTGAAGATCGCAGATGAGCTGGGTTATCCCGTAGTGCTGCGCCCCGCTTATACCATGGGCGGAACAGGCGGCGGTCTGGTTTATAACAAAGAAGAGTTAAAGACCGTATGTGCAAGAGGTCTGCAGGCGTCACCGGTAGGACAGGTGCTCGTTGAGGAGTGCGTGGCAGGCTGGGAAGAGCTGGAACTCGAAGTAGTACGTGATAAGGAAGGCAATATGATCACGGTCTGCTTCATAGAGAACGTTGATCCCATGGGCGTACATACAGGTGATTCCTTCTGTACGGCTCCCATGCTCACGATCTCCGAAGATGTGCAGAAGAGACTGCAGGAGCAGGCTTACAGGATCGTTGACAGGATACAGGTCATCGGCGGTACCAACGTACAGTTTGCCCACGATCCCAAAACAGACCGTATCATAGTCATTGAGATCAATCCCCGTACTTCACGTTCATCGGCACTTGCTTCAAAGGCAACGGGCTTCCCTATCGCCCTTGTATCCGCAATGCTGGCATCCGGTCTTACACTTTCCGAGATCCCCTGCGGCAAGTACGGAACACTTGATAAGTACTATCCCGACGGAGATTATGTGGTAGTAAAATTCGCACGCTGGGCATTTGAAAAATTCAAGGGTGTGGAAGACCACCTCGGAACCCAGATGCGTGCAGTCGGCGAAGTAATGAGCATAGGCAAGAATTACAAGGAAGCCTTCCAGAAAGCCGTCAGAAGCCTTGAGAAGGGACGTTACGGTCTCGGTCATGTAAAGGATTTCGATACGCTTTCGAAAGAAGAGCTTTTAAGAAGACTCGTAACACCCAATTCGGAGAGACACTTCCTTATGTATGAGGCTCTGAGGCAGGGAGCTACGGTTTCGGAGCTTCATGAGCTCACAAAGGTAAAGAAGTATTTCATCGAGCAGATGAAGGAACTCGTTGATGAGGAAGAAGAACTGGTTAAGAACGCAGGATCGGTACCTTCAAAGGAAGCGCTTGAAAGGGCAAAGAAGGACGGTTTCTCGGACAAGTACTTAAGCCAGATACTGAAAGTTTCCGAAGACGATATAAGAAACGCAAGAGTATCCGCAGGCATAGAGGAGAGATGGGACAGAGTACATGTAAGCGGCACACAGGATGCGGCATACTACTACTCAACCTACTGCGGTGAGGACAACGATAAGGTAAGTACGGATAAGCCAAAGATTATGATACTCGGCGGCGGCCCCAACAGGATAGGCCAGGGTATCGAATTCGACTACTGCTGCGTACATGCCGCACAGTCGCTGAAGAAGCTCGGCTTCGAGACCATCATAGTAAACTGCAATCCCGAGACAGTATCAACAGACTACGATACTTCGGATAAACTGTATTTCGAGCCGCTTACACTTGAGGATGTTTTAAGCATCTATCACAAGGAAAAGCCTGTCGGTGTTATCGCACAGTTCGGCGGACAGACACCGCTCAATCTTGCGGCTGACCTTGAGAAGAACGGCGTGAAGATCCTCGGTACTTCTCCCGCAGTCATAGACCTGGCGGAAGACAGGGATCAGTTCAGGGCCATGATGGACAAGCTCGGCATACCCATGCCCGAGTCGGGAATGGCTACAACGGTCGAGGAAGCTACCGAGATAGCAGCAAGGATAGGCTATCCCGTAATGGTCCGTCCTTCATACGTGCTCGGCGGACGCGGAATGGAAGTTGTCTACGATGAGGAGAGCATCGCAGATTATATGAGAGCCGCAGTCGGCGTTACTCCCGACAGGCCCATACTTATAGACAGATTCCTGCATCACGCACTTGAATGTGAGGCAGATGCGATAAGCGACGGAACACATGCATATGTTCCCGCAGTTATGGAGCACATAGAGCTTGCGGGTATACATTCGGGTGACAGCGCCTGCATGATACCTTCAAGACATATCTCCGAAGAAAATCTTAAGACTATAAAGGAATACACCAGAAAGATCGCAGAGGAGATGCATGTCGTAGGTCTTATGAACATGCAGTATGCTATCGAGGACGGCAAGGTATTCGTGCTCGAAGCCAATCCCAGGGCATCACGTACTGTTCCCCTGGTATCAAAGGTCTGCGGCATAAGGATGGTGCCTCTCGCAACGGATATCATCACCTCCGGGCTTACAGGCCGTCCTTCACCGGTACCTGAACTGAAGGAGCGGAACATACCTTACTACGGCGTAAAAGAAGCGGTATTCCCCTTCAACATGTTCCAGGAAGTGGATCCGATCCTCGGGCCCGAGATGCGTTCAACCGGTGAAGTACTCGGTATGTCAAGGTCACTGGCAGGCGCTTATTACAAGGCCGAGGAAGGTGCAAGTTCCATGCTCCCGCTTGAGGGTACGGTGCTCATCTCCGTTAACCGCCAGGATAAGCCTGAAGTAGTGGAAGTAGCAAAAGCCTTTGACGAAGCAGGCTTTAAGATAATGGCTACCGGCTCCACCTACGACCTGATCGTCGAGAACGGTATTGCGGCCGAGAAGGTGAACAAGCTTTATGAAGGAAGACCGAATATCTTAGACCACATCACCAACAGTGCTATACAGCTTATCGTAAACACTCCTTCCAGCAAGAAGGAGAGCGCACATGATGACAGCTACCTGCGTAAGGCGGCGATAAAGGGACGCATACCTTACATCACTACGATGGCAGCAGCCAAGGCTGCAGCAGAGGGCATCAAGCACGTGAAGAAGCACGGCCCCAGCGAAGTGAAGTCCATTCAGGAATGGCATAAAGAGATTCAGTAAGGATACTGATAAAGACATAAAGACTGTATTGATCGGAGGAAACTATGATTAAACTATACGATGGCGGAGCATTTCTTTCGGGCGGAAAGATGGTTACGGACAGCACCGTCTCCAAAGAAGAAGCAAGAAAGAAGACCATTGCATATCAGATACTTACCGCGCACAACAAGTCCGGTAACGATAAGAAATTAAACATCCGTTTTGATAAACTGACAAGCCACGACATCACCTTCGTCGGCATCATACAGACCGCAAGGGCTTCGGGACTCGAGAGATTCCCCATGCCCTACGTTCTCACCAACTGCCACAACTCGCTCTGCGCGGTAGGCGGTACCATCAATGAGGACGATCATGTATTCGGTCTTTCATGTGCAAAGAGATACGGCGGCGTATATGTTCCGCCCCACATGGCAGTCATCCACCAGTTTGCGAGAGAGATGCTTGCAACAGGCGGCGGCATGATACTCGGTTCCGACTCGCACACCAGATACGGAGCCCTCGGTACCATGGCTGTAGGCGAAGGCGGACCCGAGCTCGTAAAGCAGCTCTTAAACCAGACCTATGATATCGATATGCCGGAAGTCATCGCAGTGTACATGCACGGCGAACCCGCAAAGGGAGTGGGCCCTCAGGACGTTGCGCTTGCTATCATCGGCGCGGTATTCAGGAACGGCTATGTTAAGAACAAGGTAATGGAATTCGTAGGCCCCGGCGTGGAGAAGCTCTCAGCCGATTTCCGTATCGGCGTGGATGTAATGACCACCGAGACAACCTGCTTATCTTCAATCTGGCAGACCGATGAAAAGATAAAGGAATTCTACGAGATACACAAACGTCCCGAAGATTATAAGGAATGCAGGCCCGGCGACGGTGCGTATTATGACGGAGTGGTATACATCGACCTTTCTGCCGTAAAGCCAATGATCGCGCTGCCTTTCCATCCTTCAAATACTTACACCATCGAAGAACTCAATGCAAACCTCGAGGACATACTTGCGGACTGCGAGAAGAAGGCACAGGTAAGCCTTGACGGTGCTGTTGATTTTAAACTCCGTAACAAGATAAAGAACGGTGCGCTTTACGTTGAACAGGGTATCATTGCAGGCTGTGCAGGCGGCGGCTTTGAAAATATCTGTGCTGCAGCCGACATACTCGACGGCGCAGGCATAGGGACCGACGAGTTCACCTTAAGCGTATATCCCGCATCAATGCCCGTATATATGGAGCTGATAAAGAACGGTGCCGCAGCAAAGATCATGAAGACAGGGGCAATCCTTAAGACCGCATTCTGCGGTCCCTGCTTCGGTGCAGGCGATACACCGGCCAACGGCGAGCTGTCCATCAGGCA
>JAIKYA010000160.1 GCA_024683645.1 Lachnospiraceae bacterium
TGAGTTACACAAAAGTTCTTTTGCCTCCGGATCCTTTATGGCATACTCTTTCATCTTTACCGCATAATAATCTTTATCATCGGAAGTTCTATAATAACGATGGCCGTTAAGACCTATGCTGATATCTCCGGCCGATGCTGCATCGGGAAAATCTTTTGCTATAAGCTTTTGTCCTGCCACCACTCTGCCTGCGAAAATGATATTGAAGAGGACTACGATGAGCAGACCGGGGGCTTTCTTAAGGGTTTCTTTCAGCTTTCTTGTCGTAAACAGTTCGTATGCAAAATATACCAGTATTACGAGCAGATAGAGCATGATCACGATATACAGCCCTTCTGCACGGCCTGCCATTTCATTGTCATCCATTATAAGAGCGATCGGAACTATGCTTACCAGACATGCAGGTATGATACGGAGCACGGCCTGCCATTTTTCCGACACCGATGGATAGCCGGCTGTTTCGGAAGGTCTTTTCCTATGAGCAAGTATTGCCAGGAAGCAGTATACCAGGCCGACGCAGAGAGTATATACTATGCTTTTTAAGCTTATGTTTCCGAAGCTGTCGTGGAAAAGAGGACCTGTGACAAAGGCTGTCACTGCATTCAGTCTGTCATCAAATATACCTGCCTCAAACAGATTGTCTATGGTGTGATTCGCCATACTGATCAGTCCCAGCCAGGAAGTAACGATCACGCGGGGAGTCAGGATCAGCATCAGGAATGCACTGACAGCTGCAAAATGGTTACCTGTGACCGACAGTGCCAGGTACATGGCTCCGCTCATATATATCGCCGATGCTATATAAGCTCCCAGTACCATGTACCAGTCGTTTACTCCGAGAATTACGGTTTTACTGAAGGCTGTCATGATCTCGGCAGTTATGATCCCGATGATCATCATTGCTGCACTGTACATAAGCACACTTAAGAGATCCGAAAATACCAGGCTTTCCTTTTTTACCGGAAAAGCTGCATACATATCTCCGGCTGAACGTTTCATCATATACTGGCTGACATACAGTATCATTGCAGGCGTGACCAGCAGAAATACAACTGCTGCAGGCACCGATATAAACCTGAGCGAAACCACATGTCTGTACGAGTCCGCATTATCAACCGCAAGACTGAACAAAACCTGTCCGATGATCATCACGAAAGTTGCAAGGATCACCGGCAGTGCCAGCTGTTTCGAGGCTTCCTTAAATGCTCCTTTATGGAATAAAGTGTTATCTGTTTTCATCTTTATCCTCCGCTTCATTTTCAAAATAATAACCAAGTGCTTCAAGTTCGTAAGTAAACACTTCATCAAGTGTAAGAGGCAGTACATCGAGGATCAGCGGCTTTGTTTTTTCCAGCTGTGTAAGCACCTGCTCCCTGCTGCCGCGCACGATCATACCTGTGACCGAACCGTTGCGGCTCTTCTTTACCAGGTCAAAGCCATTGAATATGCTTTCATCATATTCGCCTGCATAAGCCACCTGCAACTTTAAGAGTGAGGTCATCAGCTGATCGGTGTCCTTCTCGAAAAGAAGCCCGCCTTTATGGATGAAAGCAAACTGATCGCAGAAATCCTCCATTTCCCTTATGGAGTGCGAGGTCAGGATCACCGTTGTATTCCGCTCTGCCACATCCTCACATATCACCCTTCTTATGTGTCCGCGGACTATCGGATCTATGCCGTCGAAAGTCTCATCCAGCAGCAGATATTCGGACCTGACTGCAAGTGCAAGTGCTACAGCCGATTGTCTGCGCATGCCTTTTGAAAAAGTGCTGAGCTTTGTATTTCTGTTAAGTTTGAGAGAGTCTGTCAGTTTATTGAAATACTCCTTATCGAAGCTCTCATAAAATGAAGCGTATAATTCCGACATATATTTCAGATCCGCTTCCTGCGGAAAATACTGTTCATCGGAAAGAAAGAAGATCTTCTTCTTGGCATCGGGGTTTTCATAAACCTGAAGGAAGGGGTCTTCCCCTATCAGTATCTCTCCTTTGTCTGCTTTATATACACCGCTTATCAGTCTTAACAGCGTGGACTTGCCTGCTCCGTTGGAACCCACGATCCCGCAGATGCTTCCCGAGGGAAAAGTGCAGTTCACATTCTTTAGCGCTTCGTGTTTACCGAAAGCTTTTGTAACATTATTTACCCGTATCATTTATCTCCATCCGAATATACTTCATCGACACATTTCTCGATCTCGTCCCGCTCTATGCCGGCCATGCGGAAACGTTTCAGCTGTTCTTTGAATTCCTTAAGCTCACCCCTGTGTTCTTCTCTGAGAATATCCTGTGCCTGTTCCGAAATGAAACAGCCTTTGCCGGGAACGGAACAGATGATGCCCTTGCGGTCAAGTTCCGCCATTGCTTTCTGTATGGTATTCGGATTGACTGCAAGACTGCCTGCCAGGGACCTGACACTCGGAAGCCGGTCGCCCGCATTCAGGATCCCTTTGAGCACATACATCTCCACCTGTCCGACAAGCTGTTCATATACGGGGATATGACTCATATTGTCTATCTGGAACATGTTTCCTCCTTTGCAAATTATCAAACTGTTTTAACTGTACTACCCGTCATAGTACAGTTATATTATTATCACCGTCAGGAACTTTTGTCAACCACTTTTTTATTTTTCCGGAAAAAAAGAAGAAAGCCTGAAATTATGGCTTTCTTCTTACGTTCCCTGCGAGAATCGAACTCACAACTGGGGCTTAGGAGGCTCCTGTTATATCCATTTAACTAAGGGAACGGACAGATGATATTATACTATAATCATCTG
>JAIKYA010000017.1 GCA_024683645.1 Lachnospiraceae bacterium
ATATAGGCCCCCTTCAGTTCAGCGTTTTTTCTTACGCTGACTATATATCCGTCAAGCTCTCTGGTGGTATCATCTACCGCCATGGCTCTTCTGCTGTTCTGCAGATATCTTAACACATTTTCTATTTCCGTGCTACCGCCCTTTTTCCCGTCAATTTGTCACCCAGGACCACTGATGCTATCTCAGCGAATAACGTCCGGCAGAAGGCTTCAAGCTCCGTGGCCCTTAGTGGAGCACTTAACGAGAACGAGCAGCTGATCCCGGGCGAACCCTGTCTGAGCGCAGCTCGCACCATTATAGTGCGAGCAAGCGAGTTGTGAGCCCGAGAATCGTTTAGCTGCGAAGTTCGAGTTTTAGTGCGGAACGATTATGGCCACGGGCTGAATCCTTCTGCCGGACGAAGTCGATAGCCACGACGTTTCACGCTCGAAAAAAAGGTGCCGTTGCCTATGCAACAGCACCATAGTTTATAAAACCCCTGATAAGTATTATCAATTACTAAAGAGTCGAATATCCGAAGCCGTTACAGATGGCATCCACCGGAACTCCTGCCTTGCAGAGTGCGCAGCCGTCGGAAGGATAGCTCACATAATCAGGCAGATCCGAGAGCGAATACAGTGACCTGATGGGCACTCCCTCTATATGCGGTGCCACGGAGTAGATGGCTGCTATGCCTATCGCTTCACCTCCGTAGAATCTGACAGTACCGAGCGCACTGATAAGCGTTGCACCTGTAGTGGCAGCATCGATAAGTATCAGCACCTTCTTGCCTTTGATCATGTGTACTATGTTTTCACGGAACATCATCTGTCCGCTGTTGTTGTATTCGGGACTGGTGATGTACATTGTCTTATGACTGTTGGCGGATATGATGCCGGCTTTCGTCAGCTTGTTGGCAAGATACGAACCTACCACTTCCATGCTGTTTAAGCAGAGTATGGTATCGATCACATTCGTGGAAAGATACAGCTCGGCAAGTTCTTCGCCTGTAGCCCTGGCCTCTCTCTGCCTGGACTTCATATCACTCAGATCCATGTAGTAATTGACATGGGAATTGGGTGTGATGAAGTGCCCCGGTACATAACGGAGTACCACGTCCTTGTTCTTAGCATAATCGATCTTTTTGTAATCCTGCATATTCTGACCCCCTTGTTTATTTTACTGTTCCGTTTACATCGTGGATGTAAATGGAAACCATTCCGTTTTCCTGTCTGTACTCGAAGATATCTTTGTCTTTCAGATATTCCACGGGTACCAGGATCTCTATTCCGTTTTCGGTGACTATCTTCTGCTTTTTGGAAAGCGCTCTCGTGGTCTTGGGACTCACATATACCGGCTTCTGCGGGATTTCCATCTCCTCGCTCTTTTCCTGAAAACGTTCTTTTGCCTTTGGTGAATCTGCAAAGATACGCTCCGGGATCTTCGCGGGATTGATCGCACCGTTTTCCTTTGCTTCCTCGGCCACAGCCTGTCTGTACTCGAAAAGCTTCTTCGGAGCTTCTTCCCTGTAGCATTCCTTTATGGTGTCGACTACCACGTCTTCTATTACTTTGACCGTTTCCTTTTCCGACTTGTTAAGTTCTATCTTCAGTATGCGGTCAGCCATATAATCAACCTGCTCATCACCGATGATGCACTTCATGTCGGACATCCATACCTTACGGTCGTAAGGCATGATATAGAAATAGTCATACTCTTTCTGGGTATGAGCCGGCAGAAGCCTGCCATCCTTTTTCCATATCACTTCGCCGTTCTTTTTTTCGCAGGCCAGCCTGCTCTGGAAGTTGAGCTTGAAAAAGGCGATCACCGGCTGCTCCTCTACCGTTCCGTATATGAACAGTCCGCTGCCGGCAGATATACCGAAAGCTTCTTCCATCAGCTCGTGCATCTCGTCGGATATCACATCAACGAAAGCGTCCATACCTTCCGGATCCTCGGGCACCACCGTGCCAAGGAAGGAATCCGAAGGGTATATGGCTTTCTTTGCATTCACTGAATCATAGTTGTGAGCAAACAGTGACAGTATATACTGAAATACTTCCCCATCGGGATCTATAGTCCATTCGTTGTATTCCACATACGCCTTCGCGGAATCGATTGACGCAAGGAAAATACGGTCTATCTCTACCTGTGACTTGTTCATCTTAGTCGGGCTCCGAGAAAGGAACGCCGCCTGCGATGTACGCGTTCTTGGTTGTGAACTTCACCACGTCGAAGGTTGCGGGATGAGGTATCTCGATAGGCGGGATGGGCACCACCTTGTAATTTGCAAAATCGGGATACTGATCGATATCCGCCATATATGTGATGAAAGGATACTCACGGCCGTGGAGGATCAGGCACTCACCCTTTTCCTTATTGAAACGCTGCAGCTCGGTAACGGAGATAAGCCTTCTCTTCTCAGCTCCGCCGGGACCCCAGGCATCAATCTCGCCGCAGAGGTAACTCATTTCGTTAAGCAGGTCTCGCTCTCTCGAGGTAAGGAATACCCAGTTATCGCAGTTACCCTTTATGGTATCGGCATCCTCACCGTAACGGCCTTTCAGCTGGTGTATTGACTGCGCCACCAGATAGAATCTCATGTTACGGCTTCGTGCCGCAGATATCATGGACGGCATATCCGGTATCTTCGGTATGTTACAGAACTCGTCCAGAACGAAGTTGACTCGTATCGGGAGTGAGAGTGTAGCCTGTCTCTGAGCTTCACCTATAAGGATCTCGTATACCTGCTTGATGAACATGGTTACGAGGAAGTGGCAGGTCGTTTTTTCATCGGGCACGATGATGTACACTGCAGTCTTCTCATGACCGAACATACGGATATCAAAGGTGTTGGAGCAGAGCATATCGGTAAGTCTCTTGTTCAGGTTGAAGATGGAAACCATACCGTAGAGCACTGCCATTATCGAAGAAATGGTCTTCTCGTTCTCACCGAGGATGGTACCTTTGTAAAGCATACCGATCGTATTCTGTGAACTCATCTTACCTGCGAGAGTCTTCAGTGACTCCAGTGCCGACTGAGAGCAGAGAGCCGTAAGACTTCTCATGTTAACGGCGTTCTCTTCCGCTGCTGCTTCGAAGAGCATGTACATATTTGCGGTAAGCAGTGTCTCTGCCATCAGGGGATAGAGCAGATCGGAGGAGTTCTCCTTCTGTCTGGCGGAAAGTGTAGCCGCAAGGTCGTTGACCAGGTTGTTGGCTTCGTCACGTCTGCCGGTCCTGTAATACTCATAAGGAAGATACAGGGGATCCCACATGTCTCCGTAACCTATATCACGGAAGTTGAGTACCACGACCTTGTATCCGTGATCTTTGGCAAAACCGCCGGTACGCACATAAAGCTCGGCCTTGGGGTCGGTAACGACAAAGGACTCGCCTGCACGTATGAACATGTTAAGTGTAGGCATACAAAAGATACGTGTCTTCTTGGAACCGGTAGCACCGAATATCAGTGTATGGGTATCCCTTCCGTCTAAGTATGCGGTATGTCCATCTGACATAACGGGGATACCGCCGGTAGGATACACGGGATCGGACAGGTTCACATAGGTAGCCGAGCGCTGTATCTCTTCGATACTCGCCCAGCGTGTCTGTCCGGTATTACTCTTATATCTTGTATTATTGATCTGACTGCTGCTCATTTTATATAACCTCCTGAACTCTCTTTATGATCATATCTTTATAACGTTCCTGCTTCCGCCCAGATGCTTGGAAATGGTCACGCCGCCTGTCTCGCCCACGGTCTCGCCGCTGTCCGAATCATTGCTGTACTGCTCGGTAAATACCTTGGCGTTGTTCCACAGAAGCTGCGATACATATATGCCATCGGGTGCGAAATCGTTTATCATGGCCTTCGTCACTATACCGTCGTAAGGCGGAGTGGAAGTATAAACCGAGTAAACGATATCGGATGCAAGTCTGTTGAGCATGGTGTAGCCGGCGAAATATTTATCTTCACGCATACGGTTCACGGAAGCAACCACCATAGCCTCAGCTTCCGCATCAAGATTAAGTCCGTACTCAGCGATCTCGCCCTTGATATAATTGCCGAGTTCCTCGGAATCGGGAAGGTGCATCTCTATCGACTGTATCCTGAAGAACATAACGAGCATCTGCATAAGCTGCTCGACTGCTTTCTGATTGTAATTGGGAATATGGAAAACATAAAGGATATCTTCGTCCATGCTGGCAAGATATTTAAGCACATTGATAAAGTGTGTCTCGTGGAAATGATCCATCCACTCACTGACATCTATGGAAAGGACTCCTCTGTACTCGGAACGGAAGCCTGCCGCATCCCTTATCTTCTCACCGATCTTCTCTATCTCAAATGCTTCTTTCTCCTTGGGTACGTAAGAAAGATAATACTCGAGACATTTTACGCTGCCGTAAAAATCTATGAGATTACCGGCGCTTACAAGGAAGCCTGTAAGCAAACTCAAAAGGTTATCATTGTCAATACCGTTGTCGGACGACCATAACATATTGGGCAGTACCAGTCCCTGTTTTGCGTGGAACTTGTAAACGTTATCACTCAACCTCTGCCACTGGTCGATGACATCTTTGAAATCCTCCAAGCCATGTAACGCCATTATCGCGTTATAGTACACATTATCCGCCATGCTCTCCTCCATTCCTGCGCTCTAAGCGTATTTCTTTTACTGAGTATCTTATCTTGTACTCAACAGGAAACATTATATCAGATATATGTGAATTTGACCATAGATTATTATGAAAAAAAGAAAAAAATCAGTTATTTTGTACAGAAGCCGCCTGTCAGGGCACTATGGTGAAACTCGAAGCCGCAGCACCCTTCTCTATCTCATCGGGTGTATGGACTTTGGAAGAAAAAGTGATGCCGGAAGCGGAATAGCTTCCCTGCTGTATCGTATTATTATATATATCATGTCCCAGACCGTCATAATCATCGCTGCCTGCATAGGCAAGGATGGAACGGATGACTGTTTTTACATAATCAGAAGGCGAACCCTCGGGCAGCATCTCCACACAGGAAGAATCCCCCGCTGCGGAGGGCGTTATCTTCAAACGTATCTTGGCATCGGAGCCGTCCCTTGAGATAATATACTCCCCGTCCTTGCCGGATGATGTAAGGCTGCAGCCGTTTTTTGCTATGGAATCCGAAAGTGCGGATACTAAGGCCTCACCCGACAGTGCCGTTTTGACAGCTGCCTGTGTGGGCTCTGCCGGCTGCTCCTGTATGGGCGTAGGTGTCGAATCGCTCTGAGCGTTAACCTCCGCCGGCTGTGTTTGACCGCTCTCCTGCTCCGGGACAGCTGTAGGTGAAGGAGGTATATATACAGGCACCTCCACATGGGGTGTCTCCTCGCTGAGTATCCTGTTTATCTCCGCTTCATTTGATACTTCTTCTTCGGGTTCCTCTCCGGTAGGATATACCACGCCGGTCTCCCTGCTGTACTGTGCACGCATAGGGGAACCCTCGGGATATTCCAGCGTACCGTTTTCGTACAGTTCGGAATAATCCCTTACCACGTTACCGTAAATACCTATGTTGGGATCGGTAAGACAATCCTTACATATATATCTTGTAGTACCGTTTATATCATATTCATCACAGAATCTGGATTCACCGCAATAACTGCAGACTACCTTACCGCAGCCGGCGGTCAGGAGCAGAAGCAAAACGGATATTAGGAGTTTGAATCTCAAACAGGATCTTCTCAAGATCAGCCACCCGTATCTTTTCTTAAACAAAAACCCCGGGGATTCCGGGGTTCAAAGCGTGCGCGACAGGATTCGAACCCACGACCTTCTGGTCCGTAGCCAGACGCTCTATCCAGCTGAGCTACGCGCACATTGTTTTTACACGCAGAATAGCTTACCACGTTGTCCTTTAAAAGTCAAGCAAAGCGCAAAAAAAGATGGATTTATTTTAATACTGTGTTATAATGTTATGCGGAGCTTGGGGATCGTATATACTCAGGAGACGAGCATGAACCGGAAAAGAGAGGCTGTGGTTTCGGATAACCTGCAGCGCTACGGACAACATATAATGGACTCGACGGAATTCGGGGAGAGCTTTACCCAGACTCATCACATAGATACGACTGTGGGTGATCACACCCTGTATGTATCGAAAACAAGTCTGCGTATCTGCTATTACCTCAACAAGCTGCACATAAAAACCGACATAAGGGATATGGTGGTCGGAAGTCTCTGCCACGATCTGGGCATTATTGGACGAGAGGAAAAGTTTTCCACCAAACGTGAGTGTTACCATGAGCACCCTGCCGACTCGGTGGATATCGCAAGAAAGCTTCATCCGGAACTGAACGAAAAGACCGAGAAGATGATCCGCAATCACATGTGGCCCTATACCCAGGGTTCTCCCGGATCAAGGGAAGGATATATCCTGGTAGTTGCCGACAAGTATTGTTCCATCCGTGAAGGCCTGCGGGTCGTCAGGAGAAAACTCATAAACAGAAGCTGAACCACGAGGTCCGTCCCCGTGGTTTTTATGGCTCACGAAATCTGTATATGTTAATTCTTGTTTTAACTTATTCCATTTTCCCTTTATTTCCATCAGAACTCTTTAAATATCAGCTTCTTACATTTTACATAACACTTTTTATGGCCTTGCGCGCTTGTATTTCTTCTGTTTTTCGTATTTATCATATCTCGATTATATATCATATTATATTTATATGTTTCTTTGAATTATCAGCTTCTCATTCCAACTGTCCGGTTTACTGTTTTCCGTTATTTTTACATATATTATCCATTATAACGTCGAGGCCTTTATTTGCAGTTTTTCTATCTCGTTGAAATAATCATAATACAGGGTCATTTCAGCCGGAATGGTGGAAATTTTTACTTTTTCCACCGAAAACAGGCAGTTTCCCTGTCTTCTGTACAAAGGAAGCTCAACTGCCAGATCGATGATATGGTCCAAACAATTCATGCACTCTTCAGGCTGTTTTTCGGGGTCTGTTTCGTAACGGGCTGCATCTATCAGCTCATCCAGCTCCTTATCATAGATCCTGTACATGTATGCACTCCTGCCTTCCGAGTGGTATACGTCAAACATATCCGGATATATCCCGCTCGGCCAGGCTGCGCACCACAGATCGGCAAGCCCGCCCTCGATATTGGTCCACAGCTGATATACATCCTCCAGATCGGTAACCTGCAGTTCAAAGCCGATCTTCCTTAGAGCCGAGGATGACTTAGTCAGTATATCCATTGCGGGATGATCGCCCAGGCCGCCGCCGGATACCATTGCCTCCAGTTTGAGGGCAGCCCCCTCGGGAGCAGCGATCAGTTTTCCGTCATCGCTTAAAAACCCGGCCAGCTCAAAGTATTTAAGTGCTGCTTTCAGTGCCGCCTCGGTCCGCTGATCTTCATTCATGTTATCACTGTATATGGGACGCGAACTGCTGTCGGTGGAAAAGGCCGCATATGCCGGGTCGGCAGCTTCCCCCGGAATGATACCGGTGTCGCTGACCGGATACTGGATAAGACGCGCCGTCTCACCGTAATAAGAGCGAACCGCATCTTCCCTGTACGCTGACATCACCGTGGCTATCGCCCTTCTGTAGTACTTCGATTCCGCCGATAGAGGTTCATCTCCGACTTTTACCCTCTGCAGGTTCATACCTATATACCCATATGACTCTGCATCCATCCTCACTGCCTTTATCTTCGAAGCACTCTCCGTATCGCCGCCGTTTGCTTTCTTCACGTCCTCCGCTATTGTCCTGTCAGGCCCGCTGCAATACACGTCAAGCTCACCGGCTGTCATGGCTGCTGCGATATCTTTTCCGGAAACATCGCAGAGCTTTATCTCTTCCGTAAGAGGGCAGCCTTTATAATACAGCCCGTTTGCCCTGAAGGAATACCCGCCCTCTTCTGCAGCTTCAAGCACGTAAGGCCCGGCTCCCACATGATCCGCCGCGCATCTTTGTGCGCTCAGATCCCCTTTTGTAAAACCGAAAGCCGATCCGGCATCATAAGCTTTTTCATCCCCGTATACATGCAGGGGCAGGATATAACAGTTCAGTGTATAGATCGCAGAAGCATCGGCCCGATCAAGAGTGATCTCAAAACTCTCATCTCCCGTTCTGACGATACCTTCGATCTGCCCGGCACTCTCTCCCGTGCAGACTGCATTTCTGTACTTATCGGGAAGGAACTCTTCCAGCCCCTGTCCTGCCTTTTCAGAATCGGAAAGCTTTTTAAGATCTCCTTTGTAAACAAGCAGCATTTCGTCAAAGAAATCCGCTGCGGACGGCACATCTTCTCCGTCCATTGTCCAGTTTTTCCCGGAATCAACTGCCGTTATACTCTCATCCGCATTTACTGAGGCATATCCCCAGTTGGCCATTGCATTGGCGGCCGGGCACTTATCTATCTTCTCTATTCCCGTTACACGGCCCTGTTCGATACAGTATTCGGCTATGCTCTCCGCAAAAGCAGCTCCTGCTTCCGGGAGATCCTTTTCAAAAAATGTCTTCTGTTCTTCTTCAGTATAAAGTTCGAAATCAGTATTTTCCTCTCCCTTCTCACACATGATATCAAGAAGAGTGCTGTAGCCGTCCCGGTACTCCTTAAGTCCGCGTATCGGAAGACTCCCGATCAGGCCGGCCCCGTCATAGGAGGGATCGCAGAATACATAATAAGTAAAGATAACATCGTCAGCCGTAAGCTTTTCACCGTCCGAAAAACATACATCATCACGCAGCTTAAAGGAATAGGTAACACTGCCGTCTTCAGCCGCATTAACATCACAGTCTGCTATCCCGCTGTAGCTGTAGTCTGTGCCGTTATAAGGAATGATCTCTCCTTCGATACCGTGATAAACTATCGCTCCTCTCCTGTCATTTTCAAGCAGGCGCACATGCAGCAGTTTTGTAATGATGTCATCATCCTCATCAGCAGAAAAAAACGGGTTGTATGCCCCGTCTGTTTCCGCTCCTATAACAAGCGGTCCGTATACCGCTTCTTTTTCCTCCGATGCCGGATCCGTACCTGCTTCCGAAACAGCGGGCTCCTGAGCACTCTCAGACGGGTCGCTTACGACCACCTCTCCTCCTCCGCAGCCTGTAAACAGCATGCTTCCGGCTATGATCAGCGGCAACATTGTTTTCTTCATCTTCATTTTCTCCCGTAAATACCCTCCGCGATATTCTTTATGCAGCCTTCATCAAAAGGCGACTTTAAACCGCATTCCCTGAGTTCTTCCTCATAAGGTCTTTTCACCGACAGTGCGAGCAGCCTGAGATAATCCTTCCATGCCCCGTCAAAATCTTTGTCCATCTTTATCTTGAACTGCATAGCGCATACACTCGCCAATACATAATCGATATAGTAAAAAGGACTGTGAAAGATATGCCCCTGTTTCTGCCAGAAACCGCCGTCCGCAAAAAAGCCGTCCCCATCATACTTAAGCCAGGGTCTGTACACTTCTTCCAGCTCACGCCATACATTTTTTCTCTGCTTCGGTGTCATATCCGGTTTTTCATATACTATGTGCTGGAACTCATCCACCATGCAGCCGTAAGGCAGGAAGATTATCGAATCTTCCAGATGCATCATCAGATAATCAGCTGCACGCTCGCCGAAGAATCTGTCCATCCATCCGTAGGTGAAATATTCCATCGACATGGAATGAATCTCTGCAGTCTCCATTGTAAGGTCATTGGCTTCCCTTATCTCTTCATTTCTCGTAAGATAACCCTGGAAAGCATGACCGCACTCATGCGTGATCACATCCACGTCGGAACTGGTTCCGTTAAAATTTGCAAAAATGAACGGGTACTTATAATCGGGCAGATATGTCATATATCCGCCTGCTCTCTTATTCTTTCTTCCGAGCACATCAAACAGTTCATTCTTCATCATGAAATCAAAGAACTCACCTGTCTCCGGCGAAAGCTCCCTATACATCTGTGCCCCGGCTTCAAGTATCTTTGCCGGATCGCTCACCGGTGCAGGATTGCCTTTTGCAAAAAACACATCATTGTCATATATGCGCAGTTCGCCGACTCCTATGCGCTCACGTCTTTCTTCATGTATACGTAATGAGAGCGGGACAAAATATTTTTTTACTTCTTCCCTGAAACGGCTGACCATATCGCGGTCATAACTGTTTCGTCTCATACGGTAATAACCCAGCTCACGGTAATCCTCATATCCCATGATGCGCGCCTGCAGGGTTCTGTTTTTTACCATTCTGTCGTAGATATCATCTATCTCGCCTGTCACGGAAGTAAAATATCCTTCCATTGCTTTCCATGCTTTTTTTCTGTGCTCCCTCGAAACAGCAGTCAGATGGGGCCGCAGAAGTGACAGATTGTACACCTCACCTTCAAAAGGTATGGAAGCGGAAGCTATCAGTTTATCATAGGAAAGCGCCAGATCGTTTTCTTCTTTTCTGAGCTCGCGGGTCTCATCACTGAAGGCTTTTTTATCGAGCTCAAGATTCTTAAAAGCCACGGGGCCTATCTTTTCTTCAAGGTAATCCCTGTAGGGAGACTCAAGCATCAGCTCCCCGTATTCTTTCAGCTGAAGTGCAAACTCGGGTTCAAAGCCGTTATAATAGGATTCTTCCGCATCATAGAATTCATCTTTTGTATTAACGGAGTTGCGTATCTCAGAAAGGGTACGCTCGGTAAGGATATGATCCTTCAGGATATAAAGCTCTTTATGTATCTCAAACTGTTCTTCACCGCAAACGGCCGCCCGAAAGCGTTCTTTCAAGGCAGCCATTGCTTGCTTCATTTCACCGAGTTCTATCCTTTGATAGGGGATCTCGTTAAATGTCATTTTTTATTCTCCTCAGGATCCTCAGCCCAGATACGTCTGTTGAGTTCCTCGTCCTTCTTGCCTATCATCTCGAGAACATCTCTTGCCTTGTTCTGCTCTTCGATGGCTTTTGTTTCATCTTTGATCAGCAGTTCCAGACTGCCGCTGACGGTGTCGATATTATTCTTGAACTCCTCCACCATCTGTGCCGTACGCTGTCCTGCAACTTTTATGATCTCTTCCTTATAAGCTATGAACTGCTCAACCGTCTGTGCGTTGAAAGCACGCTCGAGGTCACGCTTGTAAGCTTTCTTATCCATCGTGTTGAAGATAAGGATCGCTTTCTGCTCATTGATGTAATCGTTCATCTTGAGTGCGCCGATCTCCGAAGGCGGTATCTCGGTATCGGAAATGTTGGCGATCCTTCGGATCAGGCCTTCGTCGATACCCTTATATTCCTTGATCTTCTGCACTATGATACCTTTAAGTTCCTGTACCTGTGCAGCAAGTATCCTTCCTCTTATCTGCTTGTAGTAATCATCGATCTCCTGCAGGTATCTGTTGAGTTCGCTGATTATGATCGTATTCTTCTTTTCAAAGATCTCGGGCTTCAGAGCTATCCACTGCATCTTATCGGCCTGACGGCTTGCAGCTTCCTGGCGTCTCTCTATTTCCTTAACCAGTTCCTTTATCTCATCAACCTGAGTCTCCAGGCTGTCATCGGTGATCCTTGCTACGAAGGTGGCATGTGCCTGCTCTATGTCTTCGACCATGGTAGTCTTCATGAGCTTGATGTTTTCCTCGATCTGCTCCTTTGACTTTCTGGCCTGACTCTCGATAGCTTCATAATCCGATTTTACAAATTCGATAAGACCTTCTATGCCGTCATAGAGCCCCTTTGCCTTAACGGCCAGAGCATACTTCTGGGCATATTTGATTATCTCCTGCTCTATCGCGTAGAGGCCGGAGTTGATATATATCCTTCTTACGACACCGTTCAGTGAAGTATCGCAGTTTTTAAGCTGTCTGTCACAATCCTCGATCAGCTGCTTGGTCTCGTAATCCGCATTTGCAAGTTTATCGTATCTGTAGAACATACCGCTGTCCGAAGATATGGCGGTGGGCTTTTCGGTGAACGGATCGAGTGAAGGCTCATTATTGATCTCGTTCTTGTGATTTGCCAGCCACATACGCTCATCTTCAAGATCCACATCACCTTCGATAGCCTTGCTTATATAACCAGCCTTTGCGGAAACAAAGAACAGTCTCGATTCCGCAAGGTCGATCACTCTGTCCTCTTCATCATATATCTTGTCATCTTCCTTAAGGCTGACCAGCACCTTCTTGTTTCTTAGAAGCTTCAGGTCCTTGCTGGACTTGGTATCTGCCTGGTTGATAACGTGGAAGGACCTGTCGAGATCTATAGATGCTCCCGCCTCATCCTTCTTGGTATTCTTGAAACCGCCGATCAGCTTGTAAAGTACGGAGTTACCGGTACCTTCCATCTTGGTCGGCTCATATACAACAATCAGTATCGAGTTGGTCTGCTGCTGCAGTGCATCCTTTAGTATCAGCAGATGCTCGCTTGCATTCGAATCGGTACCCGGGGTATCGAAAAATGTAAAGTTGATATTCTTGCAAAGAGGTATGGGATAACCAACCTCTATGATACCGCCGACATAACCGGAACCGTCCTGCTGCTCATGGTTCGGTACATCATTGAGCTTCTTGAGTATCCTGCAGAGCTGCTCGTGCTGCTTGAGCCCCATCTGCGCTACGGCCGTTATCTCTGTTGCCAGCATGCCTCTCATGCGCTCATCGGTATTGCCGAGCCCTCTGAGTATCTCGAACTGGTCGATAGCACCGTTCCACATGATCTGTATAAGGTCGGGTCTTGCATCCTTGGTCGTATTTACAAAGAAGGATACGCGGGGAACCTTTTCGTTCCTGATCTTGAACATCTTGGCCGTCTCGGAGTTGATGCTCTCGGGAAGTATCCTCTTTCCTATTATCGCATTGATAAATGTGGATTTTCCTGCAGAATAAGTACCTACCAGGCACAGATTGATCTCATCCTTGTCGAGTGAAGTACGCTTCTCTTCAAAAAGCGCCTTCCTGCGCAGGAATGTAACTCTTGCCTCGCTGTTTATCAGCTGTTCATCGAAACTGTCGATGGTCTCATCGCAGAACTTTGAAATCTCTTCATAGATCACGGAAACACTGGGAAGCTCGATATAGTCTGTTATCTTGAATATCTCTTTGCCTTTGGTTTCGTTGTAATCATCGATCTTTCTCTGGATATCCTCGTAGTCTATCTTGGTACCCTTGAAAGTAAGACTTACAGTATCTCGGGAGAACTGCTCCCATATATCATCAAAGAACTTTTCGCCATGGTTCTGTAAAAGGAACTCGCCCGATCCCGGTCCGTATTTCTCCAGCCTCGGACACTCATCGTAAGGGATCTCTACAAATTCCCCTTTAAACCTGCCTAAAAAGCGTATCTCCTTCTTTACCGGATGATACATTAACATCAATTCTTTCATCTACAACCCCCTGCTCGGCTATGAATGCATAAAATCCGTATAAAATTATACTAAAAACACTTCGATAAATCAATACTCTTTATCCATCTTTACGGCCGTCCCAAGGGCTATTTCCATCATCTGCGTAAAGCTGTTCTGGCGCTCTTCCGCCGAAAGTGCCTCGTGAGTGAGTATATGGTCGGATACCGTGAAAAGTCCCAGGGCTCTTTTGCCCGCATAAGCAGCATTCATATAGAGTCCTGCGGTCTCCATCTCTATGCACAGAAGGCCCATCTTTATCCAACGGTCATTGGCATCGGCCTGTGCATCGTAGAAGGTATCCGAAGAAAGTATATTCCCGACATGGTAGCGCGCTCCCAGCTCCGCAGCCTGTTCCACTCCCACCTTCAGAAGCTCATAATCGGCCACCGGCGCAAAAGTCCCCGGCAGCTCGAACTGCCGTACATAATTACTGTTGGTGGAAGCACCCATGGCAAAAACTATATCCCTTACCTTAACATCCATATTGATCGAACCGGCGGACCCGATACGTATGATGTTTTCCACTCCGAAGAAATTGAAAAGCTCGTAACTGTATATGCCTATGGACGGTATGCCCATCCCGCTGGCCATCACCGTTACCTTTGTTCCCTTGTATGTCCCCGTATAGCCCTGAACTCCGCGCACATTATTGATGAGCCTGGCATCCTCAAGAAAATTCTCGGCTATGAATTTCGACCTCAGCGGATCTCCCGGCATGAGAACCGTTTTCGCAAAGTCATCAGGTGTCGCATTGATATGCGGTGTGGGAAAAGCTGCCATTTTACTTCCTCCTTATAAGCAAGATTTTATAAGTTCTATACACTTATCGATACCGAGCTTGGATGAATTGACGCAAAGATCGTAATGCTTCGCATCGCCCCATTCATGGTCGGAATAATAGTTATAATAACTTGCCCTGTCTTTATCTCCGCGCTGGCACAGGCTTTCCGCCTCTTTCCTGCTCATATTGTGAAGCTTCATCAGGCGTTCCACCCTCCACGCCATATCCGCGTGTATGAACACGTTGAGAACAGGATCGTGTTCAGAGAGCACATAATCCGCGCAGCGCCCTATAAATATACCCGGGCCTTCATCGGCAAGTTTTTTAATGGTATTGAACTGTGCAAGATAGATATCCAGAACAAGCGGTCTCTGATAAGACGTGCCGTAACCGCCTATTCCCATCGCCAGTGAATAAAGAAAGCTGTTCGTGGGCCGTTCATCATGTTTCTCGAAGATCTCCCTGGAGTAGCCGCTTTTTTTTGCGGCCTCGTCGAGTATCTCCTTGTCATATACGGGAATGTTCAGTTCCTCGGCGAGCCTCTTTCCGACCTCGCGTCCTCCGCTGCCCAGTTCCCTTCCGATAGTAATGATCTGTCCCTGTTTCATAACCCCCACCTCCTCTACGGATGTGTTATTCGGCTCCGCTGCCCGGATGTGATCCCCCGGACTTCACCGCTATATATAGTATTATACTTATAGTACCGGATTAAATCAAGAACAAAGCGTTCCGCTTACGGAACGCTAGTGCCGAGCGCGGTTGCCGAAGGCAACATTTTCCTCTCGCGCGAGTGCGCATCCCGCCCGGAGGGCTTTTTGCTTTATAGAGATTCCAGAGGAATTTCCTATAAAGCAAAAAAAGAGCGCGCTTGTCAACGCGCTCTTTCCCGTTTCACTTATCATTAACCGACGACCTTCTTGACTGCCTCTATAACACGGTCAGCCTGGAAAGGCTTTACTATGAAGTCTCTGGCTCCCGACTGTATGGCCTCGATGACCATTGCCTGCTGTCCCATTGCGGAACACATGATAACCTTTGCTCCTCCGTCGCTGGCCTTTATATCCTTAAGAGCCTGTATACCGTCTTTCTCCGGCATCGTGATATCCATGAGCACAAGATCCGGCTTGAGTTCTGTATATTTGCTGACTGCCACAACACCGTTTTCAGCCTCGCCCGCTACTTCGTATCCATTCTTCGTCAAGATGTCCTTGATCATCATTCTCATGAATGCCGCATCATCAACTACGAGTATCTTGGCCATTTTCTCACTCCTCATTAACAAAATAATACGTGTCACAGACACTATAAATATGATATAACAAAAAAGCTCTTTTGTCTATCATTTTTTACTTCCCGGGCATTTTGCCGGCCAGTGTCCTTTATTTTTTTTCGTTCATATAGTATAATACATCACTGTAGTGTTGTCAAATTTACTGATTAAGGAGAATAGCGTATGGCAAGCGATATCAGAGACATCGGTCTGGCCCCTTCCGGAGAGCTGAAGATCGAATGGGTTAAAAACCACTGCGACCTGCTCCGCACACTGGAGGAGGAATTCACAAAGACCAAACCTTTTTCCGGAAAGAAGATCGCTCTTTCGGTACACCTTGAAGCAAAGACCGCTTATCTTTGCAAGGTACTGGCAGCAGGCGGCGCAGAAATGTATGTAACGGGTTCGAACCCGCTTTCCACCCAGGATGACGTGGCTGCTGCCCTCGTTGCGGCAGGACTGGAAGTACATGCATGGCACGGCTGCACCGCAGATGAGTACGATGCTCATATAAGAGAAGTCCTTAAGGTCGGCCCCAATATCATCATCGATGACGGCGGCGATCTGGTACACATGATGCACACCGAATTTAAGGCTCTTATCCCCGAGGTGATCGGTGGCTGCGAAGAGACCACAACGGGTATCATACGTCTGGAGGCCATGAACCGGAGCGGTGAACTGCTCTTCCCCATGGTCAAGGTTAATAATGCACAGTGCAAACACTTCTTTGATAACCGTTACGGTACCGGCCAGTCCGTATGGGACGGCATCAACCGTACGACCAACCTGATCGTTGCCGGCAAGACTGTTGTTGTCGCAGGTTACGGCTGGTGCGGAAAGGGAGTGGCCATGCGCGCAAAAGGTCTCGGGGCCAAGGTGATCGTGACCGAGATCGATCCCGTAAAAGCGATCGAGGCCGTAATGGACGGCTTTGAAGTGATGCCCATGAAAGAGGCTGCAGCATACGGCGATTTCTTTGTAACTGTTACCGGCTGCGACAAAGTCATAGATGAAGAAGATTTTTATGAAATGAAGGACGGTGCCATACTCTGCAACGCAGGACATTTCGACTGCGAGATAGACATGGCCGGTCTGCGTAAGATAGCCGTGGCAAGTGCGGAACTGCGAAATAACATATGGGGTTACACCCTTTCAAACGGCCGCACCATCGCGGTACTCGGCGAAGGCCGTCTGGTCAACCTCGCCTGCGGCGACGGACATCCCGCCGAGATCATGGATATGAGTTTTGCGATACAGGCTCTTTCCGCAAAATACCTTGTAGAACACGGAAGCGAACTCAGCTCAAAGCTCATCGATGTCCCCGAAGAGGTAGACAGGGATGTGGCTGTGAGAAAGCTCGCTTTCCTCGGTAAAAAGATCGACGTGCTCACACCCGAGCAGGAAAGATATCTTAACTCGTACTGAAGCACGGGAATTTAGATCTTATAAGCTCCGCCCGTCGATTCTGTTTATTATACTCTGGGTTTCCTGAAGGATCCTCTCCTCATCAAGGGTGAGGATCTTTCTGTTTTCCATGGTTATCTCACCGTCGATGATAACAGTATTTGCTTCGCTTCCGTTTGCGGAATATGACAGCGCTGCTACCGGATCGTTTACCGGCCACATGGAAGGCTGCTTCATATCCCAGATCACCAGGTCTGCCTTCTTTCCTTTCTCTATGCTTCCGGTCTCTTTATCAAGCCCGAGAGCCTTCGCTGCATTTATCGTAGCCATCTCAAAGGTCTCTGCTGCGCTTACGCACTGCGGTGTCGCATGTGTTCCCTTATGTATCAGCGCAGCCAGACTCATCTCATGGATAAGATTGAGCGAGTTGTTTGATGCCGCCCCGTCTGTACCGAGGCAGACATTTATACCTTTTGCCATCATCTCCGGAACCGGTGCAAAACCGTTGCCCAGCTTCATATTGGAGGCGGGATTGCTTACAACGCTGACATTCTTTGCTGCCAGTATGTCCATATCCTTATCATCCACCTGTACACAGTGTGCAGCTATGAACGGGAATTCAAAAAGCCCGCAGCGCTCTGCAAGCTCGATCGGGCTGCAGCCGTAATCCTTTCTGCAGTTTTCGATCTCAGTCTTTGACTCGGAGAGATGCATATGTATGCCCATGTTCTCTTTTTCAGCTTCTTTTGCGATGATCTTAAGGAACTCTTCATCGCAGGTGTAGGGTGCATGCGGCCCCAGTCTGAAGCTCAGTCTGTCACAATCCTTAAAGGCATCCCTCTCTTCATAAGCCTGCTTAAGCCTCATGCTGCCGGCTTCATCGTTTCCGCTTCCCACCAGTCCTCTGCATATCACAGCCCTCATACCGGATTCCTTAACGGCCCTTGTTGTCTGCATGATGTTCATCTGCATATCGTTAAAGCAGGTGGTGCCGCTCTTCATCATTTCAACTATCGCCAGCTGCGCTCCATGGTAAGCATCCTCATCAGTCATCTTCTGCTCTATGGGATCGATACGTCCGAAGAGCCAGTCCATGAAAGCCAGATCATCGGCACAGTTTCTCATAAAGGACATATAGGAATGCGTGTGTGCATTGATAAGGCCGGGCGTCAGCAGCTTATCGCTTCCGTCTATCACCTTATCTGCCCTGAAGCCCTCAGGTGCTTCATTAATGCCTGCAATAAACTTGCCGGACACATATATGTCGGCTGTTTCCACTCTTACAGGTTCCGAAAAAACAGTCTTTATGTTTTTTATCAGTATGTCCATAGTTTCTCCTCTCAATTGATCTTTATGTTTACGTCTGCCGTCAGCTCATCAAGGTCGCCTCCCGGCTTGTATGAAAAATGCAGTGTCGCATTTCCCGGACTGTCCAGCTCATCCTCCGTGCTCACTTTATAGCCGGTACTGTAATCATAATATTTCCCGTCCGCCCTGGTGTTACCATGGTGACTTAAACATGTCCGCTGGTCCGCATCCGTTTTTGTATAGTTAAGCGTGCCCGCCGGTGAAACCGAGGTCTTTTTTACCACTGCCTCGGCTACAGAGCTGAAACCGCCTACCACGGTGTGTTCGATAGGCTCGTCGCTTATTATCTGTTTTGAATACACGCGTCTTGCCGAAGTCCTTCCGTTGTCATTATCGAGTATCAGCTCCACCGTAAGCGACGACGCTATGTCTTCTATCGCTGTTCCGGCTGCATACCCGTTTTCGTCAACGCCTTTTACTTCCAGGCATCTGGGGACCGCGCTGACGGGAATGCTGTTATCCGAGGTAAACACGATATAGGCGGGTATCTTGTTAAGTCCCTGCATTCTGGAAAGCTGGTTTACTTCGAAACCGTTTTCACCTTTGACTGCGAGCACCGTTTCCGTACTTGTGCCGCCATCCATATTGTAGGCAAAAACGCAGCCCTGTTCCAAAGCGGCTTTGGCAGCATCCGAAAGTGTCCAGTCCGTCACGCTCGAAAGTATCACGTATCCTCCGTCGGCTTTCACTCCGAATATCTGTCTTCTGGCCTTCATCGAATAGTGCGCGACAAAATTGTCATAGCCGTGCAGCGCACTGTCATTCGCATCATAGAGGTTGATGCCCCCGACAAGTATGGGGACAAAGCCGGTCACCGCACTCTTTATCTTCCTGCCGTTCAGCTTCTCACCGTAGATATCGTAATAATATGTTTCTCCTGCGGCAAGTGCATCAGCGTCTGCAAAATAATCCGCCCAGCCCACGCTGCCGTCCTCATCGATGACCAGTATGTCGCATTCGCTGTGATCTATGGTCTCCGAGCTTTTCAGTACTACGCCGTCCGCAATGATCACACCGTCGGGATCGTTGCCGTGGTAGCAGTATATGTCTGATGACTGAGTGTCATAAAAGATCCCCGAATTGATGGCAAGGATTATGTTCTTTTCCTCTCCCACCTTTTCTACCATCTCGGTCACTTCCATTATACCGGACAGATCTCCGCTCCCTGCCCCGTCAGGTGCATACACGGAAGGCTTCAGCCCGTAGACCGTTATTGCCTGGTATTTCCCGTATTCGGATCCACTTATGGTCTCATAATCAACGGAATAGCCTTCTTCTTCCAGCCTCAGCTGCTCCAGCTGCTTTGTCTTGGTATCTTCCTGTTTTTTATCGTTTATGCTCTCGGCAACAGCTTCGTGTTCGCTCTCACCCTCTGCTTTTTCGTTTTCAACACTGTCAAGATAAGCCAGTTCCTCTTCACGTCCGTTCAGATTGTATCCTTCATCAGCGCAGGCGGCCAGCAGAAGGATAAGTATTGCGGCCGTCACCGCCGTTCTGATCTTCATATGCAAAAACACTCTCCTTCTTAAGAGTATGCATCCTTTCGTTCCGTTCATTACTTCTCATGATAAACTTTTACATTTCACAGTCCTCCGGTCTGTGAATGCCGGAGATCAATTTTATATTCTACCACACTTTCTTGACATTTGTATGTTTTTTTTGTAGAATAAATATTCGGATTTGCCGGCGTGGCGGAATTGGCAGACGCGCGGGACTTAAAATCCCGTGATGGCGACATCGTACCGGTTCGACCCCGGTCGCCGGCATAAGTATGGAGGGGAGCTTACAGGGCTTCCCTGTTTTTTTAGGAGTTTAGCATGAATCTTTCCATCCTGCTGCAGCAGATGGGTGTTATCCTGATACTGGTGTCCATCGGCTTTGCACTCTATCGAAAAAAAGTTATCGATGATAATACATCAAAAAAGCTTTCCGCCATAGTAGTTGATGTCTGCAATCCGGCACTCATCATGGCATCCCTCCTTTCCGGCGGCATCACTGCCGGACACAGCGATCTGATAACTGCAGTCTGCATGGGTGCAGCTTTCTATCTTGTTCTTATACTGCTCGGTTTTATCCTTCCGCTCATCCTCCGTACAAAGGGCAGTGAGAAGCGTTTTTACAATCTGATGACCGTATACACCAATACGGGATTTTTAGGTATTCCTCTGGCGCGCGCCATACTGCCGCCGAATGCCATACTTTACGTCATAGTTATCAATGTCTTTTACAGCCTCTTATTCTATACGCACGGTCTCACCGTACTCGGTCCCGGAAAGTCCGGCCATAAAAAGAATAATCCGCTGCTTAACATCATCAATCCCGGCACTGTTATGGCCATCTTAAGCCTGGCAGTCTTCTGGTACGATATCACTCTTCCGCCCATACTTTCCAACACCATACAGTATGTTGGAAACGCCACCGTTTTCCTCTCGATGACTCTTCTGGGTGTTTCCATTGCACGCTCACGTCTGGCTGATTCACTCAGGGATCTGCGCATCTGGGGCTATATACTTCTGCGCATGCTGCTGGTACCCGTACTCTTTGTGCTTGCCATGCGCGCCGCAGGTTTCGAAGATACAGCAGTACTTGCGATCTGCCTCATGGCCGCCGTCCCCGTCGGCAACCTTCCCATGATCCAGGCCGAAAAAATAGGAGAGGATACACGTACCCTCTCCTCAGCGATCGCAGTCACCACCGCCGTATCACTTCTCACCATCACACTGCT
>JAIKYA010000031.1 GCA_024683645.1 Lachnospiraceae bacterium
CTTTAAATATCCGGTCCAGAGCGAATAGGTAATGAAGGGATCTTTCATCTTTTTCATGCGCTCTTCAAAACGCCCTGTCTCCTTTCCCGGATCCCGGTTTGGTCTGGCCAGCATGACAAAGCCCTTCTTCAGATATTCTTCAGGCTTTGCCATACTGAAAGGACAACGATCCGTTCCGGGGATGCGATAGCTTTCGAGTTCCTTCATATATCGTTCGGATTCACCGGGACAGAGTACATATATCTGTTTGGCGTATCTGTACTTTTTAAAATATCTGCTTCTTGCATCGATCGCAGCCCTCATCACTTCGGCCTGATAGGGATCACACAGAAATGCCTTATCTTCCGGAGTTGCATGATAAAACTCCATAATACTGTCAAGATTGGTGGAAGATACCAGCACCACATTTTCATGGTGTCCCGAAAAGATTTCAGCAGCCCGCTTTCCCAGTTCTTCCTCGGTACGCACAGGATTAGACTTTTCTTCTTCGACTCTGGATACCATGGTACCTTCCGTTACCAGGATATCTATCTTTCCGACCTTAGTACTTATAAGCTTTTCAAAAGTATCTTCTCCCGGTATACCGTGATCCCTGAAATCACCGGTATACAGGATCCTCTTTCCGTTCAGCTCAATGATAAACATATATGCATCCAGGGCGGAATGATCACAGATCAGCGGAGTTATCCCTATACCGTCAAAATCTTTCTTTTCTCCGGCCCTCCAATACGGGATCATTTTTTCTATCAGTGGCAGTTCGACCTCGTCAGCATGTCCGGTCTTTTCCCTTACAAAGTCAACACCCTTTGCGATGATCTTCATTATCTCCTTTGCGCTGCGTCCTATATACATGGGGATCCCCTCCGGGATACGGTCTTTAAGCCCCACATGATCCCCGTGATAATGTGTAAAAAGAACAGCGTCTGTATGGACAGACTCCGTTCCTTTTCCAAAAACCTTCTCTATCAGCTGCTCATCACCGATACCACCGTCCTTAGTTCCCGGAAGGTTCGCTCCCATATCGATCAGTATACGATGATCATCTTTTCTTATCTCGGTAACGATACCTCCGATCTGACCCGTTCCGCGATAGATCTTTATTCCTGTCATTATTGATCACTCCCTTTTTTAAATAACGGAGTAAGAACATTTATTATCAGCCATTTCAGGTATTCTGATCCGGCTCTGTCATATAGTTCTATGATCTCCTGAAAACTCACCTGTTTCAACTCGGATATATTTTTCTTTTCCGGTACTATATAAACTATTTCTATCGTTTTATCAGCAGACAGACCCGCCTTCCACATTTGAAATGCCTGCATGATATATTTTTTTGTACCGCTTATCCGGTGTCTTTTCATCCATGATCTCAGAAACGATATATCCATATCATCGCTCACTTCGTCTCCAAGCTCTGTTGTGATGAATCTGTTCAGCTTATCTTTAAAGTCAGTTTTGTCATCATCGGGCTTATATTCTTTATACAGGAGCGACAGAAAACTATCCCCAAGCTTCTTAAAATTCTCTCCTCTTACATTTTTATAGTTGGCGTACTGGCTGTCTCTGTAACTGCTGTTTGTTGTTTTCAGTTCAACCAGATATATATGTTTCTCATCTGAAAGCAGATAATCCGCCTTGCACGATCTCCAGTCAACCTTTGTGTCTTTAAAAATCGGAAACTCTTTTGTTATATAGCGTATGTCCTTATTATCCAGTGCCAAAGACAGTATTTCCTCTATAGCCGGCGTGATCAGAGTATCCAGCAGCACTTCACTCTTTATGGCAGCTGTATGGTAATCATTTAAAACAGCTTCTACAAATTCATTTTCGATTTCCTTTGTCATATGGTTTCAACCCTCCGCTGCCATTTCCAGTGCCTTAAGCAGATCCTCAAGCGAGTGCATACCGTATATCGTAAGCGCTGCCCTGCCTTTGTTTCCGTTCCTGATGATGTCAAGCTCTCCTGCTTTATCTTCTCCCCTGTATTTCTCATCGTAAAAGTCTATGTCTGCAATCTTTTTTCCTTCTATCTCAAGCTCTCCTCCGTCTTTTGTCTTATACGAGAACCTGATCGGTTTTCCGTTATCAAGGCATCCCTCCAGCTCCAATACAAGCTGCGTTTTCCCGAATTCACACAGAACGGGAAACACAGCATCAAAGCTTCTCTTATAATACAGCCAGGAGATACGCGGATCACTCTTATGGTATTCTTCCTGCGACATCAGGCTGTCCGGATCGGGATAAAGCCCAATAAGAACCCTTCTTCTTATCTCTTTCTTCGCAAAATGATTTTCAAAAAAGCTTTCCGGCGTACCGGATCCGTTCTCTGAAGACATAGGAAAATTCCAGGCCCACTTATCGAAAGGATCTTCATTGCTTTGAGCAAATAGTTCAGACCATATAAAGCCTTCTTCCAGCCAATCCGAATGTGATGCTCTGCCGTCTTCATCCCACTTCTCGTCTATCCTTATCTCTTCATACA
>JAIKYA010000118.1 GCA_024683645.1 Lachnospiraceae bacterium
AGTAAGCGCAATAAATCATTGCGCTTACTATAACGCTCCGCGAGGATGCGCACGGATTTTGTAAGGAAACATGCCGCTTTCAGCGCCCAAAATCCGGCGCAGCAAACGCCAAAACGAAAAGAGTTTTGTCGTTTGCTATACATATGAATCCCTGAGCGTATAAACCTGCAGCTGTTCCGTAAATTCTTCGGTACCTGCGATCTCCGCACCGCTTATGCTGCTCTTTTCCACTCTTATCACTACAGGCCTTCCCTTGTGCAGATCAAAGGCATTATCCGAAAACCTTGCATCCGCATCCTTCAGATCCAGCCATACAAAGGGTACGAACACTTCCGCGGAAAGCGTTATGTCAAAATGATCCTCTGTCTCTTCCACACTCACCTCGGGCTTTGCCTCGGAAAGCGTCAGTTCTTTATACGGTACTGCCACGGCACTTTCACGCTGCACATATCCGTCCGGATATTCAAATTCCGCAAGCACATACACTTCCCTCGGATCCCTGCCGCCCAGCTGCCTCGACAGATCTCTGGTGACACCTTTGGCTGCCGTGCCCGCATTGCTCTTTATATCCTCGGCAAAATGCAGGAGCTCTTTTCCGTCGGTGCTGACCAGTGCAGTCTTTAACCTGACGACCATGTCGTCCATGCCGTCGTTTACCACCCAGGGAGTGACCCTGTTACCCTCTATGTTAATGCTCGCCGACACGGGTGCATAAAAACGCTTTGCCATATACATGAGCATCTTCCATCTGCCGAAATAGTCCATCGCAGACCAGCTGGCAACCGGCCAGTTATCATTGTACTGCCAGAAGAGCGTGCCCATGCATACGCCCCTGTTCCTGCGCATATGCTCTACAGCCGTCTTTATGGTGATGCCCTGCATTATCTGGCTCACATATATCAGCTGTTCAAAATCCTTCGGATAACGGAAATTCTCAGAGATATAATTCATTATCTTTCCGTTGCCTTTTTTGTCTTTCTGATGTGCTTCTATCACAGGCGAGAAGATATTGCGGTCTTCCGGCTCAGTATAGGTCTTTACGGTCTTTAAGCTCGGGAAAGACTGGAAACCGAACTCTGAAAGAAAACGGAACTTATGTGCCTTGAATTCATCATAAGGTTTGCCTCCGTGCCAGATATCCCAGTAATGCTGGTCTCCGCGGTTCTCGTCATCGGGGTCGTCAAAGCAGCCGCCCGATGAAGGCGAGGAAGGCCAGTAGAAGGTCAGCTCATCCTCGGCCCTTAAGGTCTTCGGCAGTATGTATTCAAACATTTTTATATAATCGGCCTTAAGAGCGGGTGCTTCATTCTTCACATCATCCCAGTTGCACCAGGCTGTCTCCAGTTCGTTGTTTCCGCTCCACATACCGAGGCAGGCATGATGACGCAGACGCCGCACGTTATCCTTTACTTCCGCAACTATGCTTTTTTCGAAAGAAGGAGTAAGGTCATATACATTACAGGTGAACATCAGATCCTGCCATACTATCAGTCCGTATTCATCGCAGAGATCGTAGAAATAGTCCGAAGGATAATAACCTCCGCCCCACACTCTCACACAGTTGAAGTTCGCTTCTTTTGCACTCTCAAGCAGCATCTTTATACGTTCCTTATCGATCCTCGGATATATCGCATCCTCGGGGATCATGTCAGCACCGAAAGCAAACATCTTTATTCCGTTTATTACAAAGCAGAATTCTTCACCCGCTTCGTCCTTCTCCCTGCTGACGGTGAGCGTACGCAGTCCTATCCTCAGCTTCTTTTTGTCATAGACCTTATCAGCTTTTTTGACTGTTATCTTTACATCATAAAGCGGCTGCGGTCCCATACCGTTGGGCCACCAGTACTGCGGCTCATTGATATCTACCGCGATCTCGTTTTCGCCTTTTTTCGTAACATGCGCTCCCGCTCCGTTCATGCGGGTCATCACGCAGACATCGGGTTCTCCGCTTACCGACACCACCAGTTCCACGGGGATCACGTCGGTATATTCGAGTATGGGATCGACGTAAAGCTTCACATGTCCGTCTATATGCTCCTGGAAAATGTGTACTTCACTGATCTTCACCTTGGAATATGCTTCGATGCAGATATCCCTGAATATGCCCATATCAGGCAGCTGCGGGCCCCAGTCCCAGCCGAAGGACGAATGCGGCTTTCTGAGATAGCTGGTCCCGGGCATGGATCCGTTTGCAAAATAATGTATCTCCTTACCCGGCGTCGCTTCCACTTCGTTTATGAACTTAAGCGGCGAATGAAATACTATCCGGAGTTCATTTGCTCCCATACGCAGCTTGTCTTTAACCTGCATACGTATGGTCCTGTGCATGTTCCTTACACGGCTTAAACGTTTACCGTTCAGAAATATCTCCGCAACCGTATCGAGTCCGTAAAAAACCAGCTCCACCTCATCCTCGGAAAGTATCTCTCCTCCCAGCGAAAAGTTTGTGAAGAATTCATAATCCTTTTCGAGATACGGCAGTACCGTTTTTTCATTTTCCCGATAGAAGGGATCCTCTATCACCTTGTTTTCCAAAAGTACACTCAGTACCGAACAGGGAGGCTTCACATCATAAAATGTATTCTCCCCGCACTCCCTCATCTTCCAGCTGCCATCACATATGCTCTGTTTTGTCATTTTCTTTCTCCCGTCTGTATCATATTTTCAAAAACGCAAAAGGATCCTCCGGATCCGCCTTTAAAAACTGCATCATAAGAAGAGCCATACGCAGCGATACCTTCTCTTCCCTGAGTATCCGGCGTACCTCTCTCTTATCCGCAGTAAGTACTTCTATGGTCTCCCATTCTTCGGGATGCATCACTCCTCCTCCCGAAGCCAGACCGAACACGGGTACACAGCTTTCATCGGTATAGCCCTGTCCCATGTAAAAACCGTTTTCAAATAAGCCTCCGTCCTGCCTGACCACCTCGAGATGCATCCCTGTCTCTTCTTCCATTTCCCTCACCGCTGCCTCTTCTGCAGTCTCGCCCTCATCTATAAGACCGGCAGGGAGCTCGTACATATGATCACCCACGGGATAGCGGTACTGCCTTATCAGCACCAGTCTGCCGGGGTCATCTTTTAAAAGGGCATAAATGAACATGCCCTCCGGCCGGCGGCTGCGGGTTTTCAGCTTTAGCTTGTCTGCAGGATTTCTGGACACAAAATAATAATCAAATTCCTTGCCGGAATCTGCCACTGCATCCATATGAAAAAAATTAAGATATTTATTCTCGAAAAGGGGCTGCACGCCCTTATATTTTCTATTCTCCATCTTCGCTTCCGGGGCGCCTTATTGCTTTCTCCTCGCCATTTTTCAAGGCTTCCTGGTATTTCTTATACTCTTCCGTCATCACATAACGGTTGTCCATGGTCTTCACAACATCCGCTATCTGCATTTTTGCATATACCCTGCCGTCCGACAGGTTGTAGATCTTATTGTCTTTATATGAAAGCACGAAAGGTCTGAGTATATCATCCGGGTTTTCCGTAAGTACTATGCCTTTTGTGCCGTCGGTAAATACCACCGAACATCCGACCGGTACGATATTTACGGCTCTGGCCAGAGCAGCTACCACCTGCTGGTTTATATGGTGTGCAGGGTGATGAAGATACTTGTATGCAGCTATGTCGGACTGCGGCTCCTCGCCGTATTTCATTGCTGTCAGCTGGTCAAAAACATATGCGCACTTAAGTGTTTCCACCTGATAATCCGGGGTCTTCATATCAGGCATACCGTTCATATCCCGCAGTTCCCTGAGCAGATAGGAAATGTTTTTCATCACTTCGGGCTCCAGATCACAGTTTTCCCGGATCACGCGGTAGCCTTCTTCGCGCTTGAGAGCTATCAGCTCCAGATCGTCTTCTGTCAGCTCCGAATTCTTCTTTTCCGCCACTGAATCCGGCACATCCAGACTTCCCAGATCATGCAGCAGTGCCGCCATCACGGTATAACGCTGCTGGGTCTTTGACTCGGGAGCAAGCGCCGCATAGATCGCTGCGGAAAGAATGGCGGTATTCAGGGAATGCTTATAAACATTATCCTCAATGCTGCGAAGATTCTGTGTAAAAGTAAGCTTTCCCCTGCCCCTTCCGAAACGCTTAAGCACTTCCGTACACAGCTGCTCCAGCTTATCCGGCTGCCTGCCGTCACGTATATCGTTTAGGATGTCCTGAAGTGTAAATACCGATACGGTCTGAAAACGTTCGAACTCACGATCCTCCTCCGTTATGGGCGGAAGCGGCTCAGCGGGCTCAAGCACATAGATGCCTATCAGCCGGAAATTCCTGATACTGGAAATAGTCTGGGACGTAAGTCTGCTGTCCCTGTCATAAAGCAAAACACCTTTGCTGTTAAAGATCGGCTTTGCAAGCCTCATGCCTACTTTCAGTTCTTCCGCAGGAACAAAGATCATGCCCGTACCCCCTCATTTCCTTACTGAATCCCATGCGCTTACTGTATATTATACTCTGCTTTTGGTATAAATACCATATGATTTTGTATTTATTCCGAACTGCCGGCGATTCTGAATGAATACGCGATCCCCGGGATAACTTTGTTGAAAACTTGTTGAAAAAAACTCTTGATATTTTCTTAAAGCTTTGCTATGATGCATGACAAGTCGGGACAGCGTCTGCTGTCAGCCATTCATGGATTTCGTGACCGGACAGTCGGTCAAGATTCCCTTTAAGGAACGCGACTATGAGTTATGTGTTTTTGTGTGTTGATACTGTTGTTTTGTTATGGAGGACATGATGGTCTTAGCAGTGATCATCCTGACTGCGTCGGCGGCGTTCTTCGACCTGAAGAACGGACGGATACCAAACCGGTTAAACCTTGCAGGTATCTTTAGCGGCTTTGTACTCAGCCTGATAAGAGCCGGCCCCGGCGGATTGCCGGACACAGTGACAGCTGTGGCGGTAATGTTTGTAATCACATTTCTATTATTCTTAACCCATGCACTGCGGGGCGGAGACGGAAAACTCCTTTGCGCCGTGAGTGCTATCCTGGGATTGACTGCTGCAAGCCGTATTCTTTTCACGGCCATGCTCCTGTCAATTCCCGCAGGCCTCAGGATCAGGCATGAGACCTCGAAATCCCCAACTACCATACGTTTTGCAGTACCTGTTTTCTTTTCCGTGCTTTTGTGGATCTGGCAGGTATATGCAGGAAAGGAGGTGCACTTGCTTTCTTAACAGCATAACAGACAGATAACATTAAACATCGATCCATAATAAACTTACGAAATGAATTGATCAGGGACGGAATGATCCATTCCGTCCCATCCTGAAAAAGAGGAGAGCAAAATGAAAGATAAGATACTGGCTGTCTGCACTGCCGATGAAGCCTATGCGCTGAGGCTGCAGGAAGCTCTTTCGGAGAGGGAAGCCTTTCCCTTCTCCGTATATATTTATACAAAAGCCGGAATGAGCCGGCCACCCGGGAAGATAAACCTGTATCTTGCCGATGAGACTTTCTATGACCGCTTAGATGATCCGGATGTTCCTCGCATACTGTTAAGGAGCCGCGAGAACGGGCCCAGAGCCGAGAGATATATCTGGAAATACCAGTCTGCGGAAGATATAAGAAAACAGCTTCTGGATTACTATTCGGAAACGGCGGAAGCCGGCACGTCTGCTGCTGCAGGCCGCCGGAGCACAAAAGTGATAGGGATATTCTCACCAGTTGCCAGAAGCATACAGACTTCGTTTTCCCTGCTCATGGGACAGTTTCTGGCTAAACATTCAAAGGTTCTCTACCTTAATCTGGAACCCTTTTCCGGCCTGTCAAAACTGATGTGCGATTCAAACAACCGTGACCTTACCGACCTTGTGTATTACCTTGAAGGGAATGCGGACCGCCTTGTCTACAAGCTTGAAAGCATGGTAGGCAATGTCAACGGGCTTGATTATGTGTCGCCGGCTTTTTCCTTTATCGACCTGGGACAGATCAGCGAAGAAAACTGGATACGTATGATCGAAACACTAAGGAGCATGGGAAACTATGACTATATAATACTTGATCTCTCGGAGATGGTATGCGGCCTGCTCAACGTACTCAGAAAATGCGACCTGATATATACGATAGCTGACCGTGAAGGCTTTGCACTCACAAGGCTTGAGCAATACGAAGAGCTGCTTCATTCACTGGAATACGACGACATTAAGGAACGTACGAAGAAGTACGATCTGCCTGTTTTCAAAAAACTCCCGTCCTCACTGGAGGAGCTGCCGTATTCGGATCTGGCAGGCTATGTAAAAAATGTCGTGGCTTCCTCCGACATCTTAGGGGTGGCTGCGCGATGATAAAAGAGGAGCTAAGAAACAGACTGAAATCCGAGGTCCTTGAGCGCATATCCCTTTCACGGGAAATGAGTGATGAAGAAGTAAGGGACATCATCGACCAGACCATAATGGACCGCGGCAGGGAACTGCGTCTTTCGCTGAGCATGAAGCAGGAACTCGCAAAGGAGCTTTTCTACTCCATACGCGGCCTGGACATACTCGAAGAACTGACCGATGATCCCGGTGTCACGGAGATAATGATAAACGGCAGGGACTGTATCTTCATAGAACGCGGCGGACATCTGCTGCGCTGGGAGAAAAGCTTTTCTTCTGCCGAAAAGCTCTCCGATGTGATACAGCAGATAGTCGCCAAATGCAACCGCACGGTGAATGAAGCTTCTCCCATAGTGGATGCAAGACTTGAAAACGGATCGCGTGTGAACATTGTTCTCGCTCCCGTAGCACTGAACGGCCCCATAGTCACGATACGTCGTTTTCCGGAACATCCCATACAGATGGAAGATCTTCTCCGCTTCGGAGCCATCTCTCCCGAAGCCGTTTCTTTCCTGAGAAACCTGGTGATCGCCGGCTACAACATATTTGTCAGCGGCGGTACCGGCTCCGGAAAAACAACCTTCTTAAATGCCCTGTCCGATTTCATCCCTAAGGATGAACGGCTGATAACCATAGAGGACTCTGCCGAGCTTCAGATACAGGGTGTTCCCAATCTGGTGAGACTCGAGACCAGAAACGCAAATGTTGAAGGCTGTTCGGAGATAAGCATAAGAGACCTGATCCGCTCCTCCCTGCGCATGCGCCCCGACCGCATAATCGTGGGCGAAGTGAGAGGCGCCGAAGCCATAGATATGATACAGGCACTTAATACGGGACATGACGGCTCTCTCTCCACAGGGCATGCCAACAGTGCTGCAGATATGCTCTCCAGGCTGGAGACAATGATACTGATGGGTATGGATCTGCCGCTGCCTGCCATACGTTCACAGCTTGCTTCGGGCATAGACATCATAGTACATCTGGGCAGGCTGAGGGATAAGAGCCGCAAGGTACTGCAGATCGTAGAGGTGCTTGATTACAGGGACGACCGTATCAATACCTCGGTACTGTACGAATTCAACGAGGAGAAAGAAGATGAAAAAGGGCATATCATTGGCAGGCTTATTCCAAAAAATGGGCTCATCCGCACGGAAAAACTCCGTGCAGCCGGATTATAACGAAACACGGCCGAAGGGAAGCGAACTCTGCATATCCGTCATAAGCTGGCTTATGCAGGACGCTATAATCTCATATGTTTTCTACCGTTCCGTCCTGGCTTTTGTACTGGTCATTCCCGGCATCGTTCCCTGGCTTCGTTATAAGACCGCCCAATACCGCAGCAGCCGCAAAGAAAAACTGAAGCTGCAGTTCCGCGAGATGATGCTGGCCGTAACAGCCGGACTGGAAGCAGGATACTCGGTTGAGAATGCATTTATACGGGCTTATCCGGACATGTGCCTGCTTTACGGCAGTGATTCGGATATGTGCGAAGAACTGAAATGGATAAGCCGCGACCTCAAAAACAATGCCAATCTTGAAGAACTGTTATCGGACCTGGCTTCGCGCAGCCACGTCGCCGAGATACGCGATTTCGCAGATGTATTCTCGATAGCAAAAAGAAGCGGCGGCGATCTGCCCGCGATACTCCGCGATACCGCATCACTGATAGGCGAAAAGATAGAAGTCCGGCGCGAGATCACCACTCTCATAAGCGCGAAGAAAATGGAACAGACCATCATGAATATCGTTCCCTTCGGCATCATCATCTATATCGATGCAACTTCGCCGGGGTTCTTTGATCCCCTGTACCACAATCCCTTCGGAGTGATCATGATGAGCGTGATGCTTACAGTTTATGTACTTGCCTATCTTCTGGCATCAAAGATCTTAAAGATCGAATATTAACGGAGATGATCGAAAGGAGTGAAGCTTATATGGAAAAACCATCCGTAGTAACCGCAGTTTTTTTCAAGGCAGCCGGGGCTATAGCAGACGCACTGGATAAATATGCCGCCGCTTTCCCTGCATTCGCAGCTCTCAAGCGTTTCCTGCTTGAAAAAAACAGAACTGCCCTTCAGAGTCTCTCACCGTCCGAAGATGCAGGTGCAGCGGTACGCGAACATTTTACAAGAAAACTTGCATACAGCCTGATGATCATCAGCATCGGCTTCGTCTTCTTTATCCTTTTATCACTGAAAGGAAATGAGAATGAGATACTGGCTGACGGCGCACTTGCCAGACATGAAGCCGGAAACGGCAGTTATGATGTAACCCTTAAGCTTAACGCAAACGGAAAGGAGTATAAGAATGTTGACATACACATACCTGAAAGAAAATACACTCAGGAAGAGCTTACGGCAATGCTGCCGGGCTTTCACGAGGCTTTGGAAAAAAGCTTTCTCGGAGACAACAGTGATGCCTCCCGTATATCGTCGCCCGTTGATCCTGTTAGCCGGATCGATGGATACCCCTTCGATATCGAATGGGAATACAGTGACAGCTTTTGCATAGATGCAGACGGTAATATCCGCATCACACCGGATGAAGAAGGCACACTGATCGAAGTGTGCGCCATAGCAGCTTACGAAGACTTCAGGGAACGCTACATATTTCCTGTGATACTGATCGCTAGGGACAAAGATGAGAAAACCCGATTTCTCGAAAAACTGCATGAACTGATCGATGAAAGCGATAAGCTCACGGCCACGACAGACTCTCTGCCCCTGCCCACGGAAATGGACGGCATCGTTCTTTGCTGGAGTGAAAACAAAAAAAACAATGCACTGCTGCTCTTTATCCTGTCTGTGGCCGCAGGCCTTATCCTTTTCTTTGCTGCCGACAACGATATCAGCAAACAGCTTAAGGCAAGGGATGAAGAAATGCTTTTGGATTATCCCGAGATCATAAGCAAGATCGTTCTGTATGCCGGTGCCGGCATGACTGTCAGGATGGCCTGGAAAAAAACCGCAGAAGAATGCTCCGAGGCACAGGCTGCTCATTATGCATACAGGGAAATGCGTCTGACCGTCCGTGAGATGGAACGCGGAGAAGGAGAGCTTGCAGCGTACAGGCATTTTGCAAAACGCTGCAGACTGCAGCAGTATGTAAAGTTTATTTCTCTGCTGGAACAGAATGTGAAGCTCGGTGCATCAGGCTTTCTTTCATCACTGAGAAAAGAAGCCGCAGAAGCATTGGAAGACAGAAAAGCGATCGCTAAAAGGCAGGGCGAGGAGGCCGGTACCAAACTGCTCCTGCCGATGATGATGATGCTTGCGATCGTAATGGCTGTAATCATTGTCCCGGCTTTTACCGGAATTTGAATATTCATAAGCGGAAGAAAGGAGGAAAACATGAGAACAAAACTGAAAGAATATCTGTATGACGACGCCGGCATGGGAACTGTCGAGATGATACTCATTATCGTGGTCCTGGTCGGGCTGGTTCTGATCTTCAAAAACCAGATCACTTCCATCATCAATACTCTCTTTGAGAGTATCACAGCAAAAACCGGGACCATCTCCCGGTAAGATTCCCGGTGATATTTCGCAGGTACGGAGGAAAAAAATGAAACACTTAGAAAAAAACAGAAAAGCCGCATTCAGTATTTATCTGGCCCTGATGCTGTCAGTAATGATTCCGCTCATATGGACAATGATAGAAGCAGCCAGGAGCAGTGCCATAAGAATGCGCATAGAATGTGCCATGGATCTTGCCTCTGACTCCGTACTTGCGGAATATAACAGAAAACTGCTGGATGATTACGGACTGCTGATGATAGATACCGCTTATGGCTCTCACCGTGGGTCTGCCGATAATCTGCTTTCTCATATCTCGGAATACGTGGGAAAGAATCTGGATGCCGGAAAAGAGTCCGGTCTTCTGTTTACGGACCTGTGCGGACTGAAGCTGGATGGTACGGAGATAAAAGAGCTCTCGAGAGGAAGCGATGACTCCTCCTCGGTACTGCGTTATCTGGCACTTTCGTACATGTATGAAAAATACGGTATTTCATATGTGAGCGATACAGCTGATCTGATATCCGAACACGGAAGTCTGGAAACCGACGGTCACGACATAACGGATGATTTTGATGCATCCGTAGATTCCGTTGAGAGTATAAGCGTCTCTCCTCCGGAAGATCTCGAAGAGGGCGTGGAATGGACAGAACCTGAAAAGGATGATCCTGCAGCAAACGTGAAAAAACTCCGCAGCAGCGGTATCCTTTCTCTTGTCTGCAAAGACAGTGTTTCGGCACGTTCCGTCAGTCTCTCATCCTATGCTTCACACCGCAGCCTGGTTAAAGGAGACGGCATACCGGCTGAGTGGGAGGCACGTGACGGTATCACAGACCGGCTGATGTTTCTGGAATACGTAATGGAAAAAACAGCAAACTACATAAACAGCGATAAGGCTTCACCTCTTCTCTACGAGGCTGAATACATCCTCTGCGGCCGTGATAACGATACGGATAATCTGCGGAGCGTTGCCGAAAGGATACTGATCATACGGGGCGGTGCCAATACTGCCACATATTTTTCGAGCACATCTCTGCGGGAACAGGCCGCAGCTGCAGCCGCAGCACTTTCCTTTGTCACCGCTTTCCCGGAATTCGAAGCGGTATTTGAAGCAGCCATTTCCGCTGCATGGATATACGTGGAGAGCCTTTATGATCTGAAGCTGATCATGAACGGAAAAAAAGTACCTGCCGTAAAGAGTGAAAGTGAATGGCACTATTCACTAAGCTCCGCTCTCAGTATTGGCAGTTCGGGTCCGGAATCCGGAGAGGGCTACTCACACGGACTCTGTTATGAAGACCTGCTCCGCATAATGATATTTGGCAGTGATGAGCACAGCATCGCAAAGAGGATGAGCGATATCGTGGAAATGAATATGCGTTCCGACTCTTCCTATTCTTCCTTCAGGATCGATGACTGTGTTGCTGCGGCCAATATCCAGTATGTATTTAAAAGCACCTACGGCTACAGCCTGCTGGCTGAAAAAAGATTCAGATATATGTGAGGTTTACAGGAGTATGAGAAAAAAAGCATCCTTAACACTTGAAGCTGCCCTGACGCTTCCCTTCTACATGTTCTTCTTCATGTCACTCCTCTGCGTTATCCCTATGCTGGGTGACATGCAAAAGACTGATGCCTCCCTTTGCCGCAGCGCATCATCGATAGCAGTTTACGCGGCCGCAGGCACACTGTCCTCGAAAGATACCGCACTTGCCGCGACGGTAATGGCCGACGGCTACTCAGCCGGGATGCTTAAAAAAGACGTTCCGGGCCTTACGGCTTCCATGCTGCGCTCCTCTGTCATGAAGGAAAACGGGATAGTCGATCTGATAGCAGACTACAGGCTTACACCGGCACTTAACTTTTTTAAACTGCCCGGCATATCCCTCTGCTCACGTGCATATGCACATGCCTGGACCGGTTATGATGCCGAAGGAACAGACGACGGTGACGGCAGCGACGAACGTATCGTATATATAACGGAAACCGGTACCGTCTATCATCTCAGCCGCAGCTGTTCGCATTTAAACCTTACGATACTGTCAATACGAAACGGCACGCAGGACAGCTACAGAAACAAGAGCGGCGAGAGATACTCCCTCTGTGCTCTGTGCGGCCCGGCTCCGCCCACACAGTCAAATATCTATATCACTTCGGAAGGCAGCAATTACCACAGTTCGCTTTCCTGCTCCGCACTCAAACGTACGATCTATGAGATACCGATATCAGAGGTCGGCAGCCGGAAAGCCTGTTCACGATGCGGAGGAACACCATAATGGAAAAAACTGAAGCACTGAAGATCATATGGGTTTTTGCAATGCTGTTTGCAGGCAGTATCTCCGACATAAAAAAACACAGCGTATCTTCGGCCTATCTTACGGTCGCGGCAGCCGGATGCATAATACTGTCCGTTCCTGCTTTTGATGCCTCCCTGTGTTTTCCGGGTCTTCTTCCCGGGCTCCTTCTTCTTCTGTTCTCACGTCTGTCAGAAGGTGCCGTCGGAGAAGCCGATGCAGCAGCGGTCTGCTTTACGGGTTTTTGCTTTGGCATATACACAGCCGTCTGCCTGCTTATGCTCACCCTGCTATTTAGCGGCATAGCAGCCCTTATCCTGATCAGTCTGAAAAAAGCGGGCAGAAAAACCGAAGTTGCGCTTTATCCGTTTCTCTGTCTTTCTTTTGCCATACATCAGATTCAACTGAAAGGAGGTATTTAATGCACACCATAGAAGCCGTATTTCTCGCACCGCTGGCAGTCGTAGTTTCACTTCAGCTCATCTTCACCGGGATAGTTCTCTATGACAGGACGGCCATAGACTATGCGCTTGATGCCGCACTGATACGCGGGAGTGAGCACTCCGAAATGAAGAATGAAGAACTGCTGCACTATGTGGAGGATGAATTCACACGTCTGCTGTCGGGCAGGCTGATAATGGCCTGTGGAAGACTGAATGTAACTGTAAACTATGAAAGTATCACGGCAGAATATGAAGGACAGGCCGATCTTCCCCGCCTTATAAACCTGACTGCCGGTACTTCATCGGCAATATCGTCAAAACTGTACTCAAGCGGAAAGGCCGCGCGCATCAGACGTTCCGTGATCTGCCGTGCCGTATCAGCACTTAAAACCCTGACAGAAACGAAAGGAGAATGAAATGTTGGAACCAGCTTACAGAAAAACACTTGATCACAATTACATAGTATTTCCCATCCCCGAAGAAATGGACATAGATTATCAGATAAACATGATAAGCGAAAACAATATCCCCGGGCTTATACGCCTGCAGCCGCGCTATGATCAGGACGGCCCCCAGCTTTATTATGAGATCAGCTCCCTGCAGCCATTGAAACGTATGTATGAACACCGCACCATAAACGACAATGAGATACGCCTCATACTCGGAAACATACTGAATGTTTACAGAAGCCTTCGTGACTATATGCTCGACGATTCACATCTGCTGCTCATGCCGGAATACATCTACGTCGATGCAGTGAGCCTGATGCCCTCACTGATCTTCCTTCCCTTCTATGAACAGGAACGAAATAAAAGCCTTCTTGATCTGTGCGAATACTTTATGAGCAGATCTTCACATGACGGAAATGATCCCGATATGCTGAGCTATCGTCTGTATCATCTGGTACGTCTTGAAAATATCGTACCGGCCGACATACAAAAGCTTCTCGACGAACCGCAGCCTGCTGCCGTCCCCGCAGCTCCTCCTGTGGCTGCCACCGAAAGCGTGACTGCCGGCACGGATACGGAAATAAAACCGGCCCGTGTAACTCCCTGCACGGATACGCCAAAGGAGAAAGCTCCCGCATCCGCTTTTCCTTTCATACAGCTTATCACCGCCGCTGCCGGTCTGCTCGTATCTCTGCTGCCCTCCGGCATACTAAAGCTTTCACGTGCCGGCAGGCTTGCCGGTACGGCTCTCATGATCACGGGTCTTATATCTTTCTTCATCGCCCTGAAAAAAAAGAAAACAGCTTCGGAGCCCGCATCCCCGACAGCAGCTGCTGCCGTAAATGCCGCCGAAAACGAATTCGAAATGTATTTTTCGGATGATGCTCCGGCTGTTTCCGAAGATGTCTCCGACTGCTATTCCAAAACGGTATTCATAGAAAGCGACCCCAAAGATATAGAAGGCATACTTATCGAAAAAACAAAAAAGGAGGAATACCCCCTTAATACCTTCCCCTTCACTATAGGGAAACTGAAGGAGCGGGTCGATCTGGAACTTAAAGACCGCTCTGTCAGCCGCATACATGCAAGGATACTGAAAAAAGATGATAAGTATTATCTCCAGGACTGCGGTTCCACGAACGGGACATTCATAAACGGGATACAGCTGCAGACAGAGGAAACCGTTCCTATTGAAAAAGACGATGAGATAGGAATAGGACGGGTCAGGTTCGTTCTGGCTTAAATACCCACAACTGCTGTATCTTGTAGCTTATAAAGAAGAGCACGGTATCCGTTACTATCTTTACAAAAACGGGAGTGATGCCCGTAATGGCTGTAAGGAACTTTACAATATAGGCCGACAGCAGCATTTGTACCAGCCACAGCAAAAGATATCTGGAGCCGCTCTTTGCCACCCTGCTCCGGCTTTTGAAGATCGAACGGTTAAAGCTGTAATTGAATATTCCCGAACATACCCTGGCTGCCGCGGTTGATATCTCTATGAAATACGCAGGGAACAGGCCTTTAAAGATATACTTCGAAAACAGCCCGAACAGCAGAAGATCCAGGATCGCGGAACCGAAGGATGATATGACAAACTTGAAGAATATGGCATAGATCTTTATCGAATCCACTATCGGATTGAAATGAGAAGATGCGTTATTCTCTATGTATATCACCTGTATCGGCACTTCCGTAAAAGCTATGAGATGCTCTTTGAAAAAGAATATCATGTTCATCTCATACTCGTAACGGTCTCCCGCCACTTCGGTAAGTTCTTTAAGTACCGCAGCCGGTATCACCCTTAAGCCTGTCTGTGTATCACTTAAACTGATGTCGCAGAAGAATTTCATCAGACGGCTGGTGAGCCTGTTACCGAAACGGCTTCTCGGAGGTATCTTCTCATCGGACTCAAAATCCCTGCATCCGAAAACCGCACGGGAAGGATCCTCAAGAAACTTCTCGCAGCATCTTATGCTGTCGGCAACGGTATGCTGGCCGTCCGCATCCAGGGTGAGCACGCCCTTCACATCAGGCAGCTTCTCCAGAACATAGGAAAAAGCCGTCTTTAAAGCACGGCCTTTTCCCTTATTTACCTCATGATGCAGTACTACTGCTTTGTCTTCCACCGCTTTGAAGAGATGCTGAAAAGAATCTGCGCACCCGTCGTCGACAACGATTATGTTCGCAAATACCTCCTTACATTCCTCTACCAGACGGATCATTCCGTCCTCGGGATCATATGCAGGTATGATGACAGCGATCTCTTCTTTCATATCAGCCCTTAAGTCCCTTTGACTGACGGACCATGTCCTCCACCACTATATCGTAGATCTCACCCAGGCTTCTGCAGTATTCAAGAAGCTTCCAGGGTTCATTTGTATGGAAATGCACTTTGATAGGATCTCCGTCTCCGCCTACAGCCAGCAGGCAGTCACCCTTAAAATTTTCCGTGATGTAATCGTTTACTTCATCCTCGTCGAGATCATCTCCGTCGATCAGAAGCTGTGTGTCGTATCTGAATTCAATGTCTTCCATTTGTTTCTCCTTCCTGTTGTCAATTTCAGTCTATAACAGTTTAAAACTTTATTGCTATTATTTCAAGTGGCTGCAAAATTGATACGCATGCTGCCGCTGAATTCACAGGTACCGTAACCGAAAGGAACTATGAAATGATCCCCTTTCTTTATCCACCTTCCATTGATATCACCTTCCCCCTCAAGCACACTGGCCATGACAAAACCGTTGTCCTTCAGAGGAACGCTCACGCTGCCGTTTACCTTGAGTGTCCACACGGAGTAATCTGTATTCTTTTCAAGCAGTATTATCTCGTTCTCCCGTCCGTCATCATGAACGACATCTTTTTCCGTTACAAGATTTGGGGTACGGAGAACATCTACAGCCTTATCGATATGCAGTTCCCTTGGTCTGCCGTAATCATACACCCTGTAGGTGATGTCGGAATTCTGCTGTACCTCCAGGAGCATCACTCCCGAGGTTATCGCATGCATGGTTCCGGGAGGTATCTCCAGAAAATCACCTTTCTTTATCTTAACGTAGGATATGAGCCCGTCCCAATCCCCGTCTGCTATCATACGCTTCAGTTCTTCTTTATCCTTTGCCCTGTTCCCGAGTATGAGCTCTGAGTTCTCAGGACAGTCAAGTATATACCAGCATTCCCTCTTTCCGCGGCTTTTCTCTGTCCGGAATGCATAATCGTCATGCGGATGTACCTGTACCGACAGATTCTCCTTTGCCTCGATTATCTTTACGAGCAGCGGGAAATCACTGGTCGTGGGATAGCCGAAAAGGCGCGGTTCCCTCTTCCACAGTTCGGAGATGGTTTTCCCCTTGTAGCTGCCGTCAGCCACTTCACTGTCAACTATATCGTTACAGGATACCGCCCAGCATTCGCCCAGCTTATCATCTTTTTCGGACTCGTATCCCCATTCCGTTTTAAGACGGCTTCCTCCCCAGATACGTTCCATCAGCCTCGGTTTCATAAACAGCAGTTCATGGACATCCCTAAGCCCCGTCTCATCCGAGCCCGATACCAGCACCGACACCAGGTCGAATCCGCTGTCTTTGTTTTCTCCGCTCTTCATCCAGGCGGTATTTCCGCTTGCCGCCGCCCCGGTCTCATAACCCAGACTTTCCGCAGTACCCAGTATCCTTATCCTGAGCTCGTGCTCCGCAGGCTTTTCATACCTGCCTTTCAGCTTATCCAGTGCCATGGCACTGCCTTCGTACGCAGCCGGCGAGTATCGTTCTCTTGTCTGTTTACGCACAACACTTCCGTGATACATCACTGTTGTCAGTGACAGGCAGTCTCCCCAGTCCTGATCGAAGTTTCCGTCGAGTATCACGGCATTGTCTTCATCACCGTCTATCACCGCTTCCGCTATCAGTGCCGGTCTCTTTACCGTACGTCTGTATTGTACGGCCACGCTGCTGCCCCGGAATCTGAAACATATCTCATTCCTGGCCTTATGTCCCGTGAAGCCTCCACGGAAACAGTCGGTGTCATATTCCTTTTCTCTCGTATCCCGCACAAAACCGCGCATCGTCACGCGCGTATAATCATTCCCTATCACAGATGAATCTTCAAAGCCGTTGACTGTAAGCGGTGCGGGAAGCTCTGCGGCAGGCTCTTCGGGATTTTCCATATCATCCAGGGCTTTTTTCAGGCTGTAGCATATCACTTCCGCCAGCAGCCTGTGGCCTTCATCTCCGGGATGCAGCCCGTCTGCCGTGATATCCTCAAAACGCAGGTCCCCGTCCTTAATGGCCGCATAGATACTGCTTTTAACACTGATGCAGGGCAGATCGTAATGCTCTCCTATGCGGTAATGCGCTGCCTCTGCGGTAGAGCCGTCATCATATTTGATATTGTGCAGCAGTATCACCGCCCTGCTGCCGCCGTTCTCACGTGGAGCCTTAAGTATCCTTCTTATCAGCCCCTCGTAGGTCTCCATAAAAAATGCGCTGTCCGCATCGTTGACCGAAAACTCGACAAATACAACATCGGGATCATGACAGAGCAGATCACGTTCTGCCCGTGCCACCCCGTACTGTGAGGTGGTGGCGCCTATGCCTGCATTAATATATTCGATCTGTGCATCCGGGAAATTCTTCCGAAACCATTCAGCGGTGAGATATGCATAACACTTAGTCCCATCTGTAGCCGAATATCCCTGTGTTATGGAGCCGCCTATAAAAGCCGTCTTTATCCGCTCACCCGAGGCAGCCCTTCTCATCACTTCCTTCAGTGCATGCAGGTTGCCCCGCCTTTTCACCGAATTCTCAAAATACTTAATCTGCATTATCAACCTCGCTCTTGGGGATCACCCGGTCCCGTCTTTTTTCCGGTCCGGCGCCAGTATCCCCATATCCTGAGTCCAAATCGTCAGGAGCTTTTCCTCTGCGTTTCTTTCTCTTACGGATGATCAGCTTTCCTATCCTGATCACCTTGTACTCATCATCTTCTTCTATGATATCCCCGGCGTTGTCCTCAGCCTCGTCTTCTTCCTCTTCTTCCTCTTCCTCGTATCCCAGCGAATAGTACTTAAGCACTCCGTTCCAGATCAGGCTCTGCATGTACCAGAGTGCCCCCGGCATGATCACGATAAGCGGCACGCACAGACGCACTGCAGCTGCCATGAGCACTGCACAGGCAACAGAAGCTACTGTCCTTAGGGGATGTGAGAACGCACAGAATAAGGAAAGCTTTATCAGCTGTGAGGGGCTGTCACCGAAACGTCCCCCGCAGGCGATAAGGCATAGGTTTATCCCGAGAAACACTGCAGATATCACGGTAACCATGGCAAAAAGCAGCCCTGCCGTCGTGTCCGCATTCCCGTTATTCCGAAGGCATATCATCACATATACCAGCCACGCGATTATCAGCGTATCCGGTATGAACATCAGTATCCAGCGTTTCAGATATCTTTTAAACCCGGAAAAAAAGGATTCCAATACCGTATCATCGCTTCCCTTCAGTGTCTCACTCACGGTATTGTAAGCAGCCATCGATGATGCCACTGCCGTAACAAGAGGGATGCAGCATAAGAGCCACAGTAATCCCGTCCACAGTATATTTAGATAATTTATCCGTCTTTTCTTTCCGGCCATACATTATATTGTATAATTATTGTCGCTTACGGTCAAGCCGAATAGTTTTGACGAAGACTCCAAATAATAGTATAATGTGTGGCAGTGTAAAAAACCGATACAGGAGAATAACTCATATGAAGATATTTGATATAGACAGCCCTCTCATGAATGTCCTGGGGAAGATCTCGGACCTGGTGATACTTAACCTGGTCACGCTCGTTATGTGTATCCCCATAGTCACCGCCGGTGCTTCTTTTACGGCCATGCATTACTGCTGCCTAAAGATCGCCAGGGATCGTGAGACCGGCATCTTAAAGCTTTTCTTTCATTCCTTCAAGGACAATCTGAGACAGTCCACTGCGATGTGGCTTCTGTTCCTGGTCATAGTTGCGATATTTGTTATTGACTGCATCTTTATGTACACCAATCCCACAAACTTAAGCTCCTACGTCTTCGGAGGGCTTATCTTCTGCATGCTCCTGGTTCTGTTCATCGGCTGCATGGTCTTCCCTATCCAGGCCAGGTTTGTCAATACCATCACCGGTACGATCAAGAACGCCTTTGTCTTTTCATTCAAATATTTCCCCAGGACTCTTGCGATCCTGGTGGTAAAGCTTTTACCTTTTTCACTGTTCTTTATAGGAAACGGCAATCTCGGCATCTCGCTCTTCCCGCTGATATTCTGCTTCTGCTTCAGCGCTCCCGGCTTTCTGGCCGCAAAGCTCTACGATAAGCCCTTCCAGAAATTCGAGGATGCTTACAATGAAGCTCATCCTGCGGAAAGCTATGATGAAGAAAAGATCTTTAACGACGTGCCTGACGAGAATTCTTAAGTGATATCTCCTGCAGCTTTTTCTCCATCTGTTTTCTGATGAAGTCACGGCTGTCTTCTTTTACCAGGTAGTAGATATAAGAATCTATGGCAATGGCCGGAGGAAGTCCCCTTCCGACAAGTTTGAAGTTCTCAAATCCCCTGTCGATATATGACTGCAGCTCCTCCCTTGATATAAAGGCAGGCCTGTCCATGCAGTCTTTGAAACTCTTTTTCTTATCCCTGTTGGGGCAGGGGAAGGGCGGTGCCACTTCAAAATCAATCTGCTTCTGTCCCTCGTCCCTGTAATGTTCCAGACGCTTCGGGCAGTGCGGGAAACAGATCTCATCCACGAGTATCTCTACTCTTTCCGCTACCGGCTCGAGGCTCTTTAGCACTTCCTCATCGTGGTTTAAGTCATAATCCAGTACCACCATGAAATAATCCTTATCCAGCTCCTCTTTAAGCTTAAGCGGATCGACTATCCTCTTGGTCGTGGAAGATATGTATTTGTATCCCGGATATTTAGCTCTCAGATATTCTTCAAGTACGGGAGAATTGACCAGTACCTGGTTCATCCCGTTATCCGCAAGACGCATCACCAGATTGCAGAAAGTATCATGGACTTCTTCTTCGCCGATCAGCGGATTGGTCCAGGTGAAGCGTACGGGGACATTTTTTGAATTGTATTCCTTCAGGGTCTTTTCGACATCATTTTTGGAACAGAAACCGAGAATGGTCCTGCCGCCGTTCCAGATGGCACCGGGAAAAGTGCCGTAACAGCTGCCGATCTTATAACCGTCCATAAAACAGTTATGATACTCCCTCATCAGTTCGATAAGGCTTAGGTTTACACTCCGGAGATATACAAATCCCGGAAGATGCCAGTAGATATCTTTAGCCATCTGAGCTCTCCTGTGTTTTAAGGCCACTTTCCGGGCCTGGGTCTGTTCACGGTTATGATGCCGGCAGCTTTAAGATTGCCGATAAGTCTCTGTCTTGCAAAACCCACGTGCTCAGGCTTCAGCATGAAGAAGCAGTAGGTATCTATCAGCGAAAACAGGTTGGCTGTACGTCCTTCTATCTTGAAATTGTTGATACCTGCAGGGATATATTTCTCCCATATATCATCAACCTTGATAAAAGTAGGATAATCCTGTATGGTCCACAGATTGTTGGTCTCGCCGTACTCGCAGTGCCAGGGGATCAGGGGTACCTGCTTATCCTTCGGTAGCCTGCGGTTATTGATCGCTATACGCTCGTTGCGTGCTTCCTGTACATAATGCGCACCGCGCCTCGGACAATTGGGTACACAGCAGGTATTAACCAGCACTTCCAGCTTTTCCGGATGCTCCACCTTATCAAGCAGATCCCAGCGGTTGTTGAGATTGTAGTCTAAAACGACATACTTATAGTCTTTGGCTATCTCCGCATTAAGCGTATCCACATCCTTTATTTCCTTGCAGGTAGAACTGTTATAGGCAAAGTTCGGATATTTCTTTCTCAGGTATTCCTCCAGGAGGGGATTGAATATCATTACCTCATTCATCCCGTTATTCGCTGCGTCCATACAGAAATTGCAATAAGGATCGTTCAGGTCTTCTTCGGTGATCTCCGGGTTGGTCCAGGTATAACGGATGGGTATACCCTTATCATTAATGCTCTTTATGACTGCTTTTATATAAGCGGCATCACACTGGTCAAAACCCGCAAAACGCCCCCCTGTCCATAATGAAAGAGGGAACTCTCCGAAGCAGGATGCTATCTCCACTCCCTCCCTGAACCACTCCGGATACTGCTCAAGCATTGATATCCAGAACATGTTCAGCGGATAATTATATCTGAGTCCCGGCAGATGAAATCTTGCTTTTACTTCCATACTCATTCTCCTTCCTGAGGATATGGGTGAGGACATGGGGACGGTCCTTTTGTCCTCATTTAATGAGGACAATAAGGACCGTCCCCGTGTCCTCACCGTCCCCTGTCCTCACCCGCGTCCTCATGTATCGCCGCTTTTATCCTCCGGTCCGGAGATCACTATCTTACCGTCCTGGAAAGCAACGCGTACCTTATTATCACCAAGCTTAAGCCCGGCTATCATTTCCTGCGGCAGCTGCAGACGTCCCACACGGTCAAGTACTGCATACTCATCCTGGGTATCCTCACTTCTCCAGTCGATATCGGTCTCCGCCAGCCTGTCCTGATAAGCTTCCTTAAGCACTCGCTCCGAACTGATCTTGCCGTCACGTATCGCTACCACCCTCTTCACCTTCTTGGAAAGAGCGATATCGTGAGTGACTATCAGTATGGTCTGACCGTTACGGTTCAGTTCCGAAAAGACATCGAAGATATAATTGGCCGTGGCTGTATCCACGCTTCCGGTAGGTTCATCTGCAAGCAGCAGCTTGGGTGAGTTGGCAAGTGCTATGGCTATTGCCACCCTCTGCTGTTCACCGCCCGAGAGCATGTTCATGCGGCTTGCTTTTTTATGCCCCATGCCCACCATCTCCAGAAGCTCCATGGCTTTCTGCTTCTTCTTTGCACTGCTCGACAGATACATCGGCATCATTACGTTCTCAAGTGCCGACAAAAACGGCAGCATGTTACGTCCGTTATTCTGCCATACAAAACCGACCGTTTCCCTTTTATAACGCACCAGCTGCTTCTCACTCATGGTAAAGAGATTGCCGCCGTCAACGAAAAGAGAACCTGCACTCGGTCTGTCCAGACCGCCGATCATATTTAGGAAAGTGGACTTACCGCTGCCCGAATTCCCGATTATGGCTGTGAGTTCTCCCTTTTCCACGGAAAGATCAAGTCCCTGCAATGCAAGCACTTCGGTCTCTTTGGTCTTGTAGATCTTCACCAGGTTATCGGCCTTGATCAGTTCCTTTCCGTCCTTATCGATTTTTACCTCTTCATTGTTCTCCATCTATGACTCTTTCTCCGCCCGACAGTTCGATCAGATAATCGGCTGCTCCCATCAGTCCCACGTCGTGGGTCGTCATCAGTATCGAGATGCCTTCCTTTTTACTCATCTCCGCAAAGAGACTTGCGACCCTTGCAGCCATTGTGCTGTCAAGCTCTGCAGTGGGCTCATCCGCAAGTATCATCTTCGGTCTGTGAGCCAGCGCTCTTGCTATGGCCACTCTCTGCTGCTCACCGCCGCTCATCTCTGCGGGCATATGTGTCATACGGTTTCCGAGGCCTACCAGCTTCAGACACTCCTCCACACGTTTATCTCTTTCCTTACCGGGCTTGATGCCGGCCATGCGCATTGAAAACTCAACATTCTGAAAAGCATTCAGTGACGGGATAAGTGACACCGACTGGAAGACAAAGCCCATCTTTTTTCTGCGCAGTTCTTCCTTCTGGTGATCCGACAGTGTCGAAACATCCTCTCCGTCTATCTTAACAGTACCGCCTGTCGGTTTGTCAAGCGTACATACTATGTTTAAAAGCGTAGTCTTACCCGAGCCCGAACGGCCTTTAAGTATCACAAAAGAGGATTCGGGTATGGCCGCATTGATATGCTTCAGTGCCTGGAACTCGCCGCCGGGCACCTGGAATGTTCGTGATACATCCAGTATTTCTATAATGTTTCCCATATCATTCCTCTCCCAGTTTCAGAGCCTTGGCCACATTCATCCTGAAGGTCATCAGGGTAAGCACAAGGAAGCATACGATCATCATCAGCGCTATCACGGCCATCAGCCTTACCAGATCCGTACTGTCGGTGATAAATTCCATAGGCAGAAGCTGCGTTGCCGAAGCATAAACCTTCTGCAGCATGGGCACGAACAGTCTGGAGGTAAACTTTCCTATAACGAAGCCGGCCAGTATGGCAAGACCTCCGCAGAATATCTGCTCGAGGAAAAGCATGTGGAAGACTTCTCCCTTGTGGAAACCGGAGGCACGCAGCACACCGAATACCAGCTCTCTTTCCTTCAGTGCCATGATCCAGTATATCAGATAACCGACACCGCAGAGTATCAGTGTTACCACAAAGCCGAGCGTAAGCACGCCGTTGGTTCCCTGTAGCAGGGGATCGGTCTGCGCTTCTTCAAGGTCATCATTACGATTGACATAGGTGGTCAGACGCAGGTCATTGGCTTCTTTCCACTCATATATCTGCTCAGAAGTGGTGCCTTCCTTCATTCTCGCCATCACTTCATAGGGCACTTCACCAAGCTTGTTCCTTAAATATTCAAAATGTGCGATCATCAGGTAATTGGGGTTTTCGGATACCTTGCCGTCCGGCTGCAGTTCCGTTGTCGTGGAAGCGTATCCCGGCCAGTAATCAAAGAAATCCAGGATCACTCCGCTTCCTGCGCCGCCGTTATCTCGTTTATAAGAGATGCTGTCACCCTGCTTAAAGCCCAGCTTGTCGCGGAAATTGGAGGACACAAGCAGGCCGTTCTCCACTACCGCCAGTTCATTGAGCATCTCATAATAAGCCTTGCCGTTGAGCTTCTTGTCAACCCAGGTCAGCTGTCCGTACTCTTTCGTATGTATACCCATAAGGTTTACGGCTAGCTTTCCGTTACTGCCGCCCTGCACTTCGATATTCTTCAGGTTATACACTTTGGTATAGCTGTCAATAAACGGAGCCGTCACGTATTTGCCTGCATCGGGTTCTATATAGGTACCTGTCCGTGCCCCGTTACGGTCTACTATCTCGGTCCATACTTCTTTCATGCGCAGATCGCAGCCGTCTGCATAATCCGTATTGCGTACTGCGTTCTCCACTATGGTACGGGCCACGGTTGAATGATACATGCCCAAAGATACGGTCATGATCAGGAAGAGCATTATCAGCTGCTGCTTACGTCCGTTCTTCACATTCTCCATGAATGCGATAAAAGGTGCGGGACGCCAGAAGCGTTTGCCTATGGTATATACGAGCTTTAAAAGCAGGGGCTGCAGACGCAGGAACAGAAGTCCGAAGCCCACTATCATAAGCGAGGATGAAAGATAGAGCAGAGGATCCATCGCTTTGTTGTTCAGCACGGTCTCGGTCATATCGCCCGAACTGCGTCTGAAATTGTAGAAGCCGTATGACGAAACTGCGATGCAGATGATATCCAGATACAGTATCTCCCAGAAGCGTTTTTTATTCAGCGCTTTCTGCTGCTTTAAGTTAACAATGGATACACGGCTGTGTCTGATCGCCGGAAGTGTGAGGCACATAAGGCCCACACCCGCCGCGCCGAGCATATAGATAAGCGCTCTCTTATCAAAACTGAGTACCAGCTGCTCCGAAAAATCAAATATCAGGAAGTTTCTGGTCGAACCCAGAAGCTTTGCCAGCAGCATGCCCAGCGGCAGGCCGCCTGCAATACCGAGGGCACTTAAAGTAAGCCCCTGATAAAGATAGAGCAGGAATATCTGCATACGGGAACTGCCTCGGCTCTTGATCACCGATATCTCGTTTCTCTCCATCTCGTACATCTGTCCCGAGATCATGAGCAGGAAAGCTGCGAGCATAATGAGCACCGGAACCTGAAGTATCACAAGCGTTGCACTGATACGTGAATGCTTGTTGCCGTATTCATTCAGCACTTCGATGATAGGCGGTTCGTCTATAACGTTCCTGTAGGTACTGTTATGTGCATAATAATCGATCTTGTTCTTTAACTCTTCTGCCCGCTCGGCACGGATGTCATTGTACTCAAACATCGCGGTATAACGGCAGACTATGGAAAACTTCACTGACTTCTCACCGAGGAAGCTGTCACGGAAAAGCTGCTCATTCATCAGCCCCAGGTCATCAAACTCGCCCTCTTTATCATTCCAGTAGAGGTCTCCCGGATTCTTGGGCTGGAATACACCGACTATCTTATAACGGAGAGGTTTTCCCTCGAAATTTTTAAGTGCCTTGTACACCATGTTCTCGCCGACCAGATAGCCCTGCTTGGTCATGCATTTCTGGCTGATCACAACCTCTATCGCACCATCCTCGCTCAGTCCCGTATCGCTGTACATGCGGCCGTTCACTATGTTAATGTGCTCTTCGAGCCTGCTCTTGAATCCGAGACGTGCGGAAAGATCATTGGCATCGTTACGTTCAAGCTCCGAGTTGACATTGCTGCCGGTGATAGTATACAGATATATCGTATCCCTTTCCGTTACACCGAGATCGCTGTAAAGTGTGGGGATGAATTTTTCCATATTGGTAATGGTCTTACCGTCTTTTTCCTTCTTGGTGGAAACCTGAAGTGCCATCTGTGCCGGCCATACACCTTTATTCGAAAGATAATGCTCAAACTCATCCGTAAGCATGCGGTTGTAAGCCGCAGTCTGATACAGCGGGAAACTCACTGCCGTTGCGACCAATAAAATACAGCCGAGCAGCAGGCTCAGATTCATCCATCTTTTATGCCACATTTTCTGCAGCATTATTCCCAGCATATCTTAGTCCCTTCCGTAAGGCCCGTTAAGACCCAGTAATTATCAGCATCTGCGCCGCCGGCCACAAAAGCCTGCTGACGTCTTACGCCGTTATCTTCCACAACCGTGACATAAGTCGTACGGCTCACTTCGGTCACCGCTTTTTTGGGAACAAGCAGAACATTCTCCACACTGCGGAGATTTGCTTTTATCCCGACACGGCTTAAGCTCCACCAGCCTTCGTTATTACGGCTGCTGCCGGCTATCTCCGCCGCAACCTCGAGAGGCAGCTTTACGATGGCATAACCTGACTGGAGGCTCTTATCCAGCATCAGGGTATTTACCGTTACCACCTGGCAGTCCGTGGTTTTCTGCGCACCGGCATCATCCTTGTAGGATACCTCAACCGTTGTACCATAGCTTAGTTTGCCGTCTTTATCCTCCACCATCACAAAGCAGGACTGGTCATCCGCAAGTCTGCCGATGGTACTGTCGTAAGCCCAGAGTTCTCCGGCTTCCGCATCCGCTATCTCAGTGATCACGCCGTCGTACTCGGCGCAGATCTCCTTTGTTGCAGCATCCTTCTTCAGCTTGTCCACATACTCCTGTTTATCGGCGATCTGCTTGTTGGCGTTCTTTATAAGATATTTGTTTTCCTTCTCGCCCTCTTCCGTGTAATATGCGATCTGCTCGTTCAGACGCTTTATCTCGCGTTCCGTCCGCTCTATCTCCACGGGATCCGATACCACATGTATCTTTGCTATCACCTGTCCTTTGCTGACCTGCTCATACCTCTTGACACATACCTCATCGATATATGTTGTCCCGTACTGAACAGGATTGACTATAGCCTTTGCTGAAGGATAGTAAAGGAAACCCGTTGCCGAAAAGTCGGAATGTACCGATCCCTCCTTAAGCGTGGCTTCATTGGAACCGCCGGGTGTCTTGAACTCGGCTTTTACCAGGTCGCCGGCACTTAAGCCCGAGAGTATCTCGGTATACTGGCCGTCGGAGATCCCGCAGATCACCGGCTGTTCACTGTAAGATTCCCCGTCAAGCTTATAGACATAGTAATCATCTCCGTCACGCACGATGCAGTCGCTGGGTATGGCTGCCACATCTTCGCGGTGTTCATACTCCATCACTATGGTCGCAAAATCCCCGAGCTGTATCACCTCATTCGGATCCTCGACCGTAAAGGTACCGTATACCTTTCCGTTCTTTTCTTCTATCCTTTCATACTCTTCGCTGCTCAGGCTCTGGTACTCGACCTCAAAACGCTGCCCGTTCACAAGAGCATATACATCATCGGCTTTGTTGATATCCGAATTGCTTATATAATCGCAGCGCAGCTGTTTGGTGGAAAGATCGCCCAATGCCATGCTTATGGTGTTTTCCCTTATCCAGTCGCCGCTGTAATAAAAATCGGGACCGTAGCTGCGGTTCACGTAGCCCAGGGCAACCACCACACCGTCACGGTTTGCGAGAAGCATTTTATTATTCTTCTGTCTCTGCAGTTCAGTGAGTATCTGCTGCTGCCTCTCCAGGTCAAGGGCGTACAGCTCTTCATTTTCCTTATTCTGCTGCTTTACCCTCTTAAGGTTCAGCTCAGCCATCTCACTTGAGGAAAACTCTCCGAAATGCTTTGCCATCCAGGCTTCATAGTCTTCGGAGTCTTTATCTGGCTGCGCCTTCTTAAGATCCTCATAGAGCTCCATCTCTTTCCAGTAATTCTTTTCAGTCTTTTCCAGATTATCCGCTCTCTGCTCCAGATCATCCGCATGGTTTTCTTCCATCTCGGCGATCGCTTTGGTCTGGTCCTCTATCCTCTGATCCAGATCACCGGTATAGCCGCTGATCAGTACCTCGCCTTTCTCCGCAGCCTCTCCGGGCCCCTTTTCATAGGCCTCGAAGGTCATGCTTGTTTCCATGACACATTCTGCAAGAGCAGGAGCACAGACAGCTCCGACAACCTTATAATCATAGATGTCCCTGTACTCTACAGGCACGTAGCTCGCCGCTACACTGACGGGATCAAGAAGCACGATATTCTCCTCTGCTTCACTTGAAGCATTTTTCCCGCATGCGGAAAAAAGCAGCGCCGAAAGGAGCGGGATCGTCACTATGCGGTTTTTCATTCCGTTCTTTCTCATCCGCGTCTTATTACCTTGTCCCCTTCCTGCAGGCCGTCAACTATCTCGGTGATCCCGTCTCCCTTAAGACCGGTGGTCACCCATACGACATCTCTTAAACCTTCATCCGTTACCACATATACATAGTTCTTATCACCAGCATTACGGATGCATTCATTCGGCAGATAAAGGGCATTTTCCTTCTTCTCGGTCACAACCCGTATCTCGCCCTTATCTTCTACTTCGAGTCCTTCTGTGTTGTCACCCTTTTCTATGGAGAAATACTGCTGTTCGCCCCATTTATCGCGGTCTCTGAGAGACAGCTCATAGTCACCGCGTCCGTTGCCGAACATTACCTTCATCGCATATGTCTCCTCGGTCAGGTAAGGGATCAGTTCTTCCTTTTCACTGACAAAATATCCTTCCTGATCATCCACGATGGTCATCACGCATTTTTCGATATTGCTCGTAGTACCGATAAGTCCCTTTTCAACCTTGGTCACTTTTCCGTCAAACTGGGCATATACCCGGCTCTGTGCAAGCTGGGTCTTCAGATTATTGAGTTTTTTCTGATCAAACTCTATGGCATCATTGTAGCTGTTGACCTTCTGCTCGTTCTGCTTACGCATGCGCTCTATATCTTCATCGTAAGCTTCTTTATCTTCTTCCTCTTTTTTACTCATATAAACGAGGCTTAAATAGCGGCTCTCCTCATCAAGCGCCTGGTTCTCCGGTATATATGAGAGCAGCAGGGTATTCCTTTTGATCCTGTATTCGAGCTCGTCTATCTGATCTTCGATATTACCGAGGTCGAGTTCCGCAAGGATATCACCTTTTTTAACAATATCGCCTTCCTGTACATATATCCTGCGTATCTGCTTGCCGCTCACAGGGAAGAAAACCTCCTGCTCAGCATTCTTTTTATAATAACAGGGCAGGGATATCGCTTCCTCCAGTGTACCTCTCATTACTTCGGTAAGGCTGTATTCCGCTGCCTCATCACCACTCTCAAGTACGAGTGTCGGAGCCTCCTCCGGCTTTTTCCCGCAGCCCGCAAGCGAAATAAGGGCCGGCACAAGCATCAGCCCTGTAAGAAGTCTTATTTTTTCGTTATATCTGCGTATCATAACTCGGATATTTTAACATGTGATACAGTCAAAAACTACGTTGATATCACATTTTACTTCTCAAAAATTGCGAAAGATTTGAATCGAACAAAGCGTTCCGCTTGCGGAACGCCGACGCCTCGCGCGGTTGCCGAAGGCAACATTTTCCTCTCGCGCGAGTGCGCATCCCGCCCGGAGGGCTTTTTGCTTTATGGAAATTCCAGAGGAATTTCCTATAAAGCGAAAAAAGCGGC
>JAIKYA010000119.1 GCA_024683645.1 Lachnospiraceae bacterium
AGTAAGCGCAATAAATCATTGCGCTTACTATAACGCTCCGCGAGGATGCGCACGGATTTTGTAAGGAAACATGCCGCTTTCAGCGCCCAAAATCCGGCGCAGCAAACGCCAAAACGAAAAGAGTTTTGTCGTTTGCTATAACAGTTAGTATCTGACAGAATAAGACCGGCGGTGTTATCAACCGCCGGTCTTTATGTTCAGCATCCGGTTTCTTCCGCCTTCCTTGGCTTTGTACAGAAGCTTATCCGCAGCGGAAAGGGCTGCGGCAATGTCCGTATCATTGTTTATGACTACGATACCGCCGCTGACTGAAATATGCAGATCCGGATATTCTTCATATTGATGCACATATATCCTTAAGCGTATTGTTTCTGCCCGTTGCAGAGCATCAGCGTCATCTTCGCAGCGAATTACTGCCACGAATTCTTCTCCGCCGTATCTGGCTGCAAACCCGTCATTCTCTTCACAGGCATTTTCTTTCAATACAGATGCTACGTATTGTATGGCTTTATCTCCGAACATATGCCCGTAGCTGTCATTGATCTTTTTGAAAAAGTCTATATCCATCATTATCAGATAATGATGTCCGTCATAATAATGCTTCCCCTCTTCAAATCTTGCAAACATCTCGCGCCTGTTATACAGGCCGGTAAGCGGATCGACCTTGGCCAGCATTTCCATCTCATTCAGAAGTTTTTCCTTGTCGCGGCGTTCCGTTTCATAAGCATTGACAACAAGTGTGGTAATGATAAAGATGCCTGTGGCGCACAGTGGCAGAGTTACCAATACATCGAGATACCATTCCCTGTCAGAAAGCTGTATGACCAGATCAGGCCGGAAAAAAACAGAGAACACTATGATCCCCATCAGCCACAGGAGCGAAACGATGAACAGGATCACTCTTTTTCTCACTTCCATTATACAGGGTACGATCAGAAACAGACAGCCCAGGAAATACATGATCATGCCGCTTCTGATACCGCCGCAGTAAAACCAGGCCAGCGGCAGCAGACCGAAAATGGTAATGATCATCAGGGGCAGATGCAGCTGCTGTTCCATATCTTTTGCTATGGAAAGATACCAGAAGAACCCGAGTGTGGCAAAACATAAAAATGTACTGATAATGGCAGCCTTGTCCAGCTGCTCCGCACAGGTGATCACAAATGAGGCAAAATTGGTGAAAGTCCCGATGATCAGGACTATGATATACATTTTTGAGGCAAGGGTTTTCCTTGATGATATCTGATTTTTCAGTTTCTGTAACATTTTTTATATTCCTCGGGTCCGGGATGCCGGCAAACAACACAGCTCTAATTTAACATATTTTATTTATGTTGACAATTGACCTTGAAATACATTAAAATAATGATAATTATGGGTTTACATAATTTAGGAGACGTTATGTAAGCCTGTTATTGGTGTTTGAAGGAAGATCCATGGGCATGATGCCCGGAACAGAAGGGTCTGTAAGACAGAGAGCAGAATAAGGAGGACATAATGAAAAGAAGAAACAGATGGCTGTCGATGCTGCTGACAGTGACCATGATGACGGCACAGCTGCCGGTATCTCCCGTCATGGCAGCAGGCGACGAAGATAACTATGAAGTGACTATAGAAGATGAAGGCGATGAAGCCGAAGAGCAGGTACTTCCTGCTGAAGAAGAAACGGTGGTGGAGGACGGAAACGCCGGAGAGGAGCTTCTGATAGAAGCGCCCGCTCAGGAGACGGTGCAGCCCGGCATCATCGGGGATACGGCTGAGGTATTTGAAGAAGATATCGCTGATCCCGAAGGATGCGCATATGTTGAGAACAGGGTAACGGCAGTAGCTGTCAGTAAGGAAGAAGCAGAAAACATAGCAGCTGCCTATAATGCCAGGCTTGAGTATTTTGAGAACGGTATAGCCCTGATCGACCTTGAGGGCAGCGGATATACCGTTGCTGCAGCTTTGAACGCTTATATCAATTCTAACGGAGCTCTTCCGGAGATAGAGGCTGATTATATTGCTGAGAGTGCTCTTTACGAAGAAGACATAACTGCGGAAGAAGCGCAGTATGCAGGCGACAGGATTAATCTCGGATCAAACTGGAACGACATGTACAGCAGTCTGACAGATCCGGATCCTTATCTGAACCCTTCACGCAAAGAGTATCAGTGGCACCATGATATGGTAGGTACTTATGAAGCATGGAGCATGTCAAAGGGTAATCCGGATATCGTTGTCTGTGTTGTTGCCGACGGTACCAAGAACGCACATGAAGATCTGCAGAGAACAAAAAGAGAATCCGGAATACAGGGTCAGCTGAAGAGTTTTGATAAGGGTACACCCCTTACGGGACTGGTAGGTGCTGCTTTAAACAACGGTAAGGGCGGTGCCGGCATAGCTCCCAATGTTTCCGTTATCACCTATGATGCCAATGATAAAAACGGTGTGGTAACATCGGATACTCTGGCAACTGCGGTGCTTAACATAGCAAACCTTGAATACACGGGAAAAACAGCTGATGGCGTATATAAGTTTAAGAAGAAAGCCGACAGACCCAAGGCACAGATAATACTTCTGGATGCCCAGATGCACGGTTATACCAGGCTGCTCCTCAATACCATCAAGGCGGCGCACGATTCCATGAACATCACCTTTGTGGCACCTGCCGGAGATTATGATTCGGTAGTCCAGTGTTATCCCGCAAGCTTTACGCAGGTCATAGCAGTCGGAGCAGTGGATGCCAACGGCGAAAAGACAGCCCGCTCATCTTTCGGTGACTGGGTGGATGTGGCAGCTCCCGGATACCAGCTCTACGCTCCCTCAGGTCGCGGAGCAGTAAGCGAGAACCTGGGCGAGTACAGATTCGTAAGCGGTACTTCTGCGGCAGCTGCAGTAGTTGCGGGTGCCTGCGGTCTCTATATGAGCTCGGAAGGCTGGGTAAAGCCCGACGTTGTAAAGAAAGCGCTGACTGATAATTTAAAGCCCTTACAGGCTGTCAGTGAGAACGGCGTAAGGGTGGCTCCGGGAAAGGGAATAATCAGCGTTCCCGAGATGATGGGCGGCAGCGAGCTGGCTGCACGCATCAGTGTTTATGAGAAGAAGGGTTCCGAATATGTATGGAAGACAGTAAACCCCAATGACAGCAAAGCAAGTACTGAATGTCCTTCGACAGGATATATGAAATTCAGTGCGCTGAAGAAGACACTGGATAAAGACGGCAAGGCAAAGTATGATACCGAACTTAAGAATATCAGCGTACATTATATCTATACCGTGGACGGCAGCGAGCCTGAGGTGACAGAGCAGGACGGTAAATTCTATCTTGGGGAAAAGACCCGTCTGGCACAAAACGGCGAACTCAATATCATCGATCTGATCGATAAGACTGTCCGCGGAAATCAGACGATCAACCTGAAAGTAAAGGTAGTAAACGGAAAGGGTAAGACCGAAAAGACCACAAGCCTTAAGATAAATACGGTACATGATTCCAAGGATATCATAAGTGTTAACATCATAAATCAGCCTAAGACACTGATCGCAGGCAAGAGCGTTACCCTTAAGGCAGAGGTATACTACACCGACGAAAACGGTAAATATGTGCTTCATCCCAATCAGAAAGTGAAGTGGTACATCAACGGTACACACATCGCAAAGCTCGATCAGGATAAGGGTACTGTAAAGGCCAACAAGGGAGCAAGCGGAGAACTGAAGCTGCTCTGCGTTGCAGATGTGGCAAAGAACTATGCCGATAAATCCGGTAGAAAAGAATTCAGCATAAATATCAGCAATACAACAGCTCCGGTTAAAAAGATAACACTGAACATGAAGAAGACGCAGCTGGATTTTGATAACGGTATCCTGTATCAGGTATCCGCCAATGACATAAACAAGCTGCGCAAGCCTGAAACTCAGGATGAGACAACGGATGCATTTTCAGTGATCTCTATAAACAGTGTAGTCAACAAGGACGGCGAGGAGATCAAGGATACAACGGCTTATGAATGGAAGAGTTCCAAGCCTGCAGTTGCTTCGATAGAAGTACTGCCCGGCGGAAAGAGCGTGCGGGTAACGCCTCTTAAAAAGGGTACCGCCCAGATAAGCTGTAAGGCTATGGACGGCTCAGGCAAGGTCGTTAAGTGTAAAGTGACCGTAAAGCATCTTGTAACGGATATGACCATAAAAGGCCAGTCCAGCATACTCCGCGGCAAGAAAGCAACTTACAAAGCAACATGTACCGGCGGATATAACGCAAATGGAAAGAAGATAGTGCCCAACAACAAGAAAGCATACTGGTCGCTTCTCGACCTTGGCGGAAAGCCTCTTAATATAAGCGGTGTGACCATCAACGAGATGACCGGTAAGCTGAAGGTAGATTCCTCTGCAAACATAAGCGGTAATACGGATATCTATGTAGCAGCTACAACCAGAGACCGCGGTCACTATACAGAGCTGTACAAAGTGACACTTATGGGACCCGGTGTGAGCAAGGCTACCGCAGTAACGGTTAAGTTCGATAAAGAGACAGTGTATATTCCCGATTACTTTGTACCTACATATAAAAAATCCAGCAAGGAAGATCTGAAAGGTATAAAGCTGCACAGCCTTGAAGCAACAAGAGGAACAACAGTTGCAGGAGAAGTAATACTGCAGGGCTTTGTAAGCAACGGATCCACGCCCGTCTGGACCAGCAGTGATTCGAAGGTGGCCGGTATAGAGGTACTCAGCCAGAACAAGGTGCTGGTACGCGGAAAGAACACCGGTAAGGCAACCGTTACCTGTGACGCGGGAGACGGCTCGGGCAAGAAGGCCAAGATCACCGTGAACGTTATAGTGCCCGCATCCAACATCACCCTGATAGATAAGAAGCTGGATGTTTACGAAAACGGACAGGATGTAGGTTATTCCTATCTGGCAAAGGGCGGCAGCACACAGCTCAAAGCCAATCTCGGTGCGGTTTACGGAGCACCTACCGTGAAGAAGGTAGACTGGGATATGGAGATAGTCGCTTATAAGAGAAACAAAGCGGCAGACGGTACCTACAGCATAAAGACTTATGACATCGGCGATTCCTACCAGTCCATACTTAAGAACCAGCTCTATAAACTTGACAAAAACACGGGAACCGTAAGCGTTGTGGCAAAGAAGACCTTTAATGACAGGTCAAAGAAATACGGTTACTATGAGGCATACGGAGCAGACGGTTTTGCAGCAAGGATATATGCAACAACGACAGACGGTACGCTTACCGTAGCCGCAAGGCTCATCGTTGCCGTTGATCCGCTTGAGGATTTCAGGATCTACAATACCAACCCGGATAAGGCGATAGAGTCATACACTCTGCTGACTTCCAACGGTATGTCAGCCGGAATGCCTATCAACTACAGGATGGGTGAAGACAGAGAGCTTACCTCCTTTACCGCAAGGAGCACGGATCCCAGGGTACTCAACGGATATGTGGAGATCACGAGAAAGGGCAATGAGCAGCTGGCTGCTGTGAACTTTGTGGTTACATCCGAGTTCGTAAATGACAAGACCAAAAAGGAAGCGACCGTAGAGCTCATCGTAACGCCCAATGACGGTTCCGGCAAGGAAGCCAAGATGAAAGTTATCGTCAAGAAACAGTAATTCGGAGGTGTAGGCAGATGCCTGCAAAAAAATCAGATATAAAAATGCTTCCTCCCTCGGAAGTGATAAACATCCGGGGGGCAAGGGAGCACAACTTAAAAGGTGTAGACCTTATTATCCCGAGAAATAAGTTCGTTGTGTTCACAGGACTTTCGGGATCGGGAAAATCCTCACTGGCATTTGATACGATATATGCGGAAGGACAGCGGCGATATATGGAGTCGCTGTCTTCTTATGCCCGCCAGTTTCTCGGTCAGATGGAGAAACCGGACGTGGAGAAGATAGAGGGTCTTTCGCCTGCTATTTCCATAGACCAGAAGTCAACAAATAAAAATCCACGGTCTACCGTGGGTACGGTAACGGAGATCTATGATTATTTCCGTCTGCTTTATGCAAGGTGCGGCATACCGCACTGCCCCGTCTGTGGTAAGCCGATTATGCGTCAGACGGTGGACCAGATGGTGGATCAGGTGATGGAACTGCCCGAGGGTACCAAAATACAGCTGATGGCGCCCGTGGTACGCGGAAAAAAAGGACGTCACGAAAAGATCATAGAGAGCATGAAAAAGAGCGGCTATGTCCGTGCCGAGATCGACGGCGCTGTTTATGATCTGGATGAAGACATAGTCCTTGATAAAAATATCAAACATACCATAGAGATAATCGTTGACCGTCTGGTCGTAAAACCGGGTATAGAAAAAAGGCTCACCGATTCGGCAGAAAATGTGCTGGATATAACCAAGGGGCTGTTTGTCGTGGATGTGATAGACGGAGAAAGGATGAATTTCTCCCAGAGCTTTTCCTGTCCTGACTGCGGTGTGAGCATTGATGAGATAGAACCCAGAAGCTTTTCCTTTAATAATCCGTTCGGTGCCTGCCCTGCCTGTGCGGGACTGGGTATACGCATGGAATTCACCGAGACTTCGATGATCCCCGATCCTACCCGTTCCATAAATGACGGTTGTATCGCGGTGATGGGCTGGCAGAGTGCAAATACCGACGGAAGTTTTACAAATGCACTTTTGCAGGCTCTGGTAAAGAAGTTTAAGTTTTCACTGGATACGCCCTGGGAGGATCTGGATCCGAAGATCAGGGATATACTGATAAACGGTACGGATATCGAAGTGGATGTGCATTATCAGGGACAGCGCGGCTACGGCGTGTATCCCATTGCTTTCGAAGGCCTGATAAAAAATGTGGAACGCAGATACCGTGAGACCGGTTCGGAATGGAGCCGCGCGGAATATGAGAAATATATGTCCATCACAGCCTGTGATGAATGCAAGGGAATGAGGCTAAAAAAGGAATCCCTGGCCGTCACCGTCGGCGACAAGAACATATATGAGATAACCAGCATATCGATAGGAAAACTGAAAGAATTTCTCGATAATATGGAGCTGAGCAAACAGCAGCATCTCATAGGTGACCAGATAATCAAAGAAATAAAGGGACGTGTGGGTTTCCTGGTGGAAGTAGGGCTGGAGTATCTCTCGCTTTCAAGAGCTACGGCAACCCTGTCCGGAGGCGAAGCACAGCGTATAAGACTGGCAACGCAGATAGGAAGCGGGCTGGTGGGCGTGTGCTACATACTGGACGAGCCCTCCATAGGTCTGCATCAGAGAGATAACGTAAAACTCCTCGGCGCCCTGAGGGGACTGCAGAGTCTGGGTAATACGCTGATCGTGGTAGAACATGATGAGGATACCATGAGGGAAGCGGATTATATCGTGGATGTGGGACCGGGAGCCGGTGAGCACGGCGGCCGGATAGTGGCCTGCGGCAGCGTTGAAGATATAATAAAAGCAAAGGATTCCGTTACAGGACAGTACCTGAGCGGAAAGAAGAAGATAGAGGTACCGTCGGAAAGAAGGAAAGCAAAAGGAAAACTGTCGGTATACGGAGCACAGGAAAACAATCTGAAGAACATTGATGTGGATTTCCCCGTTGGCATATTTACCTGTGTGACGGGTGTTTCCGGATCGGGAAAGAGTTCGCTGGTAAACGAGATACTCTACAAAGCACTGGCCAGGAAGCTTAACCGTGCCTTTACCGTACCCGGAAAACATAAGAAGATAAGCGGCATGCAGCAGCTCGACAAGGTGATAGCCATAGACCAGTCACCCATAGGCAGGACACCGAGGTCAAATCCGGCTACGTATACAGGTGTTTTCGACATGATAAGGGATCTGTTCGCGAGCACGAGTGATGCCAAGGCCAAGGGCTATAAGAAGGGACGTTTTTCCTTTAATGTAAAAGGCGGCAGATGTGAGGCCTGCAGCGGTGACGGTATAGTAAAGATAGAGATGCATTTCCTGCCGGATGTTTACGTTCCCTGCGAGGTCTGCGGAGGGAAGCGTTACAACAGGGAGACTCTGGATATCAGATATAAAGGAAAGAGCATCTCGGATGTGCTCAATATGACCGTGGAGGAGGCGCTGGATTTCTTTAAAGCGGTACCTTCCATCAGGAACAAGATAGAGACACTGAATGAAGTGGGACTGGGTTACATACGTCTGGGGCAGCCGTCGACCGAGCTGTCGGGCGGTGAAGCTCAGAGGATAAAGCTTGCAGCGGAGCTGTCAAGAAGGGCTACGGGCAAGACCGTTTACATCCTTGACGAGCCCACAACGGGGCTTCATTTTGAGGACGTGAGGAAGCTCATAGGCATCCTCCACAGGTTGACGGATGCGGGAAATACCGTTATAGTAATAGAGCATAACCTTGACGTCATAAAGAACGCGGATTACATCATAGATATGGGCCCGGAGGGCGGTGACGGTGGAGGTACGGTGATAGCATCCGGTACTCCTGAAGAGGTTGCGAAGGTAAAAGATTCATATACAGGTCAGTTTATCCGAAAAATGTTGAAATAAGGGGGATGCCATGTTCTGTCAGTTATTCGGTAAGTATCTAGTCAAGAAGGGTATAATCAACGAGGAGGACTATCAGCTCATAATCAGGGAGCAGATGCACGTAAGGGTACGTCTGGGTACCATAGCTGTCGTTGAGGGGCTTCTCACCGAAGAGCAGGTGGAAGAGATCAACAGGGAACAGCAGCAGCAGGATAAGCGTTTCGGCGATATAGCCGTTTCAAAGGAGCTGCTGACAGATGATCAGGTACATGATCTGTTAAAGAAGCAGGGTAATGTTTACATGCAGTTCGTACAGCTTCTTACTGACATGACGGATATGACTACAGAGGATGTAGAGGATTATCTTGAAGATTTCCGCAAGGAGTCAGGCTTTACCGAAACGGAGATGGCATATTTAAAGAGTGATGATATAGACCAGCTCCTTCCGGATTTTATCATCACATCCAAGGCATATGTCAGGGATATAGCGGGAATGGTGATCAGGAATATTACCCGTTTTATCACGAGAGATTTTTATCTTGAGAAATCCTCCCGCAGAAAAGAGTATAAGTATTCACATCTTGCATACCAGGAACTCAAAGGCGATCATAATATATTCATAGGACTGGCGCAGGCCGATGAAAACGGGGCTTTTCTCAAGGTGGCTTCCGCTTTTTCGGGTGAGCCCATGGATGAAGTGTTTGAGGATGCTTTTGATTCGGTAAGTGAGTTCATAAATGTCAACGGCGGTCTGTTCTCTACAGCGCTCAGTGACCAGAAAATAATGGTTGATATGGAGCCGCCTCTGGCCTTTGTAGATCAGACGGCGACAGGTGATTTCTATGTGATCCCCATTATGGTGGAAGACCGTGAGCTGGATCTGCTGATCGCAGCCGATACGGAATTCAAGGGCGGTGAAAAGCCTATAGAGATGGGCGCCGTAAAGGATGTGAGTGATAAGTATGAATCTGTCGGAAAGGGAACGATACTTATCGTTGATGATTCCAGAATGTCCAGGACCATGCTCCGCGGCATATTCGAACGCGGCGGATACACGGTGGTAATGGAGGCTGCCAACGGTGAAGACGGAGTGGAGGCTTACAAGAAGTACCGTCCCGATATCGTCACACTGGATATAACTATGCCGAAGAAAGACGGAATAGCGGCACTTAAAGAAATAATGGAATTCGATCCGGATGCTCTGGTGGTCATGATCACTGCGGCAGGGCAGCAGGACCGACTGATAGATGCACTTAAGATAGGTGCAAAGCAGTTCATAAGCAAGCCTTATTCGGAGGAAGAGATAATTTTCAATATAAACAGTTTACTTTAATAAAAGGAGAAGAAAAGAAATGTCGGAGAGTAAGATTCCTTACAAGATCTATCTGTCAGAAGATGAGGTACCTAAGGCATGGTACAACTTAAGGGCAGACATGAAGAACAAACCCGCCCCCCTCTTAAATCCCGGGACGCTAAGGCCCATGACCGCCGAGGAGCTGGCTCCTGTATTTTGCGAGGAACTGGTAAAACAGGAACTGGATGATACAACACAGTATATAGATATACCTCAGGAAATAAGGGATTTCTACAGGATGTTCCGTCCCTCACCTTTAGTCAGAGCCTACTGTCTTGAAGAAAAACTGAAGACACCGGCTAAGATATATTACAAGTTTGAAGGTAATAACACAAGCGGCAGCCACAAGCTTAATTCCGCGATAGCACAGGCATATTACGCAAAGAAGCAGGGACTTAAAGGCGTGACAACTGAGACCGGTGCCGGCCAGTGGGGTACGGCGCTTTCGATGGCATGTTCCTATTTCGGTCTGGACTGCAAGGTATTTATGGTAAAGGTTTCCTATGAGCAGAAGCCTTTCAGGCGCGAGGTGATGAGGACCTACGGAGCAAGCGTGGTACCTTCTCCTTCCGAGACCACCAATGTGGGAAGGAAGATCCTTGCTGAGTTCCCGGGAACAACGGGAAGCCTCGGATGTGCCATATCCGAAGCGGTTGAAGTAGCTACCTCAAGTGAAGGTTACAGATATGTTCTGGGCAGCGTGCTTAACCAGGTACTGCTGCACCAGTCGGTAATAGGCCTGGAAGCAAAGGCCGCTATGGAGAAGTATAATGTAAAACCCGACATCATCATAGGCTGTGCAGGCGGCGGATCCAACCTGGGAGGTCTTATAGGACCTTTTATGGGTGAAAAGCTCAGGGGAGAGGCAGACTACCGCATCATTGCAGTAGAGCCTGCATCCTGTCCCAGCTTTACCCGCGGAACTTATGCCTATGATTTCTGCGATACCGGTATGATATGTCCTCTTGCCAAGATGTATACTCTGGGCAGCAGCTTCATACCTTCGGCAAACCATGCGGGAGGCTTACGCTTCCACGGCATGAGTTCAACACTTTCACAGCTTTATCATGACGGATACATGGAAGCGACCAGTGTGGAGCAGATATCCGTATTCGAGGCTGCCGAGCAGTTCGCAAGGGTTGAGGGTATACTTCCCGCACCCGAGAGCTCACATGCAATACGCGTTGCGATAGACGAAGCGCTTAAATGCAGGGAGACCGGCGAGGAGAAGACCATACTTTTTGGGCTTACCGGAACCGGATATTTTGATCTGGTAGCATATGAAAAATTCCACAACGGAGAGATGAGTGACTATATACCTACAGATGAGGAAATAGCAGCATCGATCGCAAGACTCCCGAAAGTGGAATAAATATTTTGAAAGGGAAAAAACAATGAGCATAAGAATAGGAATAATGGGATACGGTAATCTTTCAAGAGGCGTAGAGGCTGCAATACGCCAGAATCCCGACATGGAGCTGGCAGCGGTATTTACAAGAAGGGATCCCGCAACGGTAAAAGTAAAAACTGAAGGAGTTCCGGTACTGAATGAGAGCGAGATCTTAAACTGGAAAGACAGGATAGATGTACTGGTGCTGGGCGGCGGCAGCGCTACGGATCTGCCCGTGCAGACACCTAAGTATGCGGAATATTTTAATGTTGTTGACAGTTTTGATACACATGCGCGTATAGGCGAACATTTTGCAAATGTAGATGCGGCTGCAAAAAAAGGCGGTAATGTTGCAGTGATCTCCGTTGGCTGGGATCCGGGAATGTTCTCACTGCTCCGCATGGTAAGTGATGCGGTACTCCCCGAGGGAAAGCATTATACCTATTGGGGACGCGGTGTGAGCCAGGGACACTCCGATGCCATCAGACGTATAGAAGGCGTAAAGGATGCAAGACAGTATACGGTGCCGGTTCAGGAATCCGTTGATAAGGTAAGAAACGGTGAGACACCGGAATTTACCGCAAGACAGATGCATACGAGAGAATGCTTTGTAGTGGCGGAAGAAGGCGCGGACAAAGCCCGCATAGAAAAAGAGATTAAAGAGATGCCCAACTATTTTGCGGATTATGATACCACGGTGAACTTTATCTCGGAAGAGGAACTGAAGGCAAAGCACAGTGGTCTGCCTCACGGAGGATTTGTTATCCGCAGCGGAGTGACCGGACTTGATAAAGAGCATAAGCATATTATCGAATACAAACTGCAGCTTGATTCCAATCCGGAATTTACAGGCTCTGTGCTGACAGCATATGCGAGAGCAGCGTATAAGCTTTCTAAGGAAGGCATGAGCGGATGCAAGACGGTATTTGATATCGCACCTGCTTATCTGAGTTCAAAAAGCGCAGAAGAACTGAGAGGCCATTTATTGTAAGATTGGGGGAAAATCAAATGAAGATCACTAAGACGAAAGAAGGATCGAAACTGACCATCGCTCTGGAAGACAGCCTGAATACCAATACGGCACCCGAACTGGAGGCAGAACTGCAATCGCTGGATGATGTTAAGGAACTGATCTTTGATCTTAAGGATCTGAATTATATATCATCGGCGGGATTAAGAGTGATGTTCGCAGCACACAAGACCATGATAAAGCATGATGGAAGGATGGTATTAAAGAACGCCTGTGAAGAAGTGAAAGAAATCCTGGAGATGACAGGATTCAGACAGGTATTTACCGTAGAGTGATGATGGGTAAAAGGCTGGCGCTGAACAGATCGCGGCAGGCCATGATGATGAATGACATGGCCTTTCCGGGAAGCGCGATCAATACCGTGGGCTTCAGACTGGATTTTACCGAAGATATTGAAGATAAGCTGGAAGAAGCAGTCAGGACCGTTATCGAAAGAGCGGTCCTTCTGCATATGGAGTACGAAGAAGAGAACGGAGAGGCTTATCTGAGGGATACGGGGAAACCGGTCTGCGGGCTTGTTAAAAGTGTGCTTGAAAACAGGGCTGAGGCTGACCGGCTGTGGGAAAAGAAAACGGAGCAGTATCTGAAGCCCGGCAGCTGGCTGGCAGAAGTATATGGCTTTAAAGAAGGCGGATGCTGCCTGTTCTTTCTGATACATCATGTGATACTGGACGGCTACACTGCTATGCAGCTGGCACAGCTGTTTTTGAGCGAACTGGACGGCAGGGAATGGCCGGCCGATATAGATCCGTACTATGACGGAAGTGACGAGAGCGAAGCTTCCGAAACAGACGGTGAAGAAGATAAGAAATTCTGGATCAGGTATTTTGACGGTACGGATGCCGAAGACAGCGTGATGAGCGGCGAAGCAGCCGGCTGCGACAGAAGGCGCAGGATATACAGGCTTCCGGATGAACTGACAGAAAAGATAAACCGCTATGAAAAAGATAAGGGGATAAAAGATTCCGCATTGTTCGGCGCGGCGTTGTCTCTGTGGCTTGCAAGGGCAACGCAGAAGAGGGATGCAGTATTTCTGATGCCGCGTCTCAACAGGGAAAACAGAAATGAGCTGTCCGCAATGAGCTGCCGGACACTGGTAGTACCGGTGAGGGTGAGCATCGAAGAGAAGGACAGCTTTACGGATATATGCTTAAAGTGCACCGATCAGGCCAGGCTGGCGTCAAAGCATAAAGCCTACGGCATGAGGAATATCATGAATGATCTGCATAAGACAGGCATCATGACAGGCAGGATGAGTGAATATGTGCTCAACTGTATACACGGCGGAGTACTGAAAAGTGCTCATGCTTTTGATCTGAAGGAAAGCATGAGCGGCGGCATGAATAATCATGTTACCATGGCGGTGCAGAGAATGCCCGACTGTATCAATATCATCTATGACTATCGCGTCGGTATCTATGATGATGACAAACTGAAGTATTTCCATGAAGCAATGATAAGGATAACGGAGCAGGCTGTATGCGGCAGCATGCTTTGTCGTGATATGGAAATATGCGGTGAGGCGGAAGCAAAAAAGCTCTCTGCCATGGAGGGACCTCATACAGCGATCGATGAAAATGCTTCAATACCTGACATATTCAGAAAGGCAGCGGAAAAATACGCTGACAGACCCGCATATCATGCGGGTAAGTATTCATACAGTTTCAGTGAACTGGACAGGGTTTCAAACCGTATAGCAAATGCCCTGATCGATAAAGGCATAGAAAGGGGAGAACCTGTCTTATACAAGCTGAAGAGGGATCACCGTCTGCTGCCGGTGGTGCTTGGCATACTGAAGAGCGGCGCGGCTTTCATACCGGTAGATCCCGCATATCCGCAGGTCCGCATCGAATATATACAAAATGACAGCGGCGCAAAATATATCGTCGTATGCAAAGAGACCCTGGAAGAGGACGGCTTTGAACATCTGGATGCAGATGAGCTGATGCAGTATGCTGATGACAGTGATCCGAAGCTTTTGATATCTCCGGACAGCCTTGCCTACAGCATATATACTTCCGGGACCACCGGCAATCCCAAGGGAGTGCTCTTAAGCCACAGAGGCATAGTTAATATCACACATCCCGAAAACAATCCTTTTAACAGAGAAGTGGTAAAGAACGGAACAGGTCTGGTAGCCATCGGTTCCGTATGTTTTGATATATCGCTGTTTGAATTTTTCGTTCCGCTGTTTAACGGCTGCTTTATTGAGATGGCACCCGAGAAAGCGATGGCGGATCCGAAGGCGCTTGCGGAACTGATCTTTAAGCACGGAGCAAACCTCATACACTGCACACCTTCCAGACTGAGCGCATACCTGAAGGATGAGGATTTTAGCAGGGCTATGATGCAGACAGATGCTATACTTTCTGCCGGTGAAGTGCTGCCGCGCAGGCTGGTGGAGGAACTCAAGGAAAACTTTGACGTACTGATCTTTAACGGATACGGACCTACCGAAGTCACTATCGGTGCAAGCATTACCGAAGAGGGAGACGATACTTCGATCGGCCGTCCCATAGGCAATACAGGCATCATGTTACTGGATAAACAGGGCAGGCTTGTTCCTTTCGGTGCGGCCGGTGAGATATGTATTTACGGGAAAGGACTGGGTATAGGATACCATAAGCTTCCGGAAGAGACTGAAGAAAAGTTCAGGATGCTGCATGGCAGAAGGCTTTATTTTACAGGCGATCTGGGGAGGTTCATGCCGGACGGCCGCCTGGAATATATGGGAAGAAACGATCTCCAGGTAAAGATACGGGGACTGAGGATAGAACTGTCCGGGATAGAGAACAGGATGCTCGCATTTGAAGGAGTAGCGGATGCCAGCGTGCACGTGAGGAATATAAACGGAAGAGACAGCCTTATCGGGTTCTACACCTGCAGGGCGGGTATGAATGCAGATGAAGATGAGCTGAAAAAATATCTGAAGGAACATCTGACGGCCTATATGGTTCCGGATGTCATAAAGAGGATAGACGAGATACCTCTGACGCCCGGAGGGAAGACGGATATGAGGGCGCTTCGTGAGATACCGGTCGAACTGAACTTCGAATACAGGGCGCCGGAAAATGAGTATCAGCGCATCATCTGTGAGGAGTACGGCCGGCTGCTCGGTATCAGCCGGGTCGGCATCGGTGATAATTTCTTTGAGATAGGCGGAGATTCACTGCATGTTGCAGAGATCATATCGAGGATAAACGAGAGGATAGAGGAATGTGAACTTAAGTTTTCGGATCTCTTCCGCTATCCCGAACCCGAAGGTCTTGCACAGTATCTGTACAGAAAGAAGGCTTCGGCGGTTATCGAAGAAGATGATGACAGGCTTAAGAAACCCGATTATGAAAAGATAGATGAAATGCTGGCGGGCAATACGGTGGCAGAACTCATACCCGGAAAAAAGAGAAGACTGGGAAACGTACTGCTTACGGGAGCTACAGGTTTTCTCGGACTGCATATGCTTACGGAGATCCTCAGGAATCCGGATGACTACGATAAGATATACTGTCTGGTAAGACCTACGGAAAGACTCGATCCGGAAAAGAGATTAAAAAATCTGCTGAACTTTTTTGAAAACGGCAAAGAGGCAGAACTGCTGGGTAAGCGTGTTTTTGCCGTAGCCGGGGACATAGCGCAGGAAAAGATATTTGATGTGGTACCGGAAGCAGCTTTTGATACGGTGATAAACTGTGCCGCCAACGTCGCGCATTTTGCATACGGTGATAAGCTTGAGCGTGCCAATATCACCGGTGTCAGAAATCTGCTGAAGCTGTGTGAAAAACATAAAGCACTGTTTGTACAGATATCGACCATAAGTGTAGGCGGACTGTATGAGAGAGGCAAAAAAGTATTAACGATCAAAGAGAAAAATCTTTTTATAGACCAGAAGATCCACAACCAGTACATACTCTCAAAGTACCTAGCTGAGTATGAAGCGCTGAAAGCCATGGCCGAGGGCAGATGTGATGTGAAGATAATGCGCATAGGGAATCTTCAGGGCAGGCTTTCCGACGGAGAATTCCAGCTGAACATAAAGACCAACGCGTTTACGAGGAGGCTTGCATCCTATGTGAAGATAGGCCTCGTACCTGAGGAAGTGTATTTTTCAGAAGTGGATTTTTCACCGGTGGATGAGGTCGCCGCGATGATAGAGAAGCTGGCCATGACAGACAGAAAACATACGGTATTTCATGTGATGCCGCCGGGGGAGATACCCATGAGAAAGCTGTTTGATGAAATTGAAAAAACAGGGTACAATATATATGTTGTTCCTGAAGATATATTTGAAGAAAACATCGAGCTGCTCAGGGATGATGAAGAATACAGAGAGCTGATAGAGGGAATTATACTCGAGAGTCCCGATCTGAAATACGAGCGCACACGGGAAGACCAGAGTTTTACCAATGCGATGACACAAGCCCTGGGACTTAAGTGGGGCAGCATAACACGGGAATACATACATAAGAGCCTGAAAGTACTTCACGAATTCGGTGTTTTTGAAAGGTAGTGTGAAATGAGTTTAGAAGTTATCATTTTATGGTCTGTGGCAGGATTCTTATCTTTTGTTTTTGTGGCTGTGACTTCAATGCTGACGCTGAAAAGCGCAAAAACAAAGCTTCAGCTGTCTGTTGGCTGGCTGATCACTGCAGCAGTGGATTTTCTGGCAGTCTTCTTCAGTTACTATGTCAATCCGACGGTAGATATCACCACTGCGATAGCCCAGCCGCTGTTCATCTGTCTGGCGCTGGTCTACATGTATGCGGATGATATGGAGAACAAGCTTTTTACCTGCCTGATGTTTACACTGGCTGCTTCTGCGGCTACCTTTATGATATGCGGCTCGCTTGATTCCGTTCTGGGGGCTCAGCTCGGACTGTTCTCGGAAGATCCGGCGATAGGACCTTATACTGTCGGAAACATACTTCTCTATATCGTGATCAAGGCTGTCACACTTACGCTGCTTGCGGTACTGTATGTTATTTTCCTCAGAAAGAGGATAATGAAGAGAATGACGGAAGCAAAGGGACTGCTGAAGAAAAACCTGGTGGCTCCCATAGTCAATATCCTCTGTTTTTATGTGATCAATTCGATCACCAACAAAAACAACATCCTTCCTACAAGTCCTTACTTTTTCCCGCTGTATCTGACGATCTGCCTGATCTTTATCGTAGAGTATATACAGATATTCCTGACCATCAGATGGACGGCCGAAGCAAGAAGAGCGGAAGAAGAGACCCAGAGGATAGGCGCCGAGCTCAATGTCGCTACGCAGATACAGGCAGATATGCTGCCGCGTATATTTCCTCCTTTCCCCGACAGGAAGGAATTTGATATTTATGCGACCATGGATCCCGCAAAAGAAGTGGGAGGAGATTTTTACGATTTCTTTCTTATCGATGATGATCATATAGGTCTGGTGATGGCCGATGTGTCAGGCAAGGGAGTGCCGGCTTCGCTCTTTATGGTCATAGCCAAGACCCTGATCAAAAACAGGGCGCTGCTCGGAGGTTCGCCTTCGGAGGTGCTGGAGTATGCTAATGAGCAGCTGTGCGAAGGTAATGAAGCGGAGTTGTTTGTAACAGTATGGTTTGCTATACTTCAGATATCCACAGGAAAAGGAGTGGTGGCAAACGCAGGTCATGAGCATCCGACGATATGCCGCGCAGGCGGGGATTACGAACTGGTAGTATATAATCATGCTCCCGCTGTTGCGGTAATGGAAGGACTTAAGTTTCCGGAGCACGAGTTTATACTTCATCCCGGAGACAGTCTGTATGTTTATACCGACGGTGTACCTGAAGCCACCAATGAGGAGGAAGAACTTTTCAACACGGACAGAATGCTGGAATCGCTGAACAGGAATAAGGATAAGGATCAGAAAGAGATACTCGAAGCGATGAAGACGGATATGGATGCATTTGTGGGAAAAGCAGACCAGTTCGATGATATAACGATGCTGGGATTCAAATATTTCGGTCCGGGAAAGGAGTAAGACATGAAGGAACTTAACGTACTTGCCAATGTCGACAATATTGATGAGGTCATGGAGTTTGTGACCGAAGAACTGGAGCAGCTGGAGTGTTCCTTAAAGGTACAGACACAGATTGAAACAGCTGTGGAAGAACTCTTCGTGAATATCGCTACTTATGCTTACAATCCCGATGAAGGTCCGGCAACGGTAAGAGTGGAGGTGGAAAAGGATCCCCCTGCGATCTCCATCACCTTCATAGACCAGGGCGTTCCCTATGATCCGCTGGCCAAGGCTGATCCGGATGTTACCCTTTCCGCAGAAGACAGACAGATAGGAGGTCTTGGTATATTCATGGTCAAGGAGAGCATGGATGACATAGACTATGAATATAAGGACGGAAAAAATATACTCCATATCAGGAAGCTCATATGAGAAAGATATTGATAACCAACGATGACGGCATTACCTCAGCCGGGCTGGTGAGACTTGCCGAAGAGGCTGTGAAGCTCGGTGAAGTCTGGATAGTAGCGCCCGATCATGAGAGGAGCGCCGCATCGCACAGCATAAGCCTAAGACATCATCTGGATGTTTTTCCATATACATTTCCCGTTGAAGGCGTGAAGGCTTACAGTTGTACGGGAACGCCTGCAGACTGTATCAGAGTGGGCTGTCTTGCAGTGATGCCGCAAAAACCGGACGTGGTACTGTCCGGTATAAACTACGGATACAACTGTGCTACCGACCTGCAGTATTCGGCCACTGCCGGAGCTGCTTTTGAGGGCGTGTTTCAGGGAGTGAGATCAATAGCACTTTCGGAAAACGCCGGAGAATGTCACGAGGTAACGGATGCATATCTGCATGAGATACTCGAAGAATATATAGATGCGGACTGGAAAGCGATGAATATCATCAACGTAAACTTTCCGGGATGCAGGCTTGTGGATTTCAAAGGGATAATAAGAGACTGTAAAGTCTCCATGGGCAGTTTTTTCAAAGATTCTTATCCGGAGATCGAAAAGATCGGAGATGGCGGCATGCGCCTGAAGGTAGACGGAAGGTACAACGAAGACGCCGAAGACGATACCGATTTCAAGGCCATAGTAACAGGACATATCGCTATAGGCAATGTCAGCAACGTTGGATTTGAGTGATTCACTCTTTTTCTATAGCTGCGATCTCCCTCTCTATACGGTCTAACGGCAGCGGGTAGGCAAGTTCTTTCTGTATCTCCTCGGCTGAAAGTCCGAGCTTATACAGATGCCGTATTCCTCCGCCTACAGCGACATCAAAAGTAAAATTTCTGAGTGCTCTGTTAAAGTTGCTGTTTTCGTCATTTTTATCCATAAAATCAGAATAGCACAGATGACAAATGTGTGCAATTGTGATAAAATATAACGGTAGTTTTTTTTAGTTTCCGGTGTCCATCGGGGAGGCTTAAGTTTATGGAACTGAAAACCGTAAAGATAGCAGATGAACCGAAGATAGAGGTTCACGGCAGGACCATAGCATCGCGAGATCCCGTTATGTTGTTGTGGACAGGATCCTATATAGAAATGACGGTGCGCTGCAGCGAGCTTTACATTGACATGGAAGCTCCCTTTGAGACCTTTGAGAACTGGATACTCATAGAGGTTAACGGCCGTCTCATGACCCGCCAGATGGTTCCGAAGGAAAGAGGCTGGCTGTGTGTTTTCAGGAACAAGATGGCTTCCAAACCTACCACAGTCCGCATCATAAAAGAAGTACAGGCCATGAACTCCGATAAGCTGCATTGTCTTAAATTCTATTCGGTGTGCCTGGACGGAGATATACTTCCCGTTAAACCCAAAAAACTGAAGATCGAATTCATCGGCGACTCCATTACTTCCGGTGAAGGAGCGATAGGTGCAAAGGAAGAAGAAGAGTGGATATCGATGTTCTTCGGACACAGCAATTCCTATCCCTATCTTGTTTCAAAGGCACTGGATGCCGACTACCGCGTTATTTCACAGAGCGGCTGGGGAGTAAGGAGCTCATGGGACAATGATCCGAACTGCTCCATACCTCTGCATTACAAAGAGATATGTTCCGTGATGCCGGAGGAAACGTTCAGGCCGCTCGGTTTTTATGAAGAGAATAATTTCAAGGCCTGGAGACCGGATGTGGTCGTGGTGAATCTGGCAACAAATGATGACGGCGCCTTTCACAACTCACCGCATTTTGATCCGGTAACCGGAGAAGAATTCAAACAGCATATGACCGGTGATGTTTTCAGCAACGGAATATTTTATCCGGGAACGGATTATGATCCCGATGATCTGTACAAACTTCAGCGGGCTATCAAGGATTTCCTGCGCACACTGCGAAAGTGCAATGTTGATGCATGGATCATCTGGGCATACGGTATGCTCGGCAATGCGATGGAGCCTGTGATAAGAGCGGGTATCGCGGATTTTATAAAAGTGACCGATGATGAAAAGATATTGTATCTGCCGCTGGATCCGGTCAGTGACAAGACCGTGGGAGCAAGACAGCACCCGGGCAGGCCGTGTCATAAGCAGGCTGCGGAAAAGATAGCAAAGTACATACAGGGGCTTATGCCTCATGTAACTATAAACAGGAACTCAAGGAAAAAATTATGAAAACAGGTTTTGACAACGACAAGTATCTCACACTACAATCGGAAAAAATTCAGGAAAGGATAAAAACCTTCGGCGGAAAGCTTTATATGGAATTCGGCGGCAAGCTGTTCGATGATTTCCATGCATCGCGCGTGCTTCCCGGCTTTCAGCCCGATTCAAAGATCAGGATGCTGAAGAACCTGAAGGACGATGCGGAGATAGTGATAGCGATCAACTCCGCGGATATTGAAAAGAACAAGGTACGCGGTGACCTGGGGATCACCTATGATATGGATGTACTCAGACTCATAGATGCGTTCCGTGAATCGGGACTTTACGTCGGCAGCGTGGTGCTCACACAGTATGCTGACCAGCCTGCGGCAGTGAATTACAAGAAAAAGCTGGAAGCTCTCGGCATCAAAGTATATAAGCATTACAACATCAGCGGTTATCCTGCGAACGTGCAGGATATAGTGAGTGACGAAGGCTTCGGAAGAAACGAGTATATAGAAACGAGCAGGTCGCTGGTGGTAGTGACCGCACCCGGACCGGGCTCCGGAAAGATGGCTACCTGCCTGTCGCAGCTTTATCATGAATATAAAAGAGGCGTAAAGGCCGGATATGCCAAGTACGAGACTTTCCCTATCTGGAACCTCCCGCTCAAGCACCCCGTGAACCTTGCGTATGAAGCGGCGACCGCGGATCTGAATGACGTAAACATGATCGATCCTTTTCATCTGGAAAGCTATGGAGAGACGACGGTAAACTATAACCGTGACATAGAAGTATTCCCCGTGCTGAATGCGATGTTTGAGAAGATCATGGGTGAGTCGCCTTATAAATCACCTACCGACATGGGGGTAAATATGGCGGGCTTCGGTATAGTGGATGATGAAGCCTGCAGAGAAGCATCGAAGCAGGAGATAATCAGGAGATATTATTCCGCACTTTGTCAGCGCAGACAGGGCAAGAGCGGTGATGAGGAAGTGATAAAGCTGGAGCTTCTGATGAAACAGGCAGGGGTGACCAGTGAGAACAGGCCGGTCGTGGGTGCGGCGCTTTTGAAAGCCGAGATGACAGGAGGCCCTGCGGCAGCGATACAGCTTAAGGACGGCAGGATCATAACGGGTAAGACCAGCGAGCTCTTGGGAGCTTCTTCGGCAATGCTTCTGAATGCGTTAAAGACACTGGCAGATATACCCGATGAGGTAAAACTGATATCACCGGAGATAATAGAACCCATACAGTCACTTAAAGTTGAACATCTGGGCAATCATAATCCCAGACTCCATACCGATGAGATACTTATAGCACTTTCGGTATGTGCGGCAAGCGATGAAAGAGCTGCAAAGGCACTGGAGCAGCTGGACAACCTTAAGGGAACTGAGGTACACACAAGCGTGATACTTTCTTCGGTTGATACGAAGACATTCCGAAAGCTGGGTGTCAATCTGACCAGCGAGCCGAATTACCAGACCAAGAAGCTTTATCACAGCTGATAAGAAACCAAGAGTGCAGAAAATCACGGAGGTAAACACAGTATGGCAGTAAAAGAGAGAGAGAAGGATCTTAGGGAACTGGAGGAGATGTCGCAGCGGTCAGAGACAGCGATCGCAAACAAGATGGCAATGGCGGCCTATACTATCATATGCGTGATCATCTGTCTTGCATATGTGCTGGAAGTAGTGAAGGGAGCAAGGACCGTACCCTATGTGCTGCTGACTTTTCTGCTCGGACTGGCTCCCGTAGCAGCAGGCTGGGTCATTTACTCTAAACGGAATGATACTCCGGCAGTAAAACATATCGTGGTAGGAGGTTTCGGCCTGTTCTATACTTTCCTGTTGTTCACTGCGCAGAACGAGCTGGTATTTACCTATGCTCTGACCATACTGGTAGCCATTACGGTCTTCAAATCAAGAAGGATCATAGGGATTTTCGGATGGTCCGTAGTTGCTGAAAACATAATCGTATCGGTCATAAAGATAAAGAATGCGGCGGATCCCAAAGCGATTCTTGCGACCATAGAGATACAGGTAATACTGATGATCGTGATCACGATATTTCTGATAATGGTATCGAAGGTCAATATTGAGTTTGAGCAGATAAGGATGGCTGGGATACATCTTCAGGAGAGAAAGGCTCAGATGCTGACGGACAGGATACTGGAAGTGACCGAGCGTATGAGCGGCACCATTGAGACAGTGAGCAGTGAGATGGAAACTCTCAAGGAATCCGTTGACAGAACAGTGGATTCCATGGAAGAAGTATCGACCGGTACTTCGGAATCTTCGGATGCGGTACAGCGGCAGCTTTTAAAGACTGAAGAGATACAGGAACATGTGTCTGATGTCGAGAAGGCAGCAGCCGTGATAAATGAAAATGTTAAGAACACCGGAGATGCGGTAAAAGAAGGAACGACGCACATTGATGAGCTGAATACCCTTACCAGGGAAGTGGATCAGGTCGGCAAGGATGTTGCAGCTGCATTGGAGGTATTTAAGCAGACCACATCAAAAATGAATACCATCACTGACATCATCACGGATGTGGCAAGCGAGACCAGTCTGCTGTCACTTAACGCTTCCATAGAGGCAGCAAGGGCAGGCGATGCCGGACGCGGATTTGCAGTAGTAGCAAGTGAGATAAGCGGTCTGGCTACCCAGACGACAGAAGCAACAGGCAATATAGTATCTCTGATAGAGAATATCACTTCACAGCTTGACACCATGGTCGATACCATACAGCGGCTGATAAGGACAGGTGCGGAGGAAAGCCGTTGTGCCGAACAGACAGCCGCAAGCTTTAATACCATATCCGAGAGCGTGCAGGTAATAGAAAAGCACTCAGAGGATCTGGCAGATGTAGTAACCAGTCTGGCATCCGCAAACCGTGAGATAGTTGACAGCATCCAGACTATATCAGCCATCACGGAAGAGGTGACGGCACATGCTTCGGAAACACATGATGCGAGCGTTCATAACCAGAGCATTGTGGACGGTATCAATAATCTGGTAGCAGAGCTGAATGAAGATGCCGTGGAACTGAAGGCGTAAATATGCTTCATCTAAAACATGTAAATATGAATAGCGCCAAAGCTTCAGCACCCGCTTTGCGGGTGGCAGCTGCGGCGCTTGTTTTTTTGTGTTCATGCGGCAGTGAAAAGGAAGCGGTACAGTTGGTACCCGCTGCAGAGACAGAGGAAGAGACTGCAGTGACACAGGCAAAGCCGCCTGTTGCGGGTGAGGAAAAGCCACAGGAAGAGATTGCAGAAGCAGAGGAAACGGGATTAACGGACGAAGAGATACAGGAAGAAAAAGCAGCAGTAACTGAGTCGGAATCCACAGATAAAAAGGAGGAAGAAGCTATGAAAGATCCGGTTTTACTGTATCAGGGACATGCAAGTCTGAGGATAGTTACGGGCGATGATAAGGTGATATACATCGATCCATTCAGCGGAGAGGGTTATGATATGCCGGCCGATCTCATACTGCAGACGCATGATCATTTTGATCATAAGGACATGTCAAGGATCTCAGACAGAAATGATGACTGCAGGGTGATCACGCAGGCTGAGGCGCTAAGCGGCGGCGAACACCAAAGCTTTGATATGGGCTATGTAAAAGTAGAAGCTGTGGAAGCCGGATATAATAAAAATCATGATAAGAAAAACTGTGTCGGATACATACTTACGTTCCCGAATGATGTAAGCGTATATGTCAGCGGTGATACTTCAAAGACAGAGCAGATGTCAACGCTTGGCAGCAGAAACATCGACTATGCATTCTATTGCTGTGACGGCGTGTACAACATGGATGCTGCGGAAGCATCGGAATGCGCTGCGCTCGTGGGAGCAAAGGTGAACATACCGTATCATACAGGTTCTGCAGCTGTCACTGCCTTTGACGAAGAAAATGCAAAACGCTTTAACGCACCCGGCGCAACCATAGTAACACCCGGAAGTGAACTGATACTGAAATGAAGACACGGGGAAGACACGGGGACGGTCCTTTTGTCCTCATCACATCACTTTTGCACGACACAGTCCGCAGGCATTAAGATCCTGCTAAGTCGTTACGCACTAAGTCGCAGGACTTAATTG
>JAIKYA010000070.1 GCA_024683645.1 Lachnospiraceae bacterium
CTTCACCAGCGATCTTCTCTACTTTGATGATATCGCCTTCGCTAACCTTATACTGCTTTCCGCCTGTTGCAATAATAGCGTACATATCAGCACCTCCTTATTACATTTCTCGCCGGCCTGTGGTGGGCATATAAGCCACTTATACCTCGCCGTGCGGCATACCGTAATATATTACCATCGCGAACTTCCAATGTCAAGCCTTATTTAAATGGTATACTGAATCCGCTTCCCACTACATTCTTGTTCTTCGGAGTGAACATATAAGTTGTGGGTCCGATCTTTTTCTTCTTGAATTCCTTGTTTGAGATCTTTGTCCACTGCTTGTAGTTCAGCTCATCCGAATAAGGAGGCTGCTTATCTGGCTCCAGTCTTGCCCTGAAGTGCGAAAAGCTCTTAAACACACCTGTATATTTGTTACGATTAACAACAGGTATCATGGTTTTGTTGCCCAGCATCTCCAATGCATTTATGGGGGTTATATTAAAGTATATCCTGTTCGCTTTTTTCTTTGCCTGCTTATTAAATGCAGATACTGCCTTCTTCAGCTGTTTTAAGTTCTTACCGGTAATACCCATTGCCGTAGTCACGGATTTCTTTGCTACCTTTGCCTTCAGATAGTAATAAGAACCCGAATTGGCATTTACATTCTTCTTGGCAGCAAAGCTGAAAATGATCACATCATTGGTCACATTTCCTGTAGCCGAAAGTTTTCTGGCTATATCATAAAGCCCGCTTTCAGTCACCTTAGCGGAAAGATCCGCATCGATCTTTATCTTCCTTGCCTTGTAATTGATCTTTTCTGCATATCTGACACTGGCTGTTAGAGGAAGAGCTGCACCGTCTACCATGAAAGTACCGTAATTTACTTTCTTTACTACCACGCCTTCGGTTCCGACGGTAACTTCGCATTTGCCGATCAGATCATTGTATTTTGCACTTATGGTCGCAGTACCGAAATCACCGGCTTTAACAACACCGTTAACTACAGAGGCTACCTTATCATCGCTGCTCTCCCAGGTAAATACCGCGCTGTCGATCTTTTTGTCATTTGCGTCATAAGCTTCTGCGGTGATCGTTACTTCTTCAGCTTCTTTAAGCCTTAAACTGCTGGGATTAATCTTTACATAAGGACCTGCATTCCTGGTCTTAGCATGGATGATATAGTTTCCTGCGCTCTGATTATCAGCCCAGCTGCTTCCGTTTTTATACCAGCTCTGTCCTTTGAATGCTTTCATATCGGAAACAAGGTTCCAGCCTTTCCAGTTAAAGTCCGCAGCGTAAGATACGGAAGTGCCGTCATCTCTCTTTACAGATACCGCATAGTTTTCTTCATAATCAAGCTTTACAGCTTTATTAAGGGATATGGTATAAGTACCGTCGATATAAAGAGTTCCTTCTGTCGTGGCTTCATTTACTTTTGTACCGTCTGCAGGGCTGCCCCCGTCAGGAATGTTTTTATATACTTCGATCGTGTATCTGGTTCCTGTAGATTTAAGATCAAATACATTGAATGTTACAGCCGAGAGGATCTCGCCGCTCTGGCACACACTTGTCTTGTACACATTCGCCACTTCTGAATACTTATCCATTCTGTAAGGCGAGTATACCTGCGTATCATAGTAATAGCTGTTGTTATATTCGTATTTATCTGCCGGAACAGCCTTAAAGATGGCTGCATTCTGAAGCGATCCGTCTTCATAGGATACCCAGAGATAATCGGTCTCGTACATTTCCGCTTTGCTGTTATTATCGTTCCAGCTGTTTCTTATCAGCCATGCTCCGTTTTTGGACGGCTTATCACCATAGACACCGCCAACAAAGTAATCCTTCGGAAAATTGTCATCCCAGCCGACTACGGTCACGAAATGGTTGAGCGATACATTTTCGTCAATATAGTAAGCATTATGAGCTTCATTATATGCATCCTCAAACCAGCATATACCTGTCGAAACACCGCCGTTCTCTACAACCGCTTCCTTTACGAGACGCGGGTTTTTCTTTATATCGAGTTCCTGATATTCCGTTACATAATAAGCATTTTTTCTTTCAAGTGAGTAATCGATCTTTTCGCTTTCCAGCACAGAAGCTGCCTGACTGTAAGGCACATCGCTTTCAGCTGTGATACCTCTCTGCTGGAAAAGTGTCATTGCGGCAGTCATGCTGTTTCCGCCGGAATTAAGGAAATTGTCATTTTTTGATTTAGCATATGCGCGATTTACCGTATTTCCGTTATCACCTGCGGGTCCTGCGGTCCCCTGATATGAAGTCCAGTATGAAAGTGCAAGCTCGGAAGTATCGATGCTCTTATCGGCCATCCCGTGATTGATCAGATAAAACTCTGCAGCCGCGAGTGTGGAATGTGCCCAGCAGGTTCCGTAAGGATTCTGGTCACGTACCATGGGGTAATTCTCATCGAAATATGAACATATCTGCTTTGACTGTGTATGGGCATAAGGGAAATTAGCCGATACACTGTTGTTGGATATGGAATTGATCGAAACCGATCCGGCATCAATCGCACCGGCTCCGGCCGTAAAGCCCGCGCCATCGATCAGTTTCTCGGAAATCTCTTTATAAGATATATTTTCATCTACGATACTGGGGGTATAATTCTCATCGGCAGCAAGACCTCCGAGAGCACGTCCGTTTCCGCCGCCATTTCCTGCATCACCTGAAAAAGCCTCATCCTCTGCCGTCTCGATATTAAACAGCTCTGCAGGCATCTCGATAACTTCCTTTTCGGAAGCTTTCTCTTCGGTTTCTTCTGCCGCATCTGAGGTTATGACCACAGGTTCATCATCAGATCCTGCAGCCACGACCGGCATTACCTGACTGCCCGCCATGACAAGGGTCATGACAAAGGCCACCAGTCTGTTACGTAATAGTTTTGCTTTCATACCATACTCTCCCTTTCATGATTTCTAAAAATACGGGAAAGACCGAGTACCTTCCCCATTGTAATTATATGCCATTGGGTGTAAAAACTCTTTCGCCTCCAACAACACTTTTCTGTTTAGGTATGATCGTTACCTTCCATGTACCCAAACCGCCCTGTTTCTTTGCTTTATATTCTTTAGAAGGAATAACAGGCCATTTTTTCATTTTGGTTTCATTGCCATAATAGTTTTCCTCTCCTTCCTTTAAAGGCGCATGTAATTTTACCTTAGTGATGGTATTGATCCCAAAACGAGAGTAACCGAACACTTCCAAATACAGAGGACAATAATCCAGAACGATTGGATCTATAACAAAGAAAGCCTTTTCTTTTTTAGCTGCTTTATTTAGTATCTTAGCAGCTTTTTTGAGTTTTTTAAGATTTTTTCCCGTGATTCCACAGTTTTTTGCGGCCTTTTTATTTACTGATGCCTTAATGGTAAAATACGCTGCGGCTCCCGCATTCTTGTTCTTTTTGGCAGTTATTTTCCATTTTATGACATCATCGGTTGCAGTTCCTGTCGGCGAAAGACTTTTTGCTACATCGTAAAGCCCGCTTTTAACAATTTTTGCAGCAAGATCTTTTTCAGGGCTGATTTTTTTCGCTCTGTAATTGATCTTCGATAAATACTCAACTGTTGAATTGAGCATAATAGTTTTTCCGTCTAAAGAATAATCTACACCGGTAATGTTCAGCGTAGTTTTATTATTTACATATGCATATTTCCCGGTCAAGGAAGCTCCGGGAGCTGATATTATCAGTTTGAACTGTTCATTTCCTTCTTCATCATAACCAAGAACTTCCTTTGTGATCACATCGCTTTGATCAAAAGAAATGTTCTTCACGAAATCTTCAGTATTACTGATTGCACTTTCTGCCGCATCAGAAGCCGTGTTAACATCAGCCTCTTCAACAACAGCCGCATCTTCAACATAAACATCCGTGTTATCTTCAGTCTCAACGACTACTTCTTCCGCTTCATCCTCTTCTTCTGCTTCGACCACTGCTTCTTCAACTACTTCCACAGTGTCTTCCTGTGCAAAAACAGTCATTGTCTCACCGAGCACCATAACCGTTGATAACAGGAGTGCCATTACTCTTTTTTTCATTTTTTTCTCCTTTATCTTTGTATGCGGCTCTCCCAGCCGCGCCTACACATTCTATTGAATGATACCATCATTATTCTTTGTTAACAAGGCATATTTTGCGTTTACTGCGCACAAAAAAATGCACTACGACATTTGTATCATAGTGCACTTTTCACAGTACATTCTTTTGCGCTATTTATTCCCTGACTACTCCCAGCCCAAGTTCGGCATTGATAAGTTCCAGATTTCTGCCTTTTTTGTAAATATAAAATCTTACCGGGAAAGTCTCATTATCTTCATCTTCCAGCCCTTTCAGTGTAATGTTGCTGAAGGTCGTATCCTTTACCAGCTTTATATTCCCGCGGAAGATCAGTTCATGTCCGTTTCCGTTTATGGTAAGGGAACTCATCTTTTTGCTCTTCGGCATCGTCACCTTATCCCTTATATCCACACTGCCCAGTAGTTTTATCTCTGCCGGGGTCTCTTTATTCCCGTTTTTGTTGACAGCCGATATCACTTTTTTCCAGCTGGTGTAACTCTCACCATTGTACATAAACTTGTGTCCGTACAGTCTCGCCTCATCCTTCTCTTTAACAAGCTCATAGGTACAGCCGTCATAAGGCAGTATCCCGTCGATATCAAAGCAGCCGAGTATATCCTTGTATTTCAGTTTGAGCACCAGATCACCTTCGGTAACCGGCCAGCTGCTGACAAGCTTCACCCTGCCGCCCATATTTCCGAGTATTTCCAGCGGTTTAAAGCCTTTACCCAGATCGATCACCGAATCCTTCTCACAGGTAAACTGCTTTTTTACACACAGCCTGGCCATCGAAGTAAGCGTTATACGGCTTCCGGGGTTCATCACCAGTCGTTTGCTGCTTAAAGTATCCTTTATCTCCAGCTCGCCGTTTACCGTGGTATTTGTAAAGCCGCTGAGCTTGTAAATGCCGGTACTCTTATTGATCACTACGCTCCGCTTGCTGCGTCCCTTTATGCTCAGTCCCGAAGATATGAAATCGCAATTGTTGAGTGTCAGGTTCTTTTTGACTCTGATCTCCATTGCCCTGCGGTATTTGGTCTTTCCTTCGAAAGCACTCAGGCATTTGACAGTGACATTATTCAGCACGGTATCACAGCCAAAGATGATCCTGTCCTGATCCGCTGCATAGAATTCCATGTAATGGCTGTTTGCGGTAATAGTCAGCTGCTTCGCTTTTTTGACTGCAGGCAGCGCCCTCAGAAGAGAGTTTGCAAACATTATTATTTCATAAGATTCTGTCTTATCGTTATTATTATTGATCCAGTTGAGAGCCTTGGTAAGGGTCGGAAAGCCCTCCTGGTTATTGACCACAAACCTGCTGTCATCTCCGGCCTCAACATTCAGCACATCCACATCAAACTGCACATATTTGTCACCGGCATTGATATGCACTATCTGCCTTCCGGGCTTTGTATTGTCATAATTACTGACCATCGCAGCTTTCATCGGCAGATCGGCCATATTGCCGTCGGCATATTCCACATGTATCTTACCGTTTGTAAGATCCAGATTATCGCCTTTTCTGTAGATCAGCTTGGTGGGGATGGATATAAGAGTCATCGATGAGACTGCCGGCGGTTCCTCTTTCTTCTTTTCTCCGCTTGTAAAAACTTCTGCCACCTCAGCCTCTGCGCCGGTTATAGTCTCCATCGCATCCGCTTCTTCAGTTATCACGGCTTCTGCAGCACAGTCGTCATCCGTTATAACAGCTTCTTCCGCTCCGTCATCATCAGCTGTAACTGCTTCCGATCCATCATCTTCATCCGTGATCTGTATATCGTTTTCCGAAATGCTGTCATCCGCATATACCGGTACATAAAAAGTCTGCGTTAATATCATAAGCATTGAAAAAAATGCTATAAGTCGCTTTATCCTGAAATCTCTCATATCATACCTCTGCATAAGGTTTTTGATCCGGATCATATCCGGGCACAGTTATACATTTGTTTTATCGGCATCCAAAGGCATTTTCTTTATAGCAAAACCCCGCTCTGTTTCCAAAGCGGGGTTTAAAAGACTTTTATCCGGTCATATTATTGCAGATTAAACCTCTGCGAGAATTTCTTGTTGGTTCCGTCCTTCGCTGTGATCGTGATACCAACCTGTCCGCGGTTATTCATAGGGCTTACCATGGTAAATGCTACAAGCATATTACCGTTTTCACTCCGTCCCGCATCATAGAACTGGGGGCAGGCAACATTCGGATTATCGGTCTTTATCTCAAATTCCATTGCGGTACCGTCTGTCTCGAATATAAGGAGTCCGCCCTGTAATGCCTGTTTGAATCTGATAAAGGTCGTCTTCCTGGTTGCAATCACAAATTTCTGGGCTTTGAGCTGGGTTCCGTCGGTGGCGGTAGCAGTGACCAATACGCCCTTATTCATCGTGAAATCTGTTGTGAATCCGTTCTTAAAGCTGAGCTTACCGTTCTTTAACTTGAACATGCCGCTCAGTGCCGGATCTTCGGTGAAGAGGCCGTTATCAAAATATCCGGCTCTTGCTTCCCATTTTACCTTCTTGATCGTAGCTGTACCATACTCATCACCGAAAGCTACCCCGAGCTTGGTTGAGCAGCCTGATGCCAGAGTAGTCATGGAAATGCCGCTCTCGGGTATCAGCATATCGGCCCCCTCCGCTCCGATAGCGTAGGTTCCCAGATCTTTTGCGGTAATCTCCATTGAAGCTACAGGCACTATTACCTTAACCTTAACGACAGCCTTTTTCTTTGTGCCGTCATTTACTCTGGCAGTAAGAGTAGTATTAGCCTTATAACCATAAGCACTGACTCTTAAGGTATTGGGATCATCCACAAGATATCCGGCATCTACATTGTAATTATTCCTGTACCAGGTCACTGTTGCTCCGTTGGAAGCAACAGCCTTAAGGTCGATCCAGCTCTCATCAACAGGGCTGGTGGAAACGTCCCTGATAAATAACTGTACCGAAGTAACAGAGCCCTTCTTGTTGACCTTAACTGCATAAGCGGGATCGGTGGCTGTGGTCGTTATGATTATATCATTCGCAGATCCGGTCACCTTTACGGGAATGTAATTCATGGCTTTGGCAGTTGTACCCTCATTTGCGGTCACCGCCACGCTGAAGGTCGTTCCCGCTGCAACGGAAGATGCCACTTTTACCTTTCCGTTCTTAACAGTTACGCCCGGAATATCCGTATCGGAATTACCATTGTAATCCTTGATGGACCAGGTATATTTATTGTCGCTCGGCCCGTATTTTTTGTATAGTTTCTTATTATATGTGTAATATCCGTATAACAGCTGATACTGGGTATGTGAAAGCGGAACAGCCTTATACTTTGCGGTCTTGCCCTGTGCTATCTCACGCTGGCCGCTTAAGTCAAAACTGTATATCAGCGATCTGACTCTGACATTAACCGTAAACTTGGTATTAGAACCATCCTGTACGGTACCGGTCAGAACACAGCTTCCCTTTGACCTGGGATAAACCACTTCCTTTCCGTCTATACGTCTTCCATCGGCTATCCACCAGTCCGAACTGCTCCAGCTCACGTAAGGCAGATCCGAAGTAAGGACGGTGCCGTCCGTAAGTGTCATCTTAAGCTTGATCTCGGGTGTAACCTCGCCCCACTCTCTGATCACTATCTCATCAGCAAGGGCAGTCATACTATCCTCAGTAAGTTCTACGCTTGAAACCAGCGCACGCTTTGCTACAAAGAATGTCATTGTTGCATATGCAGCATCCGTATATGCCGTGGATTCACATTTTACTGTAAAACTTCCCGAATCCGAAGCACCTACGCTTATAAGACCGGTATCGCTGATAGTCGTTCCGCCGCAGCCGCTGTTTGATTCTATGCTCCACTTCACACTCTGGTCGACGCCGGAAGTTGTGGAATAACGTGACCATCTGCTCCCCGCATAGACAGAGGATGAGAGCTGCCAGCTTGCCCCCTGTCCGAATGTGTAACCATCAGGATATCCGTTGATATTCACATCATGATAAACCTCGGGATCTACAGTCACCTGCATGGATGTTACACCGCTGATAACGCCGCGTCCTGTTACAGCAACGGCCTTGACAGTAATGGTGGTTGTCTCGATGATGGTATCGCTGTATCTTCTCAGAAGGCTTCCTACGTTGGTCCTGTAACTGCTTGATCCGCTGTAATTCAAACGTATGGTCTTGATATCATCCCTGTAATATGAGCTGGTAGTATAATTGTGAGGATCGGGATTGGAGCCGTCTACGGTTACGAAATAGCTTGTATTGGAGTTGCCATCTTCATCACCGTTAAAGCCTTTTCCCGTAAACTTGATATACTGGGAGCCTTTAACCGTTGTGCCGCAGGTTTCGAAAGCACCGCTCTGTGCTGTACAGATCGATGTTTCATTGTCCTCGCCAAGCATATCTATCTGAGGCGGCGTCGTATCACCGTCAAACATCTTTGCAACATTGATGATACCGGAAGTACAGGCATCCTTGGTATTGCACTTTACTGTACTGCGCTTTAAGATGCCCTCCATCTCATCGGGGGTAACCTTGCCGCAGGCCGACATATAAAGTCCGCAGGCTCCGGCGATCACGGGACTGGCCTGTGATGTACCCTGGGCTGTATAATACGTCTTGTTATCGCTTCCCTTATAAGTTGAACGCATATTGGCACCGGGAGCCATTATATCAACCCAGGTACCGAAATTCGAAAACTGCGTCTTATTTCCGCCTTCCTCGGAAGCACCAACACTTATAACATTGTCAAAAGCGGCAGGATAACTGAACCCGTTCTTTGATTCATTACCTGCGGCACAGACTATTGTAACACCTGCGGAATATGCAGCCTGAACAGCCTGATCCATGGTAGATGAGTATCCCGGTCCGCCCAGACTCATGTTAATGACACTGGCGCCGTCTGTTGCAGCTGCATTTATAGCTCTTGAAATATAGGCATCTGTAAAGCCTTCCTGATCATGGCGTGCCTTATAACCGAGTATCTGTATGCCGGGTGCGATACCTGCACCACCTACATAGTTGCCTATGCTGGCACCGATGATACCTGCAACATGTGTTCCGTGACCGTTTATATCCTCGGTACCGCAGCCTATATCCTTAACCTCTGTATGTCCGGAGAGTTCTTCGTGTCCTGCCGTAACACCTGTATCTATGACAGCAACCTTGATATCACTGCCGAGATAAGGCTTATAATTATTTTCAAATACGCCCCATGCACCGTAGCTGTCAACATACTGATGCCACCACTGGAAATTGGGATCCGCGGGATCGAGCAGGGGGTCGTACCGGCCGAAATCTTCCCACTGCGTCTTTTTCCATTCGATGATATTGCTCTTTTTGCTTGCCTGTGCATCAAAATCCGTGATCTCGGGATCGTCAAGCTCGATGATATAGTTAGGCTCTACCAGAGGCAGTGCCACTTTCTCATCAGCTCCCATCGCATAGGCTTCACCAACACTTAATTCCGAAGCGGAAAGATCAAGTACTGCCACACCATAGCCGAATGACTTCACGCTTGCTCCGTAGGCTCTGGCAACTTCCTCGGCATACTCTTCGCTATCCGCCGAAAGTACAACTTCATTTGCCGCATAATCAACACCCTCAACAAATGAAGCAAAGTCTTCCAGCCCGTTATGAGCCTTTACAGCACTCTTTGCCGCATACTGCTCTTCTGTAAGAGCAAAGCCTTCCGATACCGTTTCGGTTTCATCTGTCTCAACACTCTCAGCCTCTGCAGTCACATCCTCCACAGGAGCATCGTTTTCAGCTTCGGGTTCTGAAACCTCATTGGTATCAGCCGTATTATCACTGACCTGTTTTTCTTCAGTATCCGCTGTTTCGGACACCGCTTCTTCCATAGCTTCCGCTGTCTCGTCGGATGTCTCCTCTTCATCCGCGACAGTTTCGGCTGTCGTTACGTCGTCAGTCAGCTCACCTGCCATGGCAGTCATGGGCGACTGGGCACCGACTGTGATGACGGTCATAATCATCGCGATCAGGCGCCTTACTTTCAGATTGCGCATTTTTTTCCCTCCTTCTCTTCACAATTGAAACAGGAAAGTGTCCGGCCCGACACTTTCCTCAGTTTATATTTGTATTAACTTTAACATATTTTGATTTTTATGTAAATAGAATAATCCGCGCGGATACGTTGTTTTTTCTACTTTAGTCCTGCCGCTTCCGAAAGACTTATGCCATTGTCACCCAGAGCTATCTTATGATCCAGTCCGACAAACTTTCCTTTTTCCTGCCACAGCACTTCTTTTACAAAATCGTATTTATCCTGATCCCAGGTTTTGAAATCATCCAGGAGCAGACCGCCTGTGTCACCTGAATTGGCATTTAAACACCAGAAGGTGTGATTGAGATGATACTTGCCTATCAGCGTGCGCATATGCGTCATCCATGTAAGATTGGGCTCCCGCATGAAACCGCCCCACTCGCCGATGAGCAGAGGTGCCGTATCATCCTCATAAATATAGAACCAGTTGTCATGCCAGCAGTCTTGCATGAGAGAATCATAATCATAGTCTACCTTAAACCAGGGCTGTTCGTAAACCGTAGGGCCGTAATCATGCGGCGAATAGACCAGTTTGTCCTGATGTTTGCCGAGATCTACGGGATAGTCCTTTACCCCTCTTAAGTTCCCGCCCCACCAGTTGAAATGGTAATCGGCACTGTTTGCAGAATGATAATCTCCGTTGTTCTTTATGTCAGTGGGATAGATCTCGCATCCCTCGACCATTATCAGCACGTTCGGATTCTTATCGAGCACTGCAGCTGCAGCCTGCTCGGCAACATATTTCCAGTTGTTTGCATCCTTTGAATCGTTCCATATGGCTGCTTTATCACCTTCTTCAGGTTTTCCGTGAGGTTCATTCTTAAGATCATAGGCTATGATCGTGTCATTGTTTTTGTACCGCTCAGCCATCCAGCCGAGCGCCTTCAGATAATCAGCTGTCTTTACCTTATCGGTACACCACAGATTCACATTATGTCCCGAGGCATCGGTCTCGGCACTGTGGATATCTATCATGACCTTTATCCCGTTTGCTTCCGCAAGCGAAAGAAAGTACTCAAAGATCTGCAGGCTGTTCATGGAATTCAGCTCACTGTTGTACGCATTGTTGTAGTTAGCCCTCGGATAGGTACCGGCGGCCCATTCATTCAGAAGCTGGGCGCTCATCGGGACACGTATCAGATTAAAGCCGTGATCCGCTATGGCTTTTACCGTTGGTACCAGTTCACTGTTCCACAAACCGTCAAAAGTATTGGTTCCCGTATTATAACCGAACCAGTTGACCCCGGTCAGCCATACTTCCTTTCCGTTCTTGTCCAGTATGCGGTGTCCGTCCGTATGCAGCCAGTCATCCCCCTGCACGGCATCATCGCAGCGGGTGAGCAGCTTATCCACGTCAGCGGCAGACAGTGACTGCTCGTTATTATTCTGTGCATTATTCTGTGCATTGGGATTTACAGCGCCCGCAATGACCGTACATTTCTCACCGTTTACACTCGCCGAGACAACGACGATCTTATCTCCCGTTACCCCCATATTACAGCCGCAGGTAACGCTGCCTCCCGCTTCAACGGTCCCGTTGTATTCAGCGTTGGTTATGCTCAGTGTATCGCCGTATACCTTAAAGCTGCCGTTCCAGCCGTCGACCTGCGACAGGCCTGATATTTCCAGCTTAAGCTCCCATCCGTTTATGGCCGTTTTGCTTTTATTCGTAAGCTGAAAATCGACTCCGCACATGGTCAGTCCGCCGTTCTCCCAGCTGTTGTTGGTACCGTAGGTCAGTATATAGCCGTCTTTTGGCTCTTCCTTTGTTCCCTCTTTCTTTTCATCTTCTTTTTTATCATCTTTCGCAGCTTCCTTATCAGCAGGCTTTTTACTGTCTCCGCCGACAGCCATTCCACCCGCAGCTGTCTCTTCCGTATCTTCAGTGCCGGGTGTATCAGAAACAGTGGAAGCCTCAGATTCTTCACTGCTCTCATCCGCAGCAGCCGTTTCGCCGGCTGCCTCATCCGTTACTTTTACGGCTACAGAATTGCCGAGATCATCGGCCGCCTCCGGAATATTGTTTTTCACGTTTGAATTTATCTTTACCAGTATCAGTACTATCAGCACGCCGACAAACATTATACCGGCGCCTATGCCCATATATTTTATTTTATCTTTCATGATCCTTGCTCCGTTAAGCTCCTTAGTTCCGTTTGGGTTACAGTCCTTTCACGCAGATCTTCTGTCAGTACGTCATTCTACAGTTACCGTCGTTTTATAGACCACCCCGTCCAGCGTCACACTTACAACAGCCTCACCGGCCGAAAGACCGCTTATCTTGACAACTTTGTTTTTCGGGGTCATTTCCAGGCTTACCGCACTGCCCGTCACGCTCCACTTAAGTTTATCCTGATTATAGCTGCTCACATTCTTAAGGGTCAGTTTTTTACTCCTGCCGACTTTTATTTTCAATCCTTCCTTAAGCTTCGGCTTTTTCACCTTCAGTGTCGCAGTATATTTTGCAGCCTTATCACCTTCGCCGATAAGTGCAGTAACTTTCACGCTGCCGTTCTTATCGCCGGCGGTTATCAGTCCGCTGTTTTCATTTATGCTCATGACCGCGGCCCCGGAAGCGGGAACAGAATACTTCACACTTTTTCCTGCGGGCACATTCGCAAGATACGCATTGGCACTTACCGTCATGCCCGGATGAGTAAGATCCGTATTTTCAAAGCAAAATACCGGTTTGTATACGATCACTTTTACCTTTGCCGCCTCATGAAGACTTCCGTCTGCATTCTTTGTATAGGCGGTTATTACAGTATTCGCGGATACCTCTGTCTTGTTATATTTTCCCGTGACGATGCCCTTTTTGCTGACTGCAGCTATCTTTTTTGAATCGCTCTTATATTTTACTATCTTGACATTCCCGAGGATTCCGGCCAGTTTATCAGCAAGATCGTATTTCTCATTTTTGACCAGCACGATATCACTGACATTAACTGCCGGTGTATCATCCTGCTTATCTTCAGGCTTATCATCCGTATTGCTTTTCAGCTCTGTGATGGCCGCATTTCCCTTATCATCAAATACAGCCTTGTAATCGCCATCCGCTGCAGCACATTCTGCTTCATTAGTGGGTACCGAGCCGAAATCCTGCACCCAGTAGTGCGTTCCCTTATAGATAACATGTCCTATGCCTATATATTTGAAATTGCTGCTGAGCATATTCCGGCGATGTCCCTGTCCTTCAAACTTGTCGTTATCTTCACGCCAGCCCATAAAGACCGCTTCTTCCGTCGGATAGCCATAGGCTATGTTCTCACCGCGGTAGCCGTTGCCCGAATATCCCAGATCAGTCCATGCCGTAAAACAGCTATTGCCGTTCGGTCTTGTATGCGACCATTTCTCTACGATCTCTATGGCTCTTAGCATCGCTACTTTCTCGAGACCATAGTCATAAATATAGTCCTGCAATCCGGAAGCCTTAACCTTCGCACTGTTATCTTCATTCCAGTACCACGCATCATCTGATTTTCTGAAATCATTGATGCGCTTAAGCATTTTCCGGCTTTCGGTCTGAGCGTATTTAAACTCATAGGTTTTTGAAGCCGCCCCGCATTCAACGACAAGCGCCGCGCTGCCGTCATCACTCAGCACAAAAGCTTCATCCTCACTCGTATCCGTTTTTTCTCCCGTCTCAGACTCTTCCGAATACACACAGGATTTACCCTGATCTTCCTGCGCAAAGCCTGGCACGGGTGATAATACCATGATCACACTCATCAGTGCCGCTAATATTCTGCCCTTTTTCATCCTGTCCTCCTTATATTACTGAATAGATCTTGAATAATTTATCTCCATCGGCGTCCAGCCGTTGTCTTTTCCTCTCTGTACTACGGCTGCCGGATCTTCGCTCGTTGTAAAAGTTGCTATCCCGTATGCATATTCAACAAAGCTCACCCCGTAGACCGACGCTATATCGCGGGCCTGTTTTTCGGAAGTGCAGGCACACATGAGTTCTTTACCCTTGGCATATTTCCCGGAAGTAACATCCACCTTTATACCGCTGTTATCATTCACTGTGTCATTTCCTCCGTTTCCGCTCGCTGCAGCTGTCGGTGTAGGACCCGGCTCATCCGTAACAGGATTGTTTACAGGCTCTCCGGGTTTTGCAGGCGTCTGCGCTCCTGCGGCAGGTGTTGCCACAGTTTCCGTATCGCCCTCCGGCTCATCTTCCCCGCTCATATCAGCACCGCCATCTTCCGGTACTTCAGTCGGAGTAAGTACCCCATCCATCACTATCACTTCTTTTTCACTTTTCTCCTTAGCCTCAGGTGCTTCACAGGCACAAAGAGCAGCCATGAGCAGACCGCAGAATATAAGCTTCTTCATAACGCTCACCTCCCGAAAACAGTGTATCACTGAACAAAGCGTTCCGCAAGTTTGAGGAATTGCTATAAAGAACAAAGCGTTCCGCATGCGGGAATTTCCTATAAAATCAAAAAAGCCCCCGCCTTTGACGGGGGCCCTCAGTAACATTTTTATTTTATCACTCTTACGCGGATAACGCCTTCGGCCTTTTCAAGCTTCTCAACTATATCTGCTGTGATCTCACTGTCAGTATCCATCAGCGTATAAGCAAAATCGCCTTTGGACTTGTTCATCATGTTGTCGATGTTGATGCCTGCGGCACCCATGACTGCAGTGAACTGTGTTATCATGTTTGCTTCGTTCTTATGACACACGGCAACCCTGCCCTTTGTCTGGCATACGCCCATATCTGCATTGGGATAGTTTACGCTGTTCTTTATGTTTCCGTTTTCAAGGAAGTCCTTCACCTGCTGTACAGCCATGACTGCGCAGTTATCCTCGGCTTCTTCGGTGGAAGCTCCGAGGTGAGGCATAAGGATAACACCTTCCTGACCTGCTGTTGTGGGATTTGCAAAATCGGAAACGTATTTTCTGATCTTGCCGGCCTTGATACCTTCGATCACAGCAGGCTCATCAACAAGAAGATCCCTTGCAAAGTTAAGTATGATAACGCCTTCCTTCATGTTATCGATAGCTTCTTTGTTGATCATGCCCTTTGTAGCATCCATCAGAGGAACGTGGATGGTGATGTAATCGCACTCTCTGTAGATATCGTTAACATCAAGTACGTGCTTTACGTCACGGCTTAAGTTCCAGGCTGCATTTACGGATACGTAAGGATCATAACCGTATACTTCCATGCCCAGATGCTTAGCGGCATTGGCAACCTTTACGCCTATTGCACCCAGACCTATGATACCCAGCTTCTTGCCTTCTATCTCTGTACCGGCAAATTTCTTTTTCTCTTTCTCGGCAGTCTTTGCGATGTTTTCATCATCGGCATCGCTCTTTGCCCACTGAACACCGCCGATTATATCTCTTGCAGCCAGCAGCATGCCTGCGATGACCAGCTCTTTTACGGCATTTGCGTTGGCACCGGGAGTATTGAATACGACGATACCTTTCTCTGCGCACTTATCAAGAGGGATATTGTTGACACCGGCGCCGGCCCTTGCAACAGCCTTAAGACTTGCGGGCAGCTCCATCTCATGCATTACGGCGCTTCTTACCAGTATGGCATCAGCCTCGTTCACGTCCTCTGTCTTTTCATAATTTGCATCAAAATTGTTAAGCCCTACAGCCGCTATGGGATTCAGGCAGTTATACTTAAACATTGCAGTCTCCTCTCTTATTTATTCTCTGTCTCGAACTTCTTCATAAACTCTACCAGAGCCTTTACACCCTCGATAGGCATTGCGTTGTAGATACTTGCTCTCATACCGCCGACGCTTCTGTGTCCCTTAAGGTTTTCAAGACCTGCAGCCTTGGACTCCTTAACAAACTTGGCATCAAGCTCCTCGCTTCCTGTTACAAAAGGCACGTTCATAAGAGACCTGTCTTCTTTTACTACCGTTCCCTTGAAAAGTGAACTCTCATCAAGGAAATCATAGAGGATCTTGGCCTTCTCTTCGTTATGCTTCTTCATTGCCTCAAGTCCGCCAATCTTCTGGATCCACTTGAATACCTTACCGCAGATGTAGATGCCGTATGCGGGAGGCGTATTGTAAAGAGACTGTGCGTCCGCATGAGTCTTGTACTTCAGCATGGTCGGGGTACCGGGAAGTACATCCTCTGTGATCAGCTCTTTCTTCATTATAACGATGACAACACCGGCAGGTCCGATGTTCTTCTGTACGCCGCCGTATACCACGCCGTACTTTGTTACATCCATAGGCTCGCTTAAGAAGCAGGATGATACATCGCTTACCAGAGTCTTTCCCTTGGTGTTGGGCAGTTTCTTAAACTTTGTACCGTAGATCGTATTGTTCTCGCAGATGTAGACATAGTCTGCATCCGGAGATATGGGCAGATCCGAGCAGTCGGGGATGTAGGAGAAAGTCTTATCCTCACTTGATGCTATCTTGTTGGCTTTACCGTAGATCTGGGCTTCCTGATAAGCCTTCTTTGCCCACTGGCCGGTCACGATGTAATCAGCCACTTTATTCTTCATAAGGTTCATGGGGATCATGGCGAACTGCTGGCTCGCACCACCCTGCAGGAACATAACCTCATAATCATCGGGTATTCCGAGAAGACTTCTTAAATCTGCTTCAGCTGTTTTGATGATATCATCATAAACCTTAGATCGATGACTCATCTCCATAACTGACATGCCACAGCCCCTGTAATCCATCATTTCATCAGCGGCTTCTCTTAAGACTTCTTCCGGCAGTACAGCCGGTCCTGCGGAAAAATTGTACACTCTTCCCATTTCCTTATCCTCCAAATATTTTTATCGTATTTCTGAGTGTCAGAATGACGAAACTAAATTATAGCACTTTTCCCGTCTACGTCAAGGAGCGTTTCAATCTATCAGCTCCGGGATGGGCGCAGCTTTTATCCTGAAAGCCGCTTTGGTGAGACCGGTATATTTCTCTGTTTTGGGTATTAACAGCATATAAGCGGTTCCTTTTTTATCATTGTCGGTATATATGATCGTAAAATTTCTGTCTATCTCTGCAGCATCGCTTATGGTCAGATATTTATTTACCTTTACCGCAAATTCCCTTCCGGGCACGAGAGTAATACGCTCACCTGCCCCCATATACTTCTGATCACGTGCTCCGTCCTTAAATACCACCTTCGCGCTGCTTATATCTATGCCTGAAGCGCTTACGTTAAAGCTTACGCTTTCGGAATATCCGGTATAATTCTTCTCTTTTGTACTGACGGATACCGGTATATTCTGCATAGGCCCGCTTACCCTGATCATTTCAGGATAATCCACGCTATATTCTTTCGATTCCACCAGACTGCCGTCACAGATGACTGCCACAGCCGGTTTATAAACCCCCGGCTTTGTAAAAGACCTGTTACCTGCGTAAACCTCTGCCTTTCCAAGATCGGGCTTCTCTATCTGATAATCGAGCAACGGATAGGATGAGCCCTTATAATTTCCCAGAAACTTAAGTCTTATGGCAGCCTTTCCGCTCTTTTTGTATTTTTGATACATAAGCTTAACATCTCTGCCTTCCTTAAGCAGCTCGCCCGTAGCAATGCAGCTGATGCTCCTTACTTTAGCACGGGCACCGCCTTTCTGATACCGCACGCTCCTGTCATAGCTCACTTCAAAGCCGGACAGTCCTTCAGACTTTAAAGGCTTTATCCTGAAGCTTTTCTTCACCACTCCGTGATAAGCTCCCTTACCGCAGACTGTAAGCTTTACCACGCCTGCATTTACGTTGGATGAATAGCTTACTTCCACATCTGCATTTGTACCGTCCCTGCCCGTCACGATAAGCTCGCTTCCCTGATCAAGCGTATGGGCAGAGCCGTTATAAACATGTGCTGCCGGTCTTAACCTGACCCTGATGGATCCCGAAGCATATTCGTCCGGGCTCTGTACTTTCAGTGATCTCGAAATGCTTTCCGCAAAGTTGCCTGTACCTTTAAGCTCCGCAGTCCCGGCTTTTATCTCAAGCATATAGTCCTTATCCTTTTTGAGCATCCTGCCCATGTACATGAGCGCAGGCGAAGCCTTGGCCTCTTTCCCGGCTCTGACGGCCAGATTCCCGACTGTCACTTTCTCAAGGCTTTGCCTGTCTATTATAAAGTTAAGCCGATAGCTTCCCTTCATGCTGCCCTTTCCCCTGATCTCGGCGTAGGCAGTCCTGCCGCTTACTTCAAGAGAATTGAGATTATTTACATATCTCAGACTGTAATCAACACCCTCCGTAAGCAGCTGTCTGTTATCATATACCTGCACCTCGGGTTTCAGTTTTTCGCCGGTATATACTATATGCCAGTTCCCAAGCTCATCCTGATGCATCACGTCCGATACAAAACGTGCATAGAAACCGTTTACGCTTACCGTATCGTTATTGTCAGCTCTGTTTTCGCTGGGTGTCGACGGCTTATTGTTACTGGGCGTATCGTCCGGATCATCAATGACAGGATCCTGCTCGATGTTTTCTTCCGTCCAGTGTGCATAGACAGTCTGATCTCCCTCTATTGGCAGGGAAATATCATATTCCACACCTCCGTCTCTTTCGGTGAACCAGCCTGCGAATATATATCCGGCTTTCGTGGGAGTATATTTTCCGGGATTCGGAAGTTTGCTTAAAGCATTGTAGGTAAGTATCTTTCCCAGAGTCGATCCGCCTTTGAATTCACCGCCGTTCGGATACAGCGTCAGCCTGTATTTTTTCAGCTGCCAGCCGGCATAAATATTCCTGGGGCCCGAAGCATCAAAAACATCATCTTCTTTTATAAGACTGTTTGCACTTAAACTCTCATTTCCGTACCAGCCTGTAAAAGTATAATGATCACATACCGGAAGTTCAAAGGTTTCATAATAGAGCAGCCCTTCATACATCTGTGCTTTCCGGTTCTCACTTCCGTCAGCAAATATTCCTTTTCCGGAATACGCATTTACTTCATATCTCGGAAGCAGCTCCCAGTGCGCGTAAAGCACATTTGTGTCATCATCAACTATAAGTTCGCTTTGGTCCCAAAGAGCCTCGCCGCCGACACTTAGCGTATACCAGCCCTTAAATGCATAACCCGCCCTTACCGGAGTGATGGCCAGAAGTTTTGAGCGTGCATCCTCACCTTCATATACAGAAACTATCTGCCTGCCGCCTTCTTCATAATTCATTGACAGAACTACCTTACAGGCCGTTCTTGCAGACGCCGGATCATAAGAAGCGCTGTTATAAGACAAGACTGATCCGTTATACAGATTCATGGTGAGTTTATCGTAATAATACTTTGAACCGCATACATATGCAGAAGTTGTATATTTACCGTCAGCAGATGAATTGACCGATATAGTCTGCAACGGCCTGTGTTCTGCACCTCCCAGGAAGTTGACGGCAGTTGCCGATCTGGAATTGGTGACATCGACCAGATAGATCTTTCCGTCCTCCATACGCACATTGTTCCACATATGCTTTCCGCTTGGTCCGCCCAGAAAACCGCTTACAAGATAGCACTCAATATCCCCGGCAAATGAGCTCAGATCACACATGAACTTAAAGGCCTTGGAAAAACCTTCACATACCACCTTTGTCGAAGGATCTTCATCAAAGACATAGATCATCTGCCATGGATCACCATAAGGGTAATCCGAAGTACTGACAGCAGTATAATTATATTCGGAATACTCCTGCAGTATATTCTTATAGGTTTTCAGTTTTGCGTAATCACTTGAGACACTGTCAGCAACCGTGAGCACATCGGCAGCGGCTTTTTGCGCGGCCGCCTTTGCTTTTATCGCCAGATCGGTATTAAAGGCATATTTGTCATCTCCGGCAGCCCTGTAGCTCTCAGACACAGCAAGAGAAAACCTCCATGCGGGAAGCTGATAAGCAGAAGATGGAGCAAAACTGATGCTTTCAACGCCCTCGTCGTTTTTATACTTGTAGCTCACGCAGCGGGCCATAGAATATCCGCTGACTTTATCAAACCAGTAAAGCTCATAAGGCATGTCCATGAGCAGACTTCTTACCACCTTCTTCATATCGACATCAAGCTTACTTCTCATGGCTGTTTTAGCTTCTTCACTTACAGCTCCGTTTTTGTATACGCTTTCCACCCCGAGCATTTCGGCTGTATAATCCTTTAACAGGCTGTCGGGAACGGGGATGTATATCTTTGAATCGCTTATCTTTCCTTCAGCTATCTTTATACACTGCTCACGCAGAACATCATAGCAGGTTTTTTCGTTTCCTGTCAGCAGACTTCCGCGCTCTATAACAGATGCGGCTGCCTCTTCCGTAACGAACTCTTCACTCTCATATATCACTGTTTCCGCTTCTTTCAGCATATAAGCGGATAACAGATCCTCACCCGTGCATGCTTCTTCCTTAAGGCTTTCGGAAAAGATCTCCGCCTCGTCCTCAAACAGTTCTTCCGCAGAGTTACCTGCATACACAAAAACTGACGTGCCCGGCGATGTTATAAACATCACCACGCACATCAGCATTGATAAAAGTCTTTTAAATCTGTTATTTATCATTTCTTTCCTTTTTGCATGTCTTCATCATCAAAGACGGCTTCCAGAGGCTGACCGCCGGGAACCATGGGATAAACCTTGTCATCCTCTTTTATCACGCAGTCAAGCACTACGGGGCCTTTTGCCTTTAATGCCTTCTTAAGTATCGGTGCCAGTTCTTCCTTCTTTGTTACACGGTAGGCTTCACAACCCAGGCCCTCTGCTACCTTTACGTAATCAACGGCATCTTCAAGTACCGTCTGGGAATATCTCTGACCGTAGAAGAGGTTCTGCCACTGGCGTACCATACCGAGCACATGGTTGTTCACGATTATCTCTATGATGGGTACCTTATAACGTGAAGCTGTTGCCAGCTCGTTCATATTCATTCGGAAACAGCCGTCACCCGCTATATTTATTACAGGCTTGTCGGGACGGCCGTACTTTGCACCTATGCAGGCGCCCAGACCGTAACCCATGGTGCCCAGGCCGCCGCTTGAAAGAAAAGTCCTGGGCTCGGTGTATTTATAGAACTGTGCTGCCCATATCTGATGCTGACCCACATCCGTAGTGATGATGGCTTTTCCTTTAGTTACTTCGTAAAGCGTCTCGATAATATAGGGGCAGGTCAGTCTTGAATGAGGATATTTTAAAGGCATCTCCTCTTTCATCTCTTTTATCTTGTCCAGCCACTCCTTATGATGCTGTACCGGGATCATCTTATTAAGTTTTGAAAGAACATCCTTCAGATCACCGACTATGGAAGCCGTTGTCCTGATATTCTTATTGATCTCTGCTGCATCTATATCTATATGCAGTATCTTTGCCTTGGGAGCAAAGGTCTTCGGATTACTTACCACACGGTCGGAAAATCTCGCACCGAGCGCTATCAGCAGATCACACTTGCTCACGCCGATATTGGTGGTCTTGGTACCGTGCATACCTATCATTCCGGTATAGTTTTCGGCTGTTCCGTCATATGCACCTTTGCCCATCAGGGAATCACATACGGGAGCATCTATCTTCTTTGCAAATTCCGCCACTTCCTTGGTAGCTCCGCTCATTATCGTTCCGCCCCCGACATATATGAAGGGACGTCTGCTTTCAAGGATAAGCTCCTTAGCAGTCTCCAGATCCGACTGGGTATATTTAATTTCCTGTGGAAGCAGATAGGGTTTAGCCGGAGTATACATGCACTTAGCAGCCGTAACATCTTTTGTTATATCTACAAGCACAGGCCCCGGACGTCCGCTCTTTGCAATGGCAAAAGCTTTTCTGATCGTATCCGCAAGTGTATTTACGTCTTTTACCATAAAGCCGTGCTTGGTAATTGGCATGGTCACGCCGGCGATATCAACCTCCTGGAAGGTATCCTTACCGAGCCAGGGCAGCACTACGTTTGCCGTTATGGCTACGATAGGAACAGAATCCATATATGCGGTAGCTATACCTGTTACAAGATTTGTGGCACCCGGGCCGGATGTTGCCAGGCATACGCCGACCTTTCCGGTAGCTCTTGCATAACCGTCCGCAGCATGCGAAGCACCCTGTTCATGGCTTGTAAGCACATGGTTTATCTCACCCTGGTGCTTATATAATTCGTCATAGATATTCAGTATCGTACCTCCGGGGTAACCGAATACCGTATCAACGCCCTGCTCTTTCAGACATTCGATCACTATCTGTGAACCTGTCATTTCTACCGCTTTTTCGCTTTTTCCAGCCATCTTTCAAACCATCCTTTTTAATGCGCAGTTTTATCCGTAAGTCTGTTTACCTCAAACCGACTTACCGTGGAATTCTACCATATATTTCCGATTTATTCAATAATCAAAAGGTTTCGGGACCATTATATGAGAATCTGCCTTTTTTGACCTTGCCGGCCTGCTTATTACCTTTTTTGTCGACCTTGTTAAGTACTGCATTGCTGATCGTGGTATTGCCCGTCAGGCTTATATCACCGCTGAAAGTCATAACGTGGCCGCCTCCGTTTATCGCAAGGCTGTTATAACCTTTCTTCGGGAGCAGGAACTTGCCCATCATGTTCACATCGGCATTCAGGGTGATGACGAAATCCTTCTGTCCTGCAGCTTTCTGTGCAGCATTCATCTCCGCGACCGCACTCTTCCATACACCGAAGGTCTTTCCGTTCACACTTATGGCATCGGCAAAGATACAGAGCTTGCTGCCGATATACTGCAGATGGGCAGCTATTGCAGAAGTCTTCACCTCACTCACATCGAATACTGACCATACGACGTCTTCGGGCATTTTCTTTATGGATGCTTTGAATATCTGGCTTCCGTCGTTTAGCTTTATCCCGCTTATCTTAAGTTTTCCGGCAGCTGTACCGCCTAAGCTTACCGGCTTAAAGCCCTCTTCGAGTGTAAGCGCAGCACCTTCCGCAGCATTAAGTGTATTCTTTATGCTTATACTGCAGCCTTTGACTGCCGCGAGCACTGCCGCTGCACCCATATGCATTTCTTTGCAGGAGAGCTTCTGTACCGCAAGCTGTGTATTAAGCATCAGTTTGCTGCCGGCTTTGACCGTTGTACTTTTGGCCTCAAAAGCAATGATCCCGTTTATTGTCAGTTCCGTTTTTGCATTTATCGTAAATTTGGCAGCATTGCCTTTCTTATCCAGAGCCCTGAACTTCACGTTATTAAGGATCAGGGGTACCTTGGATACCAGCTTTGTTCCGTTGATCTCGATCACATGACCGTTTCCGTTGATGGTCACGCTCTTCGCTTTTGCCGGTACGCTTAAGTTCTTCTCTCCTTTTAAGTCGCTGTCAAGGCTGATAACATAGTCCTTGTTCTTATCGTTCATAAGCTTTAAAGCTGCTTTCAGCGATGAAACCTTCGCGCCGTCCAGTGTCAGCTCACCTGTTTTATTATCATCAGCCCGGTTCTCCTTTATCCAGGCAACCGCAAACAGAGGTTCATTGTTTTTCTCGCTGGCTTTTTTGATCTTCTCACTTGTGGACTTTCCGCCGTAGTAAACCTCCGTTATGCTGATACATTCAGCAAAAGCAGCTTCTTTAACACTTTTAAGCTTTGATGGCAGATGTATCACACGAAGGGCGCTGCAGCCGTTGAAAGCTTTTGCTCCGATAGTCTTTACACTGTTGGGGATAGTGATACTGCGCAGGCTCACACATTCCGCAAACAGCTCCGCGGGTATTGCTGTCATTCCGTTCGTAAAACCTATATCAGTCAATGCCGTGCAGCCCTGGAAAACAGGCTTTGTAAACAGATCCTTACTTTTAAACACGATACCGTCTGTCACATTTTTGACAGCAGTTAAAGAAGTACAGTCCTTAAATGATCCGTCACCGTTAAAGAGGACATTTTTCGGGAGGGTGATCTCCCTGAGTGAGGAACAGCCTTCAAAGGCATGTCCGCCTATGCTCTTTATACCTGAAGGTATGGAAAAGTTACTGAGACTTATACTTGTCGCAAAAGCGTAATCTCCTATCTCCGTAATCTGGGGCGAATCTTCAAATACAACATCTGTGAGAGATGTGCAGCCGTAAAAAGCATATTCTTCGATCTTTGTTACACTTTTGGGTATGGTAACGGCTTTGAGCGCTATACAGCCGTCAAAGATTTCCGCAGGTATCTTACTTATGCCCGCTGCAAAACTTATATCCGTAAGAGAACTGCAGCCTTCAAAGGTGGGATGTTTGAACAGATCCTTATAATCTACTTTCAGTCCGCCGCTCACGTTTTTTACGCTTTTAAGCGAAGTACAGTTTTTAAACGCCGCATCCCCGTTAAAGATCACATCTGTCGGCAGTGTGACCTCCGTAAGTGAGCTGCAGTCCTCAAATGCATGTCCGCCTATCTTCTTTACGCTCGAAGGAATGGCAAAGTTTTTAAGGCTTATGCTCGTACTGAAAGCATATTCACCTATCTCATTCAGGTTCTTATCAGACTGGAAGACAACATCCGTAAGCACCGTACAGCCGTAAAAAGCATAGGCTTCTATCGTGCCGACCGTCTCCGGTATCGTGATACTCTTTAAAGCTATACAGCCGTTGAAAAGCTCTGCGGGTATCCTGCTTATCCCGGCAGCAAATTCTACAGTCGTCAGCGCACTGCAGCCTTCAAAAGTGGGATGCTTGAACAGGTCTTTATAATCGATCTTCAGCCCGTCAGTTATATTCTTTACCGTGGTCAGCGATTTACAGTCTTTAAATGCCGCATCACCGTCAAGGATCACTCCCGAAGGCAGTGTGACTTCGGTAAGTGCACAGCCTTCAAAAGCATGTCCGCCTATCTTGCTGACAGCTGCGGGTATCACAAAATCCTTAAGCGACGCGCAGCCCGCAAAAGCGTACGGCCCTATTATCGAAAGATTCTCGCCTTTCTCAAAGGAAACTTTGGTAACAGTCTTATCTTTAAAAGCCTCCTCACCTATCTGTACAGTCCTGGCCGGTATAACAACTTCGGCCGCGGTACCGATATATTTGCTTATTATATTTCCGTTCCATTCAAAATCCGTTTCGGGAGAGGCGGCGAGCTGTACGTCCTCTGATGCCTGTACATCGTCTGCTGCTTCATCCGCGCAGCCCTCATTCTCAGCGACTTCATCCGCGCTGCCCTCATTCTCTGCTGCATCTTCCGATGGTTCCTCATCTGCTAAAGGATCCTCTTCCTTAACGGAATTCTCCGAAAGTGCTGCCTCCTCCTTTACCTGAGTTTCCTCCGCTGTATCTTTATCCGCAACAATATCGTTGTTATCATCTTCAGTCTCTTCTTCTGCCGCAGATCCTTCTGCCCATACGTTCTTTGTCGTTCCCTCAGCGTATGCCGGAATGGTTTCCCCCGAAAGCATCATCAGGCTCATTGCCATAGCCAGTGCTCTCGTTATTATTCTGCGTTTCATATTCTTCCTCCTCAAATTTTTCAAAAAACATTGTTATTCTAATATATGAAAATACAAAATACAAGAAAAAAATAAGGAGCAGG
>JAIKYA010000121.1 GCA_024683645.1 Lachnospiraceae bacterium
TGTGTCTTCTTATCAGCTCATCCATGAACAGCGTCTTGTTCAGCGTGTCATACCAGGTCTTGTCATCAAAATCCACCGCACTGCCTTTATGGTTCCAGTCATGGGGCACGGTGTAATAATGCAGCGAAAGCCCGTCCATAAAGCCGTGCGCTCCCTGGGGCATATTCCTGTAGCAGGTCTCCAGCACCTTATCGGTCCAGTTGTAATCATCACCGTTTGCACCGCAGGCTATCTTGAATATGGGCTTCTTCGGATCATAGTTTCTGATATAGGTCTGGTACTGTCTGTAGAGATTGCCGTAAAACTCGGGATTCATATTTCCGCCGCAGCCCCAGTTTTCATTACCGACTCCGAAATAATCAACCTTCCAGGCACTTTCGCTCCCGTTCTTTTTCCTCAGGTCTGCCATGGGAGATACACCTTCAAAAGTCATATACTCTACCCATTCGCTCATCTCACGCACGGTGCCGCTTCCCACATTACCGTTAATGTAGGGCTTGCAGCCGAGCTGTCTGCACAGTTCCATAAACTCATGAGTTCCGAAGCTGTTATCTTCCACTACTCCGCCCCAGTGAGTGTTGATCATCTTCTTTCTGCTCTCTTTGGGACCTATACCGTCCATCCAGTGATACTCATCCGCAAAACAGCCGCCCGGCCAGCGCAGTACCGGTATCCCCATCTCCTTAAGAGCCGCCACCACATCGTTTCTCATACCGTTTGTGTTGGGTATGTCCTTGTTATCCCCCACAAAGAGACCTTCATAGATACACCTTCCCAGATGCTCCGAAAAATGTCCCTGCAGTTCCGGATTGATGTGTCCCAGCCTGTTTGCCGGATTGATGTACAGTTTCTTCATTTCATACCTCCTCTTTGTATTGCCGGGCATTTCCCCGGAACTTTTATATCTTATGGTGTACTTTCTTAAGCTCGTACATTTGCTCGTCCGCCAGTCTCAGTGCTTCCTTTATATCGAAGTTCTCATCAAAGACCGTCGTGTTGGCGCCCAGACTGCTCATTACCGTATAGTCCCTGCCCGATGAAGCATTATAATCATTTAAATACTTCAGTATCTTACCGGTGATCTCGTTCACATCATGCTCGCCGACGATCACTGCGAAAAGTTCATCCCCTCCAAACCTTACGCAGAGGGCATCTTCGGGACAGGAATCCTTAAGCGCCGCTGCCGCCGTAGCTATCGCATTGTCTCCTTCCGCATGTCCGAAATTGTCGTTGATGTATTTGAGTCCGTCCAGATCCGACATGAGTACGGTCACCGGCTCGCCGATATGTTCCTTCGCATCAACTACCAGTTCAAAGGCATTACTGAAACCTACGCGGTTATACAGTCCTGTCAGAGGATCCTTCTTATACATGGCATCGATGCGCTCAGCCAGTCTCCTCTGATATTTCATGTTCACATAGCCGCCCACACCCATGCCTATGGTATTGCTCAGATTTGCGGTACGTGAGTAATCGGTTATGTCATAGCTGTTATATGCAAAACATATATATCCCATTGTCCTGTCCATATAGTCAATGGTATTGAAGATAAGCGGATAGCCCTTTTCAGCCTTTTCTGCAAATCTCTTATTTTCTGCCCTGAGCAGTGTCTCGTCCACCTCCCTTTCTACAAGCACGGAACCTTTTTCCGCATCATATACGAGCGTATATTCCGTCGGATCTATCTTATCTTCCGCACCGTTAAAAAAGTAGGTATCCGTATCCAGTATCCGTCTGTTCAGAACAAAGGAAACATCCTCTACCATGTTCTGATCGTTGATTATCAGCCGTTTCAGATACGAGACCATCTCATCCGTATCTTTGCTCATCTGCATCCTGGTGGTCACCTCATGCATGATGTGAGCTTCATCCTGATGCCTGTAGAACTTATTGTTAAATTTACCGAGTATGGATTTGTCATAACCCGAAAAAGCAGGAGCTCCGGTCGATTCATTTGCAATGAATACCGGCACAACACTGATGCTCCCGCACGTGCCTTCCCCCGCTTTTCTTATCATCGCCGCAGTTGCCTCCGCCAGTTCCGGAGTGGTGCAGCTTGCGGTAGTGATCTTCGGCTCCGTGAGAAACACCTCATCATAGCCGTCAAAGCCCGTGACCATGCAGTCCTGCGGCACACGGATGCCGTGTTTTTTCAGCACATCGCTCACGTTGATCGCCATTATGTCATTTGCACAGACGATCACATCCGGGATCTCTCCCCCGGCGATCAGTTTTTCCGCAGCTTCTATCGCCGGTCTTGCCCAGAACTGTCCGTAACTGAGCATGAACTCATCAAAAACAAGGCCATGCCTTTGTATGACTTTCTTAAAGATCTCTATTCTCTCATCGGAAAAAGGATTGTCCGGGATCCCGGCCATTATGTGCGGCTTTCTGATCTGCCGCATCTCAAAAACATGCTCGACCACCTTTTCAAAGCCGGCGGCATAATCAAACTTTATGCTCGAGGTGCCTTCATATTCACCGTCAACGACTATCACAGGCTTACCATATTCTTTGCTCTTTGCTATTATCTTTTCGGCCACGCTGTGATTCTTGATCTTCTCATCCATGATCACGACGGCTTTTGCAGACTGATAAGGCAGGATATCAAACACACTGGTCTCTGCCGAAATATTGGCATCTTCCCAATACAGATCTGAATTTATTGTAAATACCATCAGAACGTATCCGTCTTTTTTCAGATCTTCATTCAGTTTTTCGATATAATCATGAACCTGTGGATCATATATCCTTGAAGTACAAAGCGCCACGACTTTTATTTCTTTCATAGCCGACTCCTTAATCTGTTCACACAATCGTTCACATTATACCAAAAAACGGCGGTTCGTTCAAGCCACCGCCGCCTGCAGTTTACAGTTTTTGAGGCATCATTCTTCTTCCAGATGTGCCACATCACAGGCCAGTTCGATGAAGGGCATGGAGAGTGCTCCGGGTGTGGAATCGAAGCTTAATATGGTGACAGAGGTATGCTGAAGATTTGCCAGAAGAACACACAGCTTTGGAAAGGGTATGTTCATCACCTGCGACATGAATGCCGTAGAAGAACCGCCGTGCGAAAACAGAGCGAGACTCCGCTCAGTATCACTTTCCCCCGTACAGCGGTAGTAGAGTCCTTCACGTTCAAAACCGATCGACGCCAGCCACTCATCCGTGCCTGTCCTTACCTTATCCGCATCAGTAACGGCCGTGTTTTCCTCATAGCCCGGGTACTCCCGCCACTTTGAACTCTGCAGGTCATACCCCTCTCTGACCAGATCAAAAGCAACAGTCCAGGGATTGCCGCTTTTGTACAGGGCATCCTCACGGCCGTATCGGATCTCACGCATAAAATCAAGGATCTGAACCTTCCCGATCCCCGAGAGTTCCGCAAAAGGCTCCGCCGTCTGCCTTGCCCGCCCGAGCGGCGAAGAATATATTTCTTCGATCCCTTCTTTCATTAGTCTCCGTGCCACGATCTCCGCCTGCTTTTTTCCTTTTTCGGTCAGGCAGTCATGTTCGTAGTCAGGTTCTCCGTGTCGTACCAGTACCAGTCTCATATATCTTCCCTCATTTTACGTCTCAAAGATCCTATCCCTCATGAGCAGTAACTATACTATCTCAGAATCTGTATTGCATAAAGTTCCCGTTATGTTCAAAGCCGTATGCGGTATACAGCTTCACTCCCATATCCGAGGCTGTGATCCAGACTGATCCGCAGCCATAATCCCTCGCATCTTCCACAACACGGTTTAAGAGGTCCTGTGCGATCCCCATCCGCCTGTAAGCGGGATTGGTGAACATGCTTGATAAAAGCCCCAGTCTTCCTGTAGGACAGGTGAAATACGGCGGCTTCTCGACAAAGGACATTCCGCTTGTTCCGATGATCTCTCCCCCGTCCAGGGCCAGCCACGAAACAAAAGTCCCGTCCGCCAGATGCCTGAGATAATACTCCTTAAGCACTCCTGCCAGATTCACGTTCTTTGGCACCTCACGTCCCTCCGAGGTATATTCTTCCGTAAGCTGCGTGATCCGCATATTGATAAAAGTATCCAGATCAGCCTCGGTGAGTTTTCTGTATGTGAGTTCCTTATCCCCTGCCTTCTTTGTCTGCACGCGTCTGGTATATACGGTGCGGATAAAGCTGATATCATCGCCCCCGCTCTCTCCTGTCTTTTTTTCAAACTCATCGGCATTGAATTCCGGAAAGAAGACATCCCCGTCCTCAACGAGCGTATCCACTTCCGTGATAAACATCTTATCAACAAAGGGAATGGCCTCTTTATAAAGCCCGTAGCCACCCGAAATATAGATATTCAGGTTTCTTTGCGGCTCAAAGTTTGCACGGCGCAGTGCTTCTTCATCCCGTGCGAGAGCTATCGCTTCCTGTACGGACCGGGCCGTAAGCAGCTTATCCCCTTCGTAATTACCGCTCCGGGATACGATGATGTTCAAACGGTTCGGCAAGGGATGTCCTATCTCTTCATAGGATTTCCGTCCCATGACCACAACATTTCCGGTAGTCAGCTCCTTAAACTGCTTCTGTTCCCCCTTTATCCTCCAGGGGATCTGTCCGTTCTTTCCGATCACGTTATTTCTTGAACGCGCCACGATCAGTCCTATCATTTTCCTCTCTCCTTTATCTAAAGCTTCGCCTGCGGATGACACAGCCCGCTGTCATTCCGTGTCAACAGGAACGACAATCTTTTCTATACTCTCCCAGTCCCGGCATCTGTGATAATTATCTCCCGGAAATGTGCATTCCCGATTCCAGGGTCTGTCATAAACACATACCTTCAGCCCGGGAAGATGATCAAAAAAGCGGAAAGCCGCAGGAGAATCTTCCACCGCATAATCAAAATGCATCCTGTAATAATCCTCTTTTTCCAGGCTGAAATCACTGTTCTTTATAAAGCTGTCACGTCCGTACTTGTTAAAACAAAACAGCTTCAGCCGCTCCAGTCCGTGCCCGTCCAGCCATTCCCGTGAGGGCTCATAAGCGCTGTAAGGACGCCCGGTTATTATCGACACTTCTATCCCGGCATCAGCCCATGCATTCAGAGTGCCGGCTGCTCCCGGCGTTTCCTCGAAAGCCAGCAGTACTTCCGGTCTGTGTCCTTCGATCATCAGCTCTTCATACTGTACATCCGTCAGCGAAAAGGAATCCTGGAGATTGAAAAAACGTACTTTCTCATATGGCACATTCTTTCCGAACATTTCCGCCGCTATCTTTGTAAAATACCTGGCGGTCTCACAAAGACAGTCATCATAGTCTACGTAAATATGCATATATCTTTTCCCTTCGGCTTTATCTTTAAAATCCGGCTTTTCTTATCGCTTCCACGAGATTTCTTCCGTAATTCTCCGTCCCCAGACAGTTGGGATGCAGACCGTCCAGATAGTATTCGTTAAGATGAGGGATCATGTCAAACCCGTCAACTACCGTTACGTTTTTATAACTGCCTGCGATCCTTTTTATATTCTCGCAAAAGCTCACAAACTTTTCATAAGCTTCCTTCTCATCACGCCACACGGGCGAAATACAAAGGATGGGTATCTCATTGCCGTATATAGCTGTGAGTGTCTCATAATACTCTTCCACATCTTTCATGGTCTCGGAACGGAACTGGTTGGTTCCGAGGGCTGTGATGATCTTATCGGGAGTATATCCGTCCATCTTCATCAGCGATTTCTTATCATAGATATATCCGCCGATCCCCTGATTGATGATATCATAATTCAGCAGACGGTTTGCCACGCTGACATATGTCATAGCCGAACGCAGCGGGCCGTAACCCTGGGTGATGGAATCGCCGAGCCACAGAACCTTTGCGCCCTTTTCCTGCACTTCCGCTTCTGCGTTGATATTAAGATTTCTTACCAGCACTGTGGCATCTGCAGGCAGATAGACTACAACACTCTTCTTTCCTTCCGGGAGTTTCCACGAGATCTTTCCGTCTATCGGAAGTTCCCATACCGGATAACCTTCCGGCGTCTTCTTCAGTATATGTCCTTTCTCTTCCAGGATATCCTTTACGTACACGATATCCGTGATCTGTCCGTCAACAGCCAGTTCAAAAGAATCAGCCGAGCCGAGCCATATAAAGCTGTAATCAAAGGAAAGCTCGGTAGCCTCTGTCACCATTTCGATCGTTTTTGCAGTAGTAGCCGAACATCTTTCATACCAGAACTCAAAGGCTCCCTTAAAGTAATCCATCTGCTCCTTTGTATACTGATATGCCTGTATCCACCCGTCTTCTTTTTCCTCGAGGCTGTATGCCCCGAAATAGTACTTTTTCAGTTCATCGTTTTTCATCTTTTTTCCCTCTCTCAGTATTTACCGATATCCAGCTTTTTCTCGTATTCCTCATACGGCAGCGGCTTATCATAATAGAAGCCCTGCGCTGCCGGACAACCGTATTCCTTTAACAGTTCTACCTGTTCGGCGGTCTCCACACCTTCGGTTATACACTCTATACCCATTGCATTTGCCAGGGAGACTATATGTCCGAAAACAATAGTAGACAGTTTCTTTCGCTCATTCTCCATCCCCGGAAGAAGGCTGCGGTCTATTTTCAGCACATTCCACGGCAGCTCTCTCACCAGGTTCAGAGAAGAATACCCCACTCCGAAATCATCCACTGCTGCGCTTATACCCACTTCCTGCAGACCGTTCACAAGACGCTGCAACTTCTTGAAATCAACTTCGGTATTGGTCTCGGTAAGCTCAATCTCGATATACTTATACGGTACTTTATTTTTTTCGATGACACGTACTATGTTTTCCAAAAGATCCACATCCAGCAGATGTTTACGCGAGAAGTTCACCGAAACACGCACCACCTTCCTGCCTTCGGAAAGCCTCCTGCTGATATCCTTACACACCTTTTCAAGCATATAAAAATCCAGGCTGCAGATATCCGTATTCTGTTCAAGTATCGGTATAAAATCCATCGGAGGCACCACACGGCCGTCCCTTATCCAGCGGCATAATGCCTCTGCGCCGACTATCTTACCTGTAAGCACATCTACTTTCGGCTGGTAGTAAGCCCGGAATTCTTCCTTTGCAAGCCCCTCTTCGAAACTCCTGCGGACTCTTAAAAACTTTTCTCTTTCCTCAAAACTCTTTTTGCTGACATATTCTATGATGCCGTCTTTTTCCAGTTTTGCTTTCTGACATGCGGGAAATACAAGCTCCACTATGCTGCCGGGTCTTTCAAACACGAAATCGGGTGGGATTATGAAGACCCCTGCACAGGCTGACACCATCACGCGCCTGTCATTATCTTTATCATAAAGGACCGGTATTCCTTCCATTGCCTTGAGCACGGACTTCAGCTTATCAGCCGAAAATATCATCGCAAAATTATCACCGCCTACACGGCAGACTATGCCCTGCTCTCCGACTATCTCTTTCATCGCTTCGTAATGACTGCGCATCACCACGTTTCCGGTCTGATTTCCCAGATCCCTGTTTATTATCGAAAACTGCCGCAGGTTATAGATAAGCGCTACCTGATCTTTGAATCCGCAGGTAGCATTCATACGTTCAAGATAACGGAAATAATACGGAAAATTGGGATAACCGTCCTCATCATGATAACCGAGAGTCTCTATGGCCCTCTGCATCCTGCTGCGGCTTATGAAACTCTGCAGTGCACGCATGCACAGATCCAGCTGGCGCAGTTCTTCATCACTGTATGGAGGCTGGTCATTCGATGTATATGCGGTACATTTTACGATGGCTCCGGACAGGGCCGTTACGCTTTTGCACATTACCACTTTTTCTGCCGGACCTATATCATATTCGCAAAGTATCTCTCCCTTGCCGTCCCTCTGATCGGTGGCATTTCTGTAGAACTCGGACACCACCTTAGTCAGGCGGAACATCTTTCCGGTCTCAAACAGAACATCGATGAGATTCTTACGGCTCCTGTGTTCGTAATCAACAAATACATCTATGAGTTTTTCAAACTGTCCGGAAAAATTCTCTGTCATACACTTCCTCCTAAAACCACGTGAAACCACGGGGAAACCACGGGGACGGTCCTCATGGTTTGAAACCACGGGGACGGTCCTCATGGTTTTACTTCAGCTGCTGTCAGTTTTACAAAAAAAGCCGATTCGCGCCGTATCATACACTGCCCGTCTGAAAACAGCGGTTCTCCTCCAAGACAGTATATGACTTCACCCGGCTTTTCGGAAAACTCCAGTTTTACATCTTCACAGCCCGGATTCAGAGCGACCATTATCTTCTCTCCTTCGTCGCCGCTCCGGTAATACACCAGCGGCTTTCCTGCTGCTCCATCAGATATAAACTCTATACCGCCCGCATTATTTAAAGCATTGTTTGCCCGGCGGACAGCGATCAGCTTCCTCACCTCATTCAGAAGTGAGCCCTCATCCTGCATCATAGCCTTGACATTCGGTCTGTTCGGATCCGGATCCTGCGGGATATACAGTCTTTCTGCATCCGCGTCCGAAAAGCCCGCATTTACGCTGTCATCCCATTGCATCGGTGATCTGGAACCTGTCCTTCCGTAACCACCCTCTACAGAGATCAGATCCTCAACATAGCGCATGCCTATCTCGTCACCGTAATATATGAAAGGCGCCCCGGGCATGGACAGCAGAAAGGCGAAAGCCATTTTAGCCTTATCTCCGCTTATCGTACGTGAGAGTCTGTCCATATCATGATTTCCGGAAGGAATGCATAAGAAGCCTCTTCCCACAGCCTTTGTATAACTGTCCATATACCTGGCAACGAACTCCGAAGCATCTCCCTCTCCTCCAAAGAAGGGCTTCTCACAGCGGAACAGATCATTGTAATGCGAAGGGCCGAAGTGGAGCAGGAAATCCATATGGAAGCCGCCCTCTATACTCTTATCCGGCTCGCCCCATTCCGATACGAGCACTGCTTCCGGAAAGCTCTCATCCAGAAAGTTCCTGATATCCTGCCACAGGGCGATGGTTCCTTTACTCTCTTCATCATTTTTTACGAGCGACCCTGCCATATCAACACGAAAACCGTCGCAACCTTTTGAAAGCCAGTACGCCATCACATCCTTCATGGCTTTTCTGCTTGCCAGCGCGCCCTCCGAATCCATTGCCTGCTGCCAGGGACGGTCAGGTTTAAAAAAGCCGTAATTCAGTGCCGGCTGATGTGTAAAAAAATTCACCAGGCAGCTGCCGTCACGATCGGAGATTCCCCGCAGTGAACCATACCCCTCCGGTGATTCCCATATACTGTCCGTCCATATATAACGGTCAGTATACTCATTCTTTTCAGCCTTCATACTTTCAAGAAACCAGGGATGTTTCCATGAAGTATGCCCCGGCACCAGATCAAGGAGAACATGCATATCCAGACTGTGTGCTTCTTCAAAAAGCCTCACTATATCATCATTTGTTCCGTACCTCGGAGCTACTTTGTAATAGTCTGACACATCATATCCCGCATCCCCGAAAGGCGAATCAAAACAGGGATTAAGCCATAGGGCATTGCATCCGAGTTCTTTGATGTACGGCAGTTTTTCAGTTATCCCGCATATATTTCCTATACCGTCTCCGTCGGTATCTTTAAAAGACTGGGGATAGATCTCATAAAACACGGCATTCTCAAGCCATTTTACTTTTCTGCTCATATTACCTCCCGTTTATTCTGTAAAAAATGTTTTCCCTGCACCTTCGGTTCCGTTTATATATGCAAGTGCACTGCGCACGGCTTCGGCGAACTCGTTTATACGTCCTTCAAAGCAATGTCCCGTTCCGCGCACGGGTATAAGCCTTGCATTCTTATATAATTCCTGCGCCTTTTCCGAATATATGAACGGGGCCGTTCCATCCTCATCTCCATGGATGATCACTACAGGTCCTTTGTATCTTGCGATCTCATTTTCCACATGAATGGTCTGCGCTACCCTTATATAATCCCCGTTCAGCTCCGTATCCCATATTTTCAGGGCATCCGGTATGTGCACCGGATCAAAAGCACTCCCCAGAAGCTGTCCGTTCCTGGCATCCTCCGGTATCATCCACGCCGGCGAAAGAGGAATGATCGCTTTCAGCTCATCCGCACACATCCCCCCTATAAGCATGGTAAGCAGACCTCCCTGGGAATGTCCGCAGAAATACATTTTGCTCACAAAGTCCAGTGACTTTGCATAGCTGATAAGTGCGAGCGCATTCGTCACCCATTTATAAAGAGTGTGTTCACGGAATTTACCGTCACTTCCGCCGTGCCCGTACATCTCCGCACGCAGTACCGCTACTCCGGCATCATTCATTGCCCTCTGCGCAGCGATAATGTGTTCTTCCTCCATATGTCCGGTGAATCCGTGCACAAGTATGCACAGCGGACTTTTATCCTTTCCTTTGGGACGGTCCAGCTTTGCATGCAGTCTTATCCCGTCACAGTCAATATAGAACTCTTTCATAATATACTTTCTACCTCTTTTCGACAACAGACTTGCCGAGCCACTTCTTCCTGTACCAGTAGTACATAACTATAAGACCGCGGATACACTCATCCGTAGCCGTACCGGCATATATTCCGGCTACCCCCAGGCCCAATGCCACTCCTGCTATATATCCGGTTGTAAGCCCCAGTCCCCAGTTGCAGACTATACCCATTATAAGCGGGAAAATATATGCTCCGGCCGCTTTCAGACTGCTCACAAAAGTCATGTTCAGGCAGCGGCCTGTTTCAACAAATATATCCGCTATCATGATCATCTGCCCGAGCGCGATGATATTGCTGTTGGACGTAAAGATCCTCAGCGTGTATCTGCATAACAGTGCATTGACTGCCGCAAGCGCTATTGTTATGGGCAGCGACGTCCTGAGCGTTTTAAATACTCTTTTATAAGCCTCGTCATTTTTCCCTGCACCCACGAGATGTCCCGTGATTATCTGCGTCGACATGGCTGATGCATTGGAAAATATCATTGCAAAAGAGATCAGTGTGTTGCAGTAAGCCCTGGCATTTACCGAATCATTCCCCATCGCATTTACAAAGGAAAGCAGGGTAGTCTGATACAGATTGTAAGTAAGCGTTTCGCCCGCAGTAGGCAGACCTATCTTTATCATTTTTCCGAGCAGCCTTCCCGGAAACGGATTGAGATAACGGAGAGATATCTTTCCGATCTTTACCGCATAGAAGAAAAGCAGGAGTGCAATGACTGCTATAAGACGCGCTGTAACCGTCGATATCGCAACTCCGGCAACACCCATTTTCAGGAAAGTGAGCGGTCCGTACAGGAAGAGATAATTGCCTATGATATTGATGATGTTGATCGCAAAGGAGACCCACATACCTATCTTGGTATATCCGTTACATCTCAGTATCTGCAGCATTACGTTAAATACCGCTGTGATAAAACCTCCGCCTCCCACGATATAGATATATATCATCGAATACGGTCTCATCTCGGGCGATACGTGCAGGAAATTCATGATCAGCGGATTTGCCGCGCAGAATGCCCCGCTTAAAACAATACCTATAAAAAGATTTACCATTACAGCCAGGGTATAGATCATGTTCATCCGATCATACTGTTTTGCGCCCAGGTATTGGGCGGCCACCACACTGGTTGCCGTCGCTATGACATTGAACAGGATGTTCATCATGAACATTATGGTATTGGCATTTCCTACTGCTCCGACTGCATATTCGTCATAATGGCTCAGCATGAGCATATCGATATTATTGAGCATGGTATTGAGAAACAGTTCCAGAAACATAGGTCCTGCCAGGACAAGCAGCGGTGTTTTCTCATCTATGACCAATGAATTCTTATTCTTAAATATACTTCCTTTTTCCATTGCTGATCATATACCTTCAGACAAAATCAATTAAACAATGCTGTCATCTCTTCTCCGTATTTTTTTATCTATACATAACGCCATATGGTTATGCTGGTCTTTCCTTTCTTCGTAGTATGTTCTTGCCCGCGATACTCAAGTTTGCCGTAACCTCTCGTGGAAATCTTACTGTTCTCCTTAAGTACGGTCTCCGGATTCCTGCACAGTCTCCCGTTTACCGTTATCTTCTCGGCTTCAAAGAGCCTCTTTGCTTCTCCCCTTGATAAATGATAAACCTTCGCAAGTATTGCATCAAGACGCGGTGACGAAACCGTTACATTTTCCTCACACAGCTTTGGTAGGCAGTCCCTGGGTACTTCTTCGCTCACACTGCATTTTACGGCAGTATGCTTTATACGTTCCAGCCCCGAACATATATAATCTGCCATATCTTCCAGCACGAAAAAATATGCCGAGTTCCCGCTGACTATGATGTCACCCGTCACATACCTCTCGATCCCGAGATTAAGTATGGCGCCGAGAAAGTCCCGATGACTCAGCCTGTCCGCAAACTTTTCCTGTCTGGGGGTGACATACAGGATACGGATCGGAAACTCTTCCTCATATGCCAGTTCCTTCGGATCACCGAAGCGGACCACTACCCGTTCGCAGCCTTCCGTTCCTCCCCACATCGTGATCTCTCCCTCTCGTGCAGCTTCATAGGCCAGAGCTGCTGTTTCCGGTGAATGAAAATCCGAGTATGTATATACACCACTCTGCCTTGCACGCTCTGCCAGCTCGGTAAAGCGCTTTATGTTTTTCAGTTCATGTTCGTTCATTCTTTTCCCAGTTCTTCTGCCAGTTCATATAAGGTCCAGCCCAGATTTGTCAGAGTTATCACAGCCTTCAGGCGGATCATCGTCGCACCGCTCATATTATACGCATCCAGAAAAAGGTCGAGCCCCTTATCATCAATCCCGTAAAACAGCATGATCTCAGGCAGCATATACATAGCCGGAGCGCTTTTATGCGCAGCCGCCGTTTTCATACCCACACCGCAGATCGCCGCCACGGTCCGGTTCAGATCTTTTAATGAAAGCTCTCTCAGAGCTATATTCTGCTCCCTGCATATCTTGGCAACTGTTTCTCTTTTTTTCTTATCCGGTATAAATTGATATATAGTCTTCATTACTTCTGCTCCCTTTTAGCGAAAACCACGGAAAACCACGGGGACGGACCTTGTGGTTTTCAAAACAGATCAAGTGAACTGTCCAGGTATATCTCTTCCCTGACTTTAAGCCTGCATTCCGGTTTTGTCATATAGTATAGCAGAATTTCCAGTATCATGGCACTTCCCAGACTGCGGCCCTCGATCTTGAAATTCGAAAAACCCATCGGCCTGTATATATTCAGTATATCCTCCGTAGATATAAATGCCGGGTTTTCCATCGCCGCAGAAAAACGATATCCGGCCGATGCATCCGGGGATACACAGACATGATCTTCACAATCCTCCCCCAGGCTCTTTCTGCTCACATTTTCATAACATTTTTTTCGTTCATAACATCCGGTCCGGCAGCATTCATTACATAAAAACTCAAGTTTGGCTTTATGATCATCCGACAGCTTTTCCAGTTTTTCAAACTCCTTATTCAGCCTGAAATCCGCTACCACATAACGAAACTCCGGCCTGTTTAATTCCTTTTCAAGCTCTTCAAACTCCGTCAGGACCTTTGTAGTTGATGAAACAAAACAGAAGCCGGGATAGTTTTTACCGATATATTCCAATAACAGATCGGAGCTGATTATCACTGCGTTTCCGGCATTTCCGTTTTTTTCAAACAGCGAACACAGCCTGTTGCATTTCCTGTCGGAAAGATGCTGCTCCTTAAGCAGAGAGTTACTGAAGCACAGTCCGGCAGAAATATCATATTCCTTCATCAATGCCTCTACGTCTTCAGGATCGGCATCACCGAAGCCGACACGTCCGCCTCCCCATATACAGTCTGCAGGCGCACCGTAGATTGAAGCTATATCGCACCATTCGTAGAAGTATTCCCTGTGTTCCCTGAACAGTTTCAGAAACAGCTTATAAAACTCATAGAATTCAAATAAGCCCGGAAGATGATAATACACCTTCTGATGATCAGCCTTATGTTCCGTCATCGTATCCGTCACCTGTTACCCCTGACTGCCACAAACATCCCGTATTCCTTCGGCACGTTAAGAACACCGTTTTCCATCTCCCTTGCAAGCCTTTCCTTTATAGTCTCTCTCGGTATATCGCAAAGGCGGGTCATGGATGAGAGCGAATAGATATATCCTACCATATCATCCAGCTCCGTCACAGCCAGAGAATCCTTATATCCCAGTTTCTCAACCTTGGGAAATACCCTTTTCAGTATTTCTCCGCCGTTCTGAAGTGTAAAGTTTTTGTTTGAGTCATCCCCGACACCGTAATCGCCGAGCACGCCTGCAAGATACTCTACTATCCCGTGTTCACCGAAAGTCGCGCAGTAGAAGCTTCCGCCGTCCTTCAGCACACGGCTGACTTCTCCAAGCGCTTTATTTATATCCGGAACATGATAAAGCATCATATTGGCGATCACTGCTTCAAAGCATCCGTCATCGTAAGGGATGTCCTGTATATCTATCGTTCTGTATTCAACGTTGTCATACTCCCCGAGTTTATTCTTTGCCGTCTCAACCATCGTCTCCGAAAAATCAGACAGCACCAGCTTTGCGCATGAACGTATCAGTTTCTCCTTGTTCTTCCACATATCTCCGGTACCGCAGCCCAGTTCCAGTATCTTCATTCCCGGCTCTATCCTGTAGTTTGAAAATATCCAGTTTGCAAAGCCCGTCTTGTTTGTAGAATATTTATCATGGATCGATATCCTGGTACTCAGCTTCTCCGAAGTTGCATACTGCTGTTTTACGGATGAAGTATCATTCAGTTCACTCATTACGCTCCTCCTTACAGATATCCCATATATTTCAAGGTCTTTTCTATCCCTTCATGCAGTCCTGTCGATGGCAGCCTGATGCCTGCTTCTCTTAGTTTTGTCAGATCATAAACTCTGTGGCACAGATTACCGGCATATTCCGGATGCTTATCAAGGTATCCCTCCAGAGGTATCTCCTTTATCACCGCCCTGGTTCCAAGGCATCCGGCTATGGTTTCGTAATATGTCTTATTCTCTATCGCTTCCGGTCCGCCTATGCAGAAGATCTCCCCGTAAGCTTTTTCCTTATGCACACAGTCAACCAGCGCTCCGGCCAGATCATCCACATAGACCGGATGGATCACATAGCTTCCCATTCCGACCAGCCGTATCTCCTCACCTTTAAGGATCAGCTCCGGCAGCTCCTTTTGTCTGCTGTGCTCGGGAAAACATCCGAGCAGAAATCCCGGGCCGTAGATATGTCCCGGCCGGAAGATGGTGATCTTTAAGCCGGAACTCATATCCTTTATGAACACTTCTTCCATATGCCGTTTGTTTCCGGCATAGCTGCAATCCTGTGTATCACCCGGCTCATCTACACATATGCCGTCTTCTCTCTCCGGTATCCTTTTATACCGTCCATCATAAACCGAATCGGTCGAAACCATAACAAGACGGTCGGTGTATTCCGGCAGTATCGCAAGATCAGCCTCTGCCTGTTCCCGGTTCATACAGATGCAGTCAAATACCACATCCCATCTGACGCCCGCTCCGGATAAAACCTGTTTTAAAGCCGACAGGTCGTTTCGATCAGCCCTCAGTGCCCTCACTCCCTCCGGCAGCTCATGCACACCGCGTGTCAGTGTCCACACCCGGTATTGCTCCATCGCCATTTGGGCTACTACACTGCTCAGCCCTCCACTGCCTCCGATGATCAGCGCATTCATCTTTTCGGATGAATATGTTCCTTCCGTTTTCCCATTGCATACCATAATATATTCCTCTTCCTCTTGATCAACAGTGAGGACGCGGGGACGGTCCTCCTGTCCTCATTTTCCGCCTGTTATCCGAGGACACGGGGACGGTCCTCTTGTCCTCAGAGCGTCTTTTTCATATATTTCCCGTAATTGAATTCACGAAAAGATACATAGCCGCATTTTTCATACAATGCGATAGCCGCTGCATTTTCATCAGCAACAAACAGTACACTTTCCCTACTGCTTGCTTTGCATCGTTCTCCATTTGTTTCAGGCTTTCCGATGCATATCCTTTTCTTCGGTCTTTCTCATATATTTCAAAATCGCAGAGAAAACTCTGTTTTATATCTTCGGAAGCATGGCTCTCAATTCTTCTGTTGTCTCTTTTTCCGCTGCTTTCTCGGACATCTTTTCTTCCAGGATCAATTCCCTGACATGATGTTCAAAACTTCTTTGATAAAAAACATCATACTCTTCCTGATCCATTTTTATTAATCTGACTTTCATGATCCCCCCGTCATAGTTTATAGGCCCGTAAACGGAAATCCTGTTCGTTTATGAATATAACAGATATTCTTCCGCTTCATAGCATTTTCGGATGAATTCTCTGTCGTCATCCGACAGTTCTTTTGCCGGAAAAATAGCAATAAGTGAACTCAGATAATAGTACTTCGGATGATTTCTGTAGGAAAATCCTTCCCTGCCGTACATTCCCTGGATCCGGTCATAGAACCGCTGTACCTCGGAAGTGTTTTTACAATCCGCTGCTTTCAACACAACCGGCTCCTGACCTTTTGCGCTGTTTGTAACAATCGCTTTCATGGTATTTACTGCAACAAACAGCCAATCTTCCAAAGAATCCAGCCTTTCTGCCTGTGCCTGCACTTTGTTTAAAACTTCTTCATACATTCAGCATATTCCTCCAAAAGTTCATGCGAATACTTTTTCTCCCGGTCCGACTCTCGCACGATCTTCCAAAGAGCCGCTGCAGCTTTTCGTCTATCGCGATACTTCTTCGTCGCCTCATCCTCACAAAAGTCATGCATAAATTGATTCCACTGAAGTGCCGACTTATCATAGACCGCATAAGTCTTTTTCCCGTAATAGATATC
>JAIKYA010000117.1 GCA_024683645.1 Lachnospiraceae bacterium
CATCTGCCCTGATCCCCGTTTCCTCAAATAATTCCCGCTTTGCACAGCTGATGGGATCTTCCCCGGCAACAGCCGAACCGCCTGCGCTCGCCTCCCAGTAACCCGGATACACATCCTTGCTCATATCCCTCTTAGTCAGCAGATATGTTCCGTCCGTATGTTTTACCAGGATATCGCAGACCATGTGATATCTGCCCTTCGGGATTTCTTTATAGTTTCCGGCGCTTCTCACCCAGCTCTCTCCGGTCACATTCCCTTCGCGATCATACAGATCCCAGATTTCCATTGCTATCCCCTCTCTTCCTCAATGATCTGTCTTATCAGGCTTCTCTGATGAATACTTCCGTCTTTTCCATAACATCTTTAAGGATTTCAATGTCTGCCGTAACGCTGCCTGTCTCTAACGAATGGTTTGCCGCCTCATATACATGAATGGGAACATTCCGTTCTTTTGCTATCCGTATCACCTCTTCAGGTACACACCAGGGATCGGCTGTGCCAAGAAAGGCGGCAGCATTTGCCGGATCATATTTAAAAGTATACTCCAGCGGTGTATATAACACATGCCTTATCCCGGAAGCATCACATATTTTCTTATCCTGCAGCAGTTTAGCGTAGGCCGCCGCGATAACCGTCCCTACGCTCTTGGAGATAAAGAGCACTTCATCATATCTGCCAGTATCCTCACCGGAGAGGATTTCCTGTGCCTGCAGATACAACTCCTTAAAGGCTTCTTCCATCTTCTGCACATTTCCCCTGATATTCATATCTCCGTTATATACATAATTAACGGCTCTGCATTCATAGCCGTTTCGTTCGGCCAGCTTTCTCCCATAATATAATAGCGGCCTGTCACAGTTATATCCTATCCCCGGAAACAGTATTGCAAGCTTTGACATTATGTTTACTCCCTAATATTTTTGTCCCGGAAAACCACAAGGTCCGTCCCCGTGGTTTCCACCTGCTCATCAGATTTGCCCAGTATCGGTCTCGCAATATGTACATTAAAGAATTCTATCAAAGGTCCCATGAAGAATGCGGTTATTATCGTTCCTATTCCTGCTATGGTAGGGATCGCCGACAAGCTGCCACCCGATATTATAAACAATATACATCCGAGTATAACGCAGATCAGGTCGGTGATTATCCTCACATATTGAAACTTTCCCTTTTTCCAGGTGTTGCATATTATCAGGGCAATAGCATCATAAGTAGAAACACCGAGATCAGCGGTCATGTAAAAAGCAGAACCGAAACATATGATGACCACGCCGATAATCAGACATAATACCCTGACGAAAACGGAGGGTTCAACTATAAGCGTCTGAAGAAAGTCATATGTGAATTGTGTGATATATCCGAGCAGGAACAGATTTATGAATGTTGCTATCCCTATATAATGCTTATCAAATATAAGCGCAAATATCAGAAGGACTGCATTTGTGATCACGTACAAAGTACCGAAATCTATAGGTACCAGTGCATCAAGTCCTGCCATAAATGACTGGAACGGATCCACTCCGAGTGCAGCGATCTTGAATATCCCCACACTGATCGCACAGATAATGACTCCGAACAGCGTCATCCCTATACGTTTCTTCAGATTATCTCTTTTAAACATCTTATTATCTCCAAACTGATAATATATTTCTTTATTGCTCCGATACTACAACTGCAATCATGAAATGTCATTCCTGCCCCTCAAATACCGTAGTCTTCAGAGCAGCCATATCAATGCCGTTATCCGATCCGTAATACATATGCTCAAAATACCCTGTAAACAAGGCTGCATCTTCTTCAAGCACAGCATGACCTTCTTTATGGAAATGAACCGCGAGATTATCACCAATACCTGCCATCTCAAAGTCTCCTGCTGCCCTCTTATAGCATTCCCACATGGCAGGCGCATTCACCCAGTCCTCTCCCATACATGCTGCGATGATAAAATAATACCGTTCCTTATCCATCGCAAGGCTCACCAGCTTCTCCTGATCCATCGGTATCTCCGCAGGCGTTTTATATTGCAGGAATGCATCGTTAAACCAGCCCCTCTCACCGTCGGACTGCAGACAGCTTAGCGGCTCGTTCTGCCCGTATGTATACTCGGAGGGTCCTCCCACTTTGCTCAGGTCATAGGTTTTTCCTTCAGATATAACGCTGTATAAAGCCAGTCCTCCGGCGCCGGAGCAGGTCGGGATACTCATACGGAATCTGTGATCAAAGGCCGCACAAACCGCAGTGGCTTTGCCCCACCTTGATACACCCGTTACCATCGAAGCCTGCGGATCAAGCTTATACTCTTTATCAAGTCCGGCATATACGGCGTCCAGTACCTTTGATGCACCCCAGGCCCAGGCCATCAGCACACCTGTCTGTTCTTCGTTCTTTTCTCCGTAAGGATAAAGCTCATAGAATGCTCCCAGATGTTTTGTATCATCGGACGCGATCTTTCCGATCTCGAGAACAAATACCGCATATCCTTTTGATACAAGGAAAGCTGTCGGCAAAACAGGATGCATGCAGACGATAAAAGGCGCACCTTTCGGAAAACGTTCCCTGTCTTCATCCGCAGGCAGATATGCATGCACGGTAAACTCCGTCTTCCGGCCATCTGCCTCGACACAGAGCTTTACCAGTTCTCCTCCGACCACCTCGAAGGGATTACTTTTAAGCTCCTTCGCCTTCGGATCCTCTCCCTGAAGTTCATAGGAAAGTTTCTCACCTTCCCTCCATACACCATACATGTTTTTCTCATAGAATTCCCGTAAATTTCCTCTTTCCATATATTTTTTCAAGCGTTCCATCAGCTTATCATATATCTCTTTTGCCACTGCAAGCTTGTAAGCCAGCCTGCTCTCCAGAGGTTCAAGTGTAACATGATACGCTCTGACATCTCCGTTTATCCCGATTGCAAAATATACCTGCCCCGGAACGGATGCATCTGGATTTGCCGGATCGGTATTTCCCATAGTGCCGGTCACACCTATCCCGATATCTGCCGTATAGCATTCGGCACAGGCCTTTGCCATGGCCGCCGCCGTCTCTTCCGAATACACGGTATGCTTTTCCAGCACTTCACGCGGGACACCCTGCATGATCTTTGCTTCATTACAATAAGTAATGAAAGCACCCTTCAATACTGCGGAAGAGCCTTCGGTATCGGTGATCAGTGATGCTATCTGTCCGGAAGTTGCCGACTCCATTGTGGTGATCGTCATCCCCTTTTCGATGAGCAGCAGTGTGAGCCTGCGGTAATCAGCTCTTATCTCAGTTTCATTATACTTTTTTCCCATTATTACTCCGCCTCTGTGATCCCTCTGTCGCCGTGAATATCTCTAAAATGACCATGGCAGATATGCCGCTTTTTTGTTTTAACCATTCTCCAAACTTTTCAAAAGCTTTTTCAATCCCTGCCAGTTCGCCTATAACCGTACCGACTGCCAGACACAGAACCACCAGCATGGATCTGCCGCTCACGAGCCTGCTGCCGTCTATTGCCATCATTCCCTGCATTGCTCCCGCTATTGCTATAAACAATACGCTGATCCCGCATGCCATACTTAAGGCTGCCTGCTGTTCCCTGTCGTCCTCCCGGATATTGCAGCCAAAACCATCATATATTCTAATCATTAATAATACAACAAAACTCCGTCTCCTGTCCACGTAATATACTTTCTGCGTTTCCTCACTTTCTCTCTCTTCAATAAAGACAGCATTTCAATTTCTGTTGATAAGGGTCAATGTTTTCATAATGTACGAAAATCTCCGTCCAAAACCTTCCGCACTCTCAAAACCATAGTGCGCTGTACCGACCAGTGTTCCGTCAGCAGCCGGGATGATATACACCATCTGAAGCCGGTCGGGAGTTCCGGAACCATCAGCACTCGCTGAAGCATCTATTCTTATGCAGCTCCCAGCATTACCGAGCATATAGGGTTCTTCGATTATCTCATAATCAACAGACAATTCTTCACTTATGGCTTTTATCACAGAATCCATATCCTGCGGTCTGTAGGTCAGTTCCAGATAATTCTCGGGATCATCCATCTTGTCATAAATACAGATGAAACTTTCTTTGTCAGGCTCGCTGCGTCTGATAAAAAGCCCACAATCGTAGTCGATCTCAAAACCGAGAGCTTCATTTCTTACATGCTCGTATATAACCTTCTCTTCCATACCCTCAATGGTTATGACGTCTTCAAAACGTTCTCCGTCTTTCCTTTCAACCGACATTTCTTCACCTTCTTCATCCGCAGACCCGTCGAAGTTTTTTTCTTCTCTATCTCTTCCTGATCCATCCACCGCTACCGGCACATCGCCATCATCTCCGGATCCATCCTGTTCATCACGGTCTTTTTCATAATCCTCGTCCGTTTCCATATGCAACTCAATCACAGACTTACTATCCTTTCCGCATGCACTGAAAATTACCAGCACGCCACAGATGATCATTATTATTTTCTTTTTCATTTTCGTTTCACTCCTCTGATTTTCGCTTCACTTTCGCTGATAATCACCGACTGCCTTAATGGCTCGATCCTCTGAATATGATTTTATCAGGCAATAATCTGTTGTTATAACATATTTTGATAAAAACCCCGATGTTATTCATCCCCTATCTACGCTATCCTCTCCGAATAGCCCACTTCATCCCGCTCGCGGCGGACTCGTTCGTAGACATCCTGCAGCGCCTCGCAGGAAAAGCCCGGGAAGCACTTTTGCAGCTCTTCCGGGCTCACTCCGCACATGCACATACATTCTACCGCTCTTTCATCCTGTTCAGTCATATCTTACTCCTTATGCCGCCTCTGAGAACCACTCTATCTCCTCGCTGAAATACGGCAACATCAGCCTTGTATACTTTACAAGCATCATGGTCATCTTATCTTTGCTCCTGATCTGCAGGAGACGCTTCACTGATATCCCGCCCTTTACTAACTCATACGTGGCTCTGGTATACTTCCTGGTGAAAGCATATTCCCGACCCCACTTCGGATGTACCAGATAATAATCCACCACTTCCTCCGAGCCGTTCATTCTGTTGAAACCGACCAGCCTGATCACTTCTGAAACTTCTGCATATCTCTTCTTCATACCCATACCGCCTTTCTGTTTATCGTTGTCCCCTGTCCTTCCGTCTCTGTTACATTACGGTTCCCATCGCCATAGCGTAAAACACCGCTAACATCAGTATCACCGCCAATATAAATGTCCCGGTTCTTTTCCTGCTCATCTTAAACACCTCCATCAGTTATCATCATCAAACGGATCCAGCTGTAATTCGCTTAAGTCTATCGTATCCTGTGTATTCATTGCATTTTCCTCCTTTTCTGCGTTTCCGCATGTCCTGTATTACCTGGTTTAATCCTACTTTTTTCGATGGGTTATAAAACGGACTTGGTTTTTTTCGTCATTACTATTCACACTTTTCTGCCCCTCTTAATCTCAACGCATAAAGATATCTCCATTAGATAAATCCCCAAAAAGCGTGAAAAAATCTGTTTTTTGCTTTTTTTTATTGCATTTTAACTCTTTATGCGTTATTATATACACATAAAGATAGGAGGTGTCTTATGGGGATCGTTTATCAGACTGACAAAAGATCAGGCATCACATACGCCTATGAAAACCAGTCTTTCTGGGATCCCGAGCTCAAACGTTCAAAGTCAAAAAGAAAACTGATCGGGAGAGTTGATCCGGAGACAAAAGAGATCATCCCCACAGACGGTAGGTGCAGAAAACTAAGCCCATCATATATCCCCGATAAGGACGAGTACATTATGCCAAAGACCATGAAGGAACTCAGAACCGAAGTCAAAAGACTCCTTGAAGAAAACATCAGACTCAAAGCTGAGATAAGCCGACTTAAGAAATAATAACCGGGTGCCATATGACGTTAGAGGAAGCCTTTTATAAACAAAAAGACGAGCTTCATGCTGCACAGCGTGAGGTCAAAAAACTTACCAAAGAGCTTGAGACCTCAAGAAAAGGTGTCGCAACTGACAAAAAGATTCAGGAGCAGCTCTCCCACATCCGTGGACTCAACAATAAAGTTTCCGAGCTGACAGGTATCTCCGAACGCTACAAGGAACTTTATGAACAGGAGAAGATAAAAGTTGGAGAACTTTCAGATATAAGATTTACACTTGAACTTGAGATACTGCAGCTCAAAGAAAGGCTCAGTTTTTATGAGGCCGGTCCTTCTGAGAGAAAAATAGCAGAACTTGACGAAGCCAACGCCCAGATAGAAGCCCTAAAAGAAGAAGTATCAAGACTTACTGCACGGATAGAGCACAACGGAAGCAATACCGGCATCCCGACATCAAAAACGGCGATCGGTCAAAAGAAGGTCATACCCAACTCAAGAAAAAAGACAGTCAGGAGCAAAGGAGGGCAGTACGGGCACGAGAAACACACCATGCCCAGGTTCTCTGATGAAGAGATAACCGAGACCGTAACTCACGGACTGTCGGTCTGTCCTAAATGCGGCAGCACGGATCTTGAAGAAATAAACATCACAAACCGTGATGAATACGATTACGAGGTAGAAGTCATAAAACGCCGGCACCGGTTCATCGAATATGTATGCCTTGACTGCGGTACTACTGTACGTGCTCCTTTAAACGGACTCGTAGCGCCCAACCAGTATGGCCGCACCATACAGGCAATGGCTCTCACCCTGATGAATGTAGGTTTTGTGAGTGTGAACAGAACCAGAAAGATCCTCTCGGGTCTTTCTCCCGACAGTATATCACTGTGCGAAGGGTATCTGATAAAACTTCAGAAACGGTATTCAAAAAAACTTCAATTCTTCGTCTCAGACGTAAAGAAGTATATGGTCGGAGTTCCCCTGCTTTATTGGGATGATACAGTCGTCTTTATAAACACTTCCAGGGCATGCATGCGTTTTTACGGCGACGGGAGCGTCACTCTTTATACTGCTCACGAACACAAGGATCTCGACAGTATAATGAGCGACAACATACTCCCTGCTCTGAGCGAAGGAACAACTGTAATGCATGATCACAATTCTATAAACTATCACGAAGGTTTCGTCTTCAGGAATGTCGAATGTCTTCAGCACATCGAGCGTGATCTTCAGAAACTTGCAGATGATTCCCGTCACAAGTGGCCTGCAGACATGCGTGATCTGATTGCTGCAACTATCCATAAACGAAAAGCTCTGATCGAGAATGGAATCCTTTCTTTTGACATAGATGAGATCGATCAGATCCTGGGCAAAGTAAGAACGATACTTGATGATGGATACAAAGAATATATGGGCGATCTCGGACATTACTTTGAATGTGATGAACGGGCTCTGCTTAATCGTATCAGGCAATACGAGGATAACTATTTTGAATGGATACGTAATTTCGCTATTCCAACTACAAATAATCTCAGCGAACGTTCTTTCAGATTTGCCAAGACCAAGGATAAGATATCAGGGCAGTTTGAAAGTGTTGATTACGCAAAGTTTTTTGCAGACATCAGGACTTATCTTGGAACATGCGCTTCTAACGGAATAAATGAATTCTCCGCTCTTCTCCGGCTGACCGGCGGGGATCCGTTTACGTTGTCTGAAATATTAGAAAGAGCAGGTTAAGCCAAGTAACCGGCAGATAAATGTAATTATGACTACATGGGCAGCGATAGATAAAAAAAAATAGAAAAAGCCCGACATTCCGGGAATGAGGAATGCCGGGACTTATGGTTTGATTTATTTGCTTGCCGTTACTG
>JAIKYA010000130.1 GCA_024683645.1 Lachnospiraceae bacterium
CAGCAGTTTAAGTATATAGAACTGTCCGATCTCATCGGGCATGTCTATCTCATAGCGCATTATATCGCGGTATCTGGTCTGCTGTATCTTCAGATAACCTTCGATATGCTTCTTCTCCTGGCTTATGGGGATCCAGTCCGCTCCCGAAGAGAGACTTATACGGAAAAAATCGCTGAGCGCGCTGGTAAGCGCTATGACCTCTCCCTTGTCTCCGGCCTCTGCCTTCCATACTATGGCATCAAGCGTGTTATAAAGAAAATGAGGATTTATCTGTGCCTGCAGAGTACGCAGCTCCGCCTTGCGCAGGTTTCTCTCATCTTCCACGCTTTTTTTCATCATGCCCTCAAGCCTGTCAGCCATGGTATTGACCTGCGTGGTTAGATTGCGAAGCTCCGTCACTTCCGTCGGCGTGATCCTTGCATCCAGCGTTCCCTCAGCCAGAAGCTCTGCACCTTTTTCAAGATTTTCGATAGGCTGCCTTACAAAATCAGCCGTGTGCTTCACCGAACGGTTTCGTATCAGCAGTGCCGCTATCACCATCAGCAGCTCCAGCACCGCTGTCGTTACTATCGCTTTTTTCAGCGAGAAACTCATCCTTCCGGTGGACGCTATCTCTGCTGCGATATATTCGTTAAGCATCGAATCCACAAGCGCGGATACATCCCTTATCTCTTCGAGCACCGCCTCATTCTCTACCACAGGCACTTCCGCGTCGATGTTATCCCGTATCCGGTCCACGTATTTTTCAAGTGTCTGCAGCGTTCTCCCGGCCACAATGAGTGACAGTCTGTTTTCCTCACCGGTCCTGTCCGTAACATCATTGATAGTCTGATCTACCGAATGTATCGTGGCATAGATCCTGCTCGGCCCCACGGCATCGCGTCCGCTCACTATATTCCACGCAGTCTCCGGTATCTCGACAGCAACGGTATTTTTCAGGCTTGCTATCGTCTCCATACGCCGGATTGCACTGCTGTACTGCATTTCATAAAAAAGCATCAGTATGAGGCTCAGGATTATCGGCGCCACGAGCATCAGAACCAGTCTGTGGCTCATATCATTAATGCGGCCGATGATACTTTTTTCTTTTCTGATATCCGCCATAAACTAATATCCCCTCGGGGGCAGACCCGACAGGTCCATTTCATCGCTGAAATATTTTTCCACGGGGTGTATCACCGCTTCAACTTCTTCGCCGGCTTTCAGTTTCTTTGCGGTGTCCATCAGCTCCTGTCCGAGCATGGGTGTACATTCCACAACACAGTTGATCTTCCCTGCCTTCAGCACGTCTATGGCCTCCTGACCGCCGTCTATGGAAATGATGATGATATCCTCACCCGGCACAGCCCCTGCCTTTTCTATTTCCGGCAGAGCTCCGAGCGTCATCTCATCATTATGACTGAACACCACATCTATATCGGTACCGTATTTTTCCATCAGATAACGCATGCACTCCGCACCGCGGCTTTTAAGAAAATCACCGTTAACACTTTCGATGACGTTCATACGCTCATCGTCTGCGATCGTATCCATGAACCCCGCCTGTCTCTGTCTCATGGGCGTGGAATCCTCGGTCCCGCTTATCTCTACTATACGCAGACTGTCTTTTCCCAGCTCATCGGCCTTTCTTATCAGATACTCTCCGGCCATCACGCCTTCACTGTAGAAATCCGCACCTATATGACAGCTGATCAGCCCTTCCTTTTTGGTGTTTATATCCCTGTCAACAAGGATCACCGGTATGCCGGCCTCCTTTGCCTCGGACAGCACGTTGTCCCAGCCCTCTTCAACTATCGGCGAAAAAGCTATCACGTCCACCTGATATGCTATAAAACGCCTTATCGCAGCTATCTGGTTCTCCTGTTTCCGGTTCGCATTCTCAAGCATCAGGCTTACTCCGTTTTCTTCAGCCTTCTTCTCGATATCCGCACTGTTTCCGCTCCTCCAGGCACTCTCCGTCCCCAGCTGCGAAAAACCCAGTAATAATTCGGGATTATGCTGCACCTCTTCTTTTGCCGCGCAGGCTGTGATCATCAAAAACGCCGCAGCAGACAGCGACATGAAAAATATTCTTTTTAAACTTTGGAACTTTTTTGCGATCATCCGAAAATACCACCCGATTCGTTATTATACTTCCGCAGGCCTTTATTTTCAACTGCTGTTGGCCTGTTACGCTATACGTCAAAACTTTTTTCGTTTTATCGCTTACTGCGCTTACTTTATATACAGGCACTCCTCGGAACCCGTATGGAATACCACTTCCTCAGTCGTACCGTCTTCCTTTATCATGGTGGCACTCAGCATATCATCCCTGTTAAAACCGGTTCCGTATTTCATTTCCTTAACGATACCGCCGCGGCAGTATATACCGCCTGTCGTTATCACCTGATCCTCTTCCTCATATGCATCTCTGTCCGCCTGATAGGGAACAGCCTGTATCTCCCGTCCGTTGATGCTCACATGCACCGTACCGTCCTCGAACAGAAGTACCACATCCGCATAACTGCCCGCTCCCCTGTAATCAAAGCCGGTAAGCGACTGTGTCCAGTAATACGGCTCTTCCTTTGCAGCACCGCCTCCGTCCGCAGCTGCCGAAGTCTGCGCTGCAGCGGCTCTGCTCCAGCTGTCATAATGCTTTTCGGCCGGCGCATCTACAGGACAGCCGGCAGGAAAACTCGGTCTTTTTTCAGAAGCATCGTAATAGTCCGGGATATCTCCCGCAAAAGTGACGCTCTTAAGTCCCGTGCAGCCGTAAAAGGCCGCTTCGCCTATACTGCATAAGCCCCGGCCCGCGCTCAGCTTTGTCAGCTGTGCGCAGTTCGTGAAAGCATAATCTCCTATATAAGTCACACCGTCGGGTATCAGCAGTTCACCGGAAAGGGACGTACAGTCGGAGAAGGCTGAGCTCTTAATATGCTTAAGCGACGCCGGAAAACTCTTTATCGAAGTTATGGCGCTGCAGCCTGCAAAGCTCCCGCTTCCTATTGATTCCAGCCCCTCCGGAAATACGAGCTCACCGCCTATTCCCGCAGCCGAAAACGCATTGTCTCCTATTATTCTGAGCGAAGACGGCAGTTTCAGTTCTCCCTTTATCCCGCTGCAGCCCGAAAACGAAGACTCACATATGTATTCCATCCCTTCGGAAAGCTTCAGCGAGCTGAAGCCGCTGCAGCTGCAGAAAGCCGCCTTGTCTACGATGCGGACGCTGTCCGGTATCACCAGCGCTCCCTTCAGGTTCTTGCAGTTAAGCGAGTATACACCTATATATTCAAGACTCTCCGGCAGCGTGAGCGTCCCGTCAAAGCTGTCATTCGTAAACGCGTGCATGGCGATGGACTTCACTCCCTCCGGTATCACCAGGTCGCCTTTAAAGTTTTCGCAGGAGGAAAACGCCGCCAGCGGTATCTCACTCAGGTTCTTCGAGAGAGTGAGTGTCCCGTCAAAACCGCACTGTGAAAATGCATAGTCACCGATAACGCTTACGGAATCCGGGATCAGCAGATCACCTCTCAGTTTCTCACACCTGATAAATGCGCATCTCCCTATACTCTCAAGCCCCTCGGGAAGCTTAAGCTCCCCGGTGACATTCTCCATTTCTTCAAAGGCTTCTTCCCCGATGGTCTTTAATGAAGCCGGGAGCGTGATCCCCGTAAATCCGCTGCATCTCACAAAGGCATAGCCTCCCACGCTTTCCACCCCGTCCGGAAGTATAAGTTCGCCGCCAAGTCCGTCACAGCCGTAAAAAGCGAATTCTCCTATCGTCTTGAGACTCTGCGGCAGTTCAAGCGTCCCCTTAAGTTCATGATTCGAATAGAAAGCATGCGCAGCCACCGATGTGACGCCTTCCGAGATGACCAGTCTGTTGATCTTATAATCCGACCACATGAACTTTTCGGACGTTTCCATTTCGCCGTTGCCCGATATCGTAAGTGTCTTCGAAGACTTGTCATATGTCCAGACGACGCCGTCCCCGCAGCTTCCCTCTTCCAGGCGTTTTCTCGTATTGCCGTTATCTGCACCGTTTCCGGCACCGCAGCCGAACAGATTAAAAAGCATAAGCACCCCCACTATGATAAATAATCCTTTTTTCACACTTTCCTCTTTTCCGGTGATGTCACGGACATCTCCACAGATCATTTTAATATTTTACTATATCCGCGCCGAATTATCCACCTGCATCATCAACCTTATTTTCTCTTTTACAATGCGCGATAAATCATTTCTCTTACTATACATAAACCTGTTCTTTTGGTATAATTGTTATGTTTTATGCGGGAGGTGATCGGCTTTATGAAAAAATGGAAAACCTGGCAGATCGTTCTGTTTATCGCCGCATGTGTGATCATGAATGTCGGCGGGAGACTCTTTACCGTACACTTTGAGCTTCCGCTCTGGGGCGATTCCTTCGGAACTGCGCTCTGTGCATATGTCGCCGGTCCGCTATGCGGTGCTCTGGTCGGCGTTACGGGCAATATCGCTTACAGCAGCATCGATCATCTTTCGACTGCTTATTCCATAACCAGTATCGCCATCGCCATTATCGTCGGCATTGCCGCAAAGCGTAAGCTCTTTGACCGTTTCTACGGCTTCATGATGGCTGCTACCCTTTCCATGTTCACTGCTCTTATCGTATCGGTGCCGATAGATCTGCTTTTCGATGCCGGATATACCGGAAATAAATGGGGAAACGGAGTTATAGATTTTCTTCTCGACAACAACTGGCCGCCCGTTCTGTGCACCGTTATGGGGCAGCTTGCCATTGAATTCGTCGACAAGGTACTCACCATCGCAGCAGTATATATCCTCATAATCCTGCGCCGTATCCAGCGCACTCCCGACGACACAAAAGCCGCCGGACAAAGCGCCGTGCATTCCGCGGCACTTCTGCTCGGTGCCGTGCTTGCCCTGTCTTACTGCTCCACGGTATACGCGGAGGAGGACAAGACACAGGAGACGCCCGACTACAATGACTACGTTCAGAACGTATACAGTTCCAACAACGGCCTCCCCTGCGGTGAAGCCAACGACATAGTCCAGACCAACGACGGCGTGCTCTGGATCGGCACCTACGCCGGCCTGTACCGCTATAACGGGCGCGAGTTCCGCTGGATAGACGATTATGAATCCGTCAAAAACGTCAACTGCCTTTACATTGATGAAGAGGGACGTCTGTGGATCGGCACCAATGACAACGGTCTTTCCATAGTCATCCGCGAAAAGATCGTAAACGTACTTGACCAGTCCAACGGTCTTCCTTCCAACTCCGTGCGCTGTATCATCCGTTCTTCGGACGGATATTACTATATCGGCACCACCGGCAGCCTTCAGATCCTTGCCATGAACAACGGTCTGAAAGCGGTTAAGACTCTAAATGAGATAAACTATGCCGACAGCATAAGCGCCGATGAAAACGGTCATGTGGCAGTCGTATCTTCCGACGGACGTCTTTTCCTGCTGAAAAACGGCGATATCTGCGCAACGCTTGTGCTGCCCTACGGGCAGGAACTTTTTAACTGCTGTGCTTTTGCACCGGACGGCAGGCTGATGGTCGGTTCTTCCACCAACCATATCTTCAGCTATGACATTTCCGATGACGATTTCAGACTGCTGAAAACCCAGACCTGTCAGGATGTCACATATATCAACAATATCAATTACCTGGAAGATGGCACACTGTTCATCTCCACCGACAGCGGTGTATCCTATATGGATGCCAAAGGCTATCACCGTCTTAACACAAATGACTTCAACAACTCCATCGACAACATGCTTTACGACTACCAGGGCAACCTCTGGTTCACCTCTTCGAGACTGGGACTTTTAAGACTCGCCAAATCCCCTTTCAAGGATGTATACGGCACCATCGGGATGGACCGGCGCGTTGTCAACGCCGTTATATTCTGGCAGAACTGCTATTATATAGGAACAGATAAAGGCCTGGATGTAGTAGATAAAAACTGCCGCAGCCGTGTACGGAATCCGCTCACGGAGGAGCTTGACGGCAAGCGTATACGCTGCATGTATGCAGACTACAGGGAACATCTGTGGATATGTACCTACGGCAACGGTCTCATTGAATATGCACCTAACGGCAATTCCTGGAGATACAATGCCGACAACGGCAGCTTCGGCAACAAAGCCCGTATCGTCACGGGCCTTTCCGACGGAAGCATCCTGGCTGCGGGCGACACCGGTATCAGCTTTATCAAAGATCACCGGATACAGAAAACCATCAGCAACGATGACGGTCTCATCAATTCCATGATCCTGACCGTGACCGAAAAAAGCGACGGAACCATACTCGCCGGTACCGACGGCGACGGCATCGCAGTCCTGAAGGACGGCGTTGTTACCGATATGCTTACACGCGAGGACGGACTCTCCAGCGGCGTTATCCTGCGTACCGTAAAGGATCCGAAATCCGAAGGCGTTTTCATCGTCACCAGCAACAGCCTCTGCTACCTGACACCCGAAGGCAGCATAAGCGTACTCGATAAATTCCCTTACTTTAACAATTACGATATCTGGGTTAAAGACGAAGACACGCTTTTTGTCATGTCCAGTGCGGGTATCTACGTAGTTGAGCGCGACGAACTGGTAGCCGGCGGCGATATGGCCTGGGAACTTCTGGATGCCAGACGCGGTCTGGGTACTTCGCTTACCGCCAACTCCTGGAATTATTACAACGGCAAGGGCGAACTCTTCCTCCCCTGCGATACCGGTATCTACATCATAGATGTTGAAAAATACAACAGCGATGTCCGTTCATACAGGATGCAGCTTGCTTCCGTAAAGGTCGATGGCCTTACGCAGCCGATAGCACGCACGGGCGCCATAACTATAGGTCAGGGCGTTAACCGCATCGAGCTTTCACCCGAAGTTCTGAACTACACCATTCAGGAACCGAATGTCGGCTACATACTCGAAGGTTTCGATCAGCAGTGGACCATCGTACCGCAGAACAGTCTGAACAATGTCATCTATGTCAATCTGCCCGCAGGAGAATACACTTTCCGTCTTGCGATCTTTAACAGTGCCGGCGAACGCATACTTGAGGAGCGCAGCTTCGATCTGGTAAAGGTCGGCGAATTCTATGAACAGCAGGTATTCCGCATCTACATGCTGTTGCTGCTCTCGCTGTTCATCATCTGGATCACCTGGTTTGTGGTACAGAGGACCTTGAACAACCAGCAGATAAAAATGGACATGGCCAACATGACCGTCATGGCTATCGCAAACGCAGTCGATGCCAAGGACGTGCGTACACACCAGCACTCCCTCCGTGTTGCCGAATATTCGGTGATGATCGCCAGGGAAATGAACTGTTTTAAGTGGTGGCAGCGCAACAAACAGCTCCAGAATCTGCGTAAAGCCGCACAGATGCATGATATAGGCAAGATAGGCGTACCTGACAGCGTACTCAACAAAGTAGGCCGCCTGACCGACGAAGAATACGTACAGATGAAATCACACGTTCTGCGCGGTGCCGAGATCCTCAAGGATTTCACACTGGTAGAGCATGTTGTGGACGGCACACGCTATCATCACGAACGTTATGACGGTCGCGGATATCCCGACGGCCTCAAAGGTGAAGAGATACCTCTTTTCGGACGCATCATCGGCGTAGCTGATGCTTTTGATGCCATGACGTCCAACCGTGTATACCGCAATCACATGGATACCGATTATGTTATGACCGAAATGGCACGCGGCCGCGGCACCCAGTTCGATCCCGACGCACTTGATGCTTTTATGCGTCTGATCAAAAAAGGTGTCATCAATCTTGAAGAGCTTTACGCCCAGAAACGTGCCGAGATACAGCAGGCCGACCAGGAAGCACAGGCCGAGCTGAAACGCCGCGTGGAAGAAGATAAAAAGATCCAGGAAGCCGAGCTTAAGAGCAGCGACGGGAAAGGAGACGAAGAATGAAGCGCATATATATAACAACCGTTCTGACCTGTCTGCTGATAATGTCCGCCATGGTCTTCTGCTTCAGGATGCTGAACCTTTCCGGCGGAAAGGAGCACCTGAAGATAGGTTTCATCTATGACAATGACGAAAGCACTCCTTATACCTATAATTTTTCGCTTGCAAAGGATGCCGTCGAATTAAAATACGGAGACCGTGTGGAGATACTCTCCCGCAGCAACGTGCTGGATAATGAAATGGAAGAGCCCTTAAGAGAGCTTGCCTCACAGGACTGTGACATCATATTCTTCAACGGCTACAGTGAAACGGTCAGAGAACTTGCCCCTGAATATCCCGGCACCCAGTTCTGCCAGACTTCCTATATGGATATGAGCGGACAGACCGTTCCCGTAAATTACCACAGTTTTAAAGGCGAAGCTTATCAGGGGCGCTACGTCAGCGGCATCGCTGCCGGTATGAAAATGAAGGAGATGATAGACGAAGGCATCATTACGGAAAAAAATGCCCTTGCCGGTTTTGTCGCAGCCTTTCCCACATCCGAGGTAATCTCGGGCTACACCGCTTTCATACTCGGTGTGCGTTCCGTGGTGCCCACAGCCAGACTGCGTGTTATCTACACCCATACCTGGAGCAGTTACGCTCATGAAAAGACAGCAGCCAGACACCTTATCGATGACGGCTGCGTTATCCTCTCACAGCATACCGATACCATAGGTCCTGCCATAGCCTGTGAAGAAGCATCCGGAAACATCCCGGTATACCTCGTAGGCTGGAATCAGAGCATGTCCGAAGTAGCTCCCGGCTCTTCGCTGGTAACCGCAAGGATATGCTGGGAGCCCTATGTTCTCGGAGCCGTCGATGCCCTTATGTCAGACAAAGCCATAGAAGATGTCGTCGGCGGACATATTCACGGAACCGACATTTCCGCCGGCTTTGAAAAGGGCTGGGTTGAGATGTTCGACCTGAACGAACAGGTGGCCGCCCCCGGTACCGGAGACGCCATGAACAGTGCTATAGAACAGTTTATGCGTGGAAATACAGACTTTGTGTTTAAAGGAAATTATGTAGTTATCGATCCCGATGATCTTTCACATACCCTGGATCTCAGAAACGGTTATGCGGAAAATGCGGAAACTTCTTATCCCCTGTTCCGTTATATCATCCCGGATGTTATTACCATAACGGACTAAAAGCGTGCGGCATCAGTATTCATCGAGAAAATGATGCCGCACCCCCTTTTTCTTATAGGCGATCACCGTGTCGAGATTTACATTTTCAACGCTCTTGAAAATGTTGAATTCGATATAGGGATTGTCCTTTTTTAACGCAGCGATAAGCTTCTTTGTCTCCAGACGTTTTGAAGAGGTGGTGCCGTCTTCATGACAGGTCGTGCAGGTCTCCGTAAAGTGACATGCGCACTGCAGGAAATGCAGATCATTATAATCGCGCCAGGCACAGATATCTGCCTCCCTTACGAGATACAGCGGCCTTATCAGTTCCATGCCTTCGAAATTCGTACTGTGGAGCTTGGGCATCATGGTCTGTACCTGACCGCCGTAGAGCATTCCCATCAGTATCGTTTCTATCACATCGTCATAGTGATGCCCGAGAGCGATCTTATTGCATCCCAGTTCTTTTGCCTTACTGTACAGATATCCCCTTCTCATCCTGGCGCAGATGTAACAGGGACTCTTCTCTATAAAATCGACCGCATCAAATATCTCACTTTCAAATATCGTCACCGGTATCCCGAGCGCCTTTGCATTGCTCTCTATCAGCGCCCTGTTGTCTTTATTGTATCCGGGATCCATGACAAGAAAGGTCAGCTCAAAGCTGCACTGTCTGTGCTTTTGTATCTCCTGGAAAAGCTTGGCCATGAGCATCGAATCCTTCCCGCCCGAGATACATACGGCTATTTGGTCTCCTTCTTCTATCAGTCTGTATTTTTTACATGCTTTTGCAAAAGGCGTAAACAGCTGCTTGTGATACTTTTTTCTGATGCTCTCTTCGGCCTTGTTCCTTTTTTCTTCCATACCGTTCTCATCCGATATCGAGTTCCTGACATAGCCGATATATCCTCCTTCGAGGCTGAAGCATTCCCTGCCTTCGCAGAGCGCATCACTATCCAGTTCTCCTGTCTTACGTCCTGTCTCACAGTAGAAAACCAGTATCTTATCCGCCGGTATGGCCGACAGTTTCTCTCTTATATCTTCTCCATCGATATCAGCGGCCATTGCCCCGGGGATCATGCCGTAGGCTCTCAGCCCCTCATCTCTGATGTCGATCAGCACATAAGAGTTTTCCGACAGTTTATTGAATTCATTCAGGCTTATCTCTCTCATATCACGTTATTCTAACACACTCTTTTGATCCTTCATAGTCAAAAATCAAATAAAGCATTCCGCTTTCGGAACGCCCGCATTTTTCACTCATGGACTTTTTCGTATTCAAAAGTACTCAAGAATTTCTTTGCGCGCTCCGTGCGCGGATCATCAAAGAACTGCGCAGGAGAAGTATCTTCTATGATCTTTCCGCCCTCAAGAAAGATCACCCGGTCCGCGATCGCTCTTGCAAAAGCCATCTCATGCGTGACTATCAGCATGGTCTTGTTCTGTTTTGCCAGATCAAGTATCACATCCAGCACTTCCCTTACCATCTCCGGATCGAGTGCGGCCGTCACCTCATCAAAAAGCAGTACCTCGGGATGCATTATGAGAGCCCTCACTATCGCCACTCTCTGCTTCTGTCCTCCTGAAAGCTGCCTTGGATAATTATTCTTCTTTGATGAAAGCCCCACTCTTTCAAGCATTGCCTCGGCTTCTTTTTTAACCTCATCTTTCCTGCGCTTCTGTACCTTCAGGGGTGCCAGCATCAGATTCTGAAGAACGCTCATATGAGGAAACAGATCATAACTCTGAAACACCATGCCGGTCCTGCCTTCGATGCTCACCTTCCCGTCCTGTATATCCTCCAGCCCGTTTATGCAGCGAAGGAGTGTGCTCTTGCCGCAGCCTGACGGGCCAACGATCACCAGCACTTCGCCGGCTTTTACGCTTATGCTTATATCATCCAGCACCTTTATATCTTCATAACTCTTTGACAGATGTTCTATCTTTAATACCTCTCCCATATCAGTTCTCCCATTTCTTTTCAAGATAGCGTGACAGAACGCTTATCGGCCAGCATGCAAGGAAATACAGAAGAAAGACCACGGCAAATATCCCGAATGCAGCATGCGGTGAGTTCTTTCTGTTCGCTTCTATTATCTGCTGCCCCACCTTCAGCACCTCAACTATTCCTATCATCATGATCAGGCTGGTCGTCTTGATCATCCTGGTGATCAGATTTATGGACAGCGGTATGAGCCTCCTTACTATCTGCGGTATGATAACATACACATAGGTCTGAAACCGTGTCAGTCCCAGCCCCCTGCTGCTCTCATACTGTATCTTCGGTATACTTACCAGACAGCCTCTTACCAGATCTGCCATCTCAGCCGTTCCCCAGAAGGAAAACACTATCACGGATGAGATTTCCGCAGAAAGATTATACCCCGTGAGTTTTGTGATACCGAAAAAAACTATAAAGAGCAGTACCAGCTGCGGCATGATCCTTACGGCCTCCAGATACAGTCTGAAAAAAACCTTCAAAAAAACGTTTTTCACAGTCATCAGCATACCGGCTATCATTCCCAGTACCATGCTTATGCTTACGGATATCAGGCTTATCTTAAGAGCTACGCCCAGGCCTTCCAGCAGTCTTATGAGATTTTTACCTTTCAATAATACTTCAAAACCCATTACGTATCAGTCTCCGAACATCTTTGTCCTCAGTTTTTTCTCGATGATGCTCCCCGCAAATGAAACCGGCAGAAGCATTGCCGTATAAAACATTACCAGCAGAAACAGGCTTTCGGCAGTGTTGTAATACAGTCCTATCAGATCCTTGGCAGTAAACATCAGATCCATCAGGCTGATAGCCGAAAACACGCTTGTTTCCTTCAAAAGAAAGATCACATTTGCGACAAGGGCCGGTATGCTTATGGAAAAAGCCTGCGGAAGTATGACCGATAAAAATGTCTGTGATCTGCTCATCCCAAGTGATACCGCACTTTCTCCCTGTATCTTCGGAACCGCCAGAAGCCCGCTCCTTATGCTTTCCGTCATATAACTGCCGCCCAGAAGCCCCAGCCCCACTGCGCCGCACAGCTCTGCGCTTATCTTCAGTCCCAGCACCGGCAGTCCGTAATAAATGAAAAACAGCTGCACCAGGAGCGGAGTATTTCTGAAAAGTTCCACATAGACTTTAAACAGCACCGACAATACCGGTATCCTGAAATACAGCGTAAACGCTCCCGCTATCCCGATCAGGAACGCTATAGCCACGCCTGTCCATCCTATCTTTACCGTGAGGAGAAAAGCCTGCGCAAATATGGGAATATATGAGTTTATTATCCCTGTATCCATATCATCCTAACGTTTTCTGTGATCCATGTGCCTTGCAAATGCCGCTCCCAGATGCTGTATTATCTGGAAGATAAGTATCAGAAGCAGCACAGTCACTATCATTATACCTGTCTGCCATCTGTAATAACCGTATCTTACCGCTATATCTCCGAGTCCTCCGCCTCCGACGGTCCCCGACATTGCCGAATAACCGAGCAGTATACCTGTGGTGATCGTGAGACCGTTCAGCAAAGATACCCTCGCTTCGACCAGAAGCACCTTAAGTATTATCTGCATATTGCTCGCGCCCATGGCTCTGGCTGCTTCTATCACCCCTGCGTCAACCTCATTCAGCGAAGCTTCTACCACTCTTGCTATATAAGGCGCTGCGCAGATCACAAGCGGCACTATCGTTGCCGTGGAACCGTAGCTCTGCCCCACTACCAGTCTGGTAAAAGGGATCAGCAGTATAAGCAGTATAAGAAACGGTACGCTTCTTATTATGTTGCAGATAAAATCTCCTATGCCGTATATCAGCTTATTCGGCTTCAGCCCGTCCCTGCGTGTCACGTTCAGAACGATACCAAGAGGCAGTCCCAATACGTATCCGAGTGCCGTAGATACCAGCGTCATGTATAAGGTATCCCTGATTCCTTCCAGGAGCATTTCCATTGTTTTTGCTTCAATCATCTGCATCTACCTCCGAAACACTTAAGCCTCTTTCCTTCAGCCATTCTATCATCTTCTCCTGTATCTCCCCACCCTCCGGCAGGCCGAGTATCATCTCGCCTCTGGCTTTTCCTCCGACGTTTTTCGTATCGGCCCTAAGTATGTTCACCGCTTTCCCGAAATTCAGTATCAGATTTGCGACCACCGGTTCATATGAGGAATTGTCCAGAAAGACTATCCTTATCTTCCTGTCCGCTCTCAGATCCCGTACCGGATTGTACTCCATCTTTTTCTCAAGTATCAGTTCCTTTGCGGCATCGGATCTCGGATCTTCAAATACTTTATCAACATCTCCTTCTTCTACAAGGAGTCCGTTTTCGATTATCGCTACCTTTTTGCAGATGCGTGTTACCACTGACATCTGATGAGTGATGATGACTATCGTTATTCCGTACTTCTCGTTTATCTCTTTCAAAAGCTGAAGTATCGACTCGGTCGTCTGGGGATCGAGTGCGCTTGTAGCCTCATCACAAAGCAGTATCTTCGGATTTGTCGCAAGGGCTCTGGCTATTGCCACCCTCTGCTTCTGTCCTCCCGAAAGCTGCGAAGGATACGCTTTTTCCTTTTCCTCCATATTGACTGTTTTTAACAGCTCACGGGCACGTTCTCTCGCGTCTTTTTTCTTTTTCCCCGCTATCTCCAGCGGAAAACTGATATTATCGATCACATTCTTCTGCTCTAAGAGGTTAAATCCCTGGAAGATCATTCCTATCTCGCTCCTCTTTTTTCTGAGCTGTCTTTCATTAAGTCCCGCAAGATCCACACCGTCTATCAGCACCTGTCCCTCAGTCGGTTCTTCAAGATAATTGATAGACCTGACCAGTGTACTCTTACCTGCACCCGACATTCCTATTATCCCGAATATATCGCCTTTTTCTATCGAAAGATTTATATGATCAAGCGCCGTCACGCTGTGTTCATTTACTTTAAATTTTTTTGTGAGTTCTCTGATCTCTATTTCGCTCATGATATTGCTCCGATTATTCAGTAAAAATATTCCGGAGGGCTTTAGCTCTCCGGAACATCTAAGGAAGGATTTTATTCGAAAAATACTACAGCACCGTCATATGTTTCCTCGATAAACTTCCTGATCTCATCCGATCTTAATACGCTCACAAGAGCTTTGATCTTTGCTTCGTTTTCATTTCCTTCTTTTACTGCTATGATATTCACATAGGTCTTTGCCGCTACCGAATCACTTGCCTCGTATGCTATGGAATCTCTTCCTACGGAATACCCTGCTTCAAGTGCATAGTTACCGTTAAGTACCACATACTCTACTTCACTTACCACTCTTGCAACCTGTGCCGCCTCAAGCTCAACGAACTCGATGTTGTAAGGATTCTCCGTTATATCGTTTACCGTTGCCGTAAGACCCGCACCATCCTTTAATGTAAGCAGTCCGTTATCCTGGAGCAGAAGCAGTGCTCTTGCTTCGTTTGTAGTATCGTTGGGTACTGCTATCGAATCGCCGTCCGCTATATCCGAAAGGCTGCTTTTCTTTCCGGGGTAGATACCGAAGGGCTCATAGTGGATGCCGCCTGCATTTACCAGATGTGTCCCCTGCTCTTCATTAAAGCTGTCAAGATAAGGAACGTGCTGGAAATAGTTGGCATCGAATTCACCTGACTCTACTACGAGGTTGGGCTGTACATAATCATCGAATTCCACAACATCCAGTTTGTATCCGTAGGTTTCAAGTATGCCTTCTGCCTTCTCGAGTATCTCTGCATGAGGTGTTGCGGATGCAGCGATCTTTATGGTCTCACCGTTGCCGGGTACTATATCAGTTCCTGCTTCTGCGTGAGCAGCGGTCTCAGGCTCAGGCTGTGCATCGGCGTTGCTTACCACTCCGCCCTCAACTACAAGCGTATCTTCATAATCCTTACCGTAAGTATCAAGAAGTGTTGCTTCATAGTCTGCATGGAAGAAGTTTTCGCTGCCGAGTGCCTTTATCTCATCGTTGATCCAGTTAAGGAGGCTGCTGTTACCCTTGGAAACCGCCGGAGCTATCGTATCCTGGCTTCCGAGTGAAGGAATACCCACTACGTTACCGGGGTTTTCGATCGCATATGCGATCACTTCGGTGTTATCATTAGCCCATGCTACACCTGTACCATTTTCGAAAGAAGTCTTTGCCGTTGCATAAGTATCAAACTTCTGCAGCTTTATGTCAGGATAGTTCTTCTCAAGATATGTCTCTGCTGTAGTACCTGAGATCACTATCACCTGATCATCTGCGCCGATCTGATCGAGACTCTCGATCACATTATCCTCGTGGGAAACAACTCCCAGCGCAACATTCATATAAGGAAGAGCAAAATCAACCTTCTGTGCTCTCTCTTCTGTTACAGTAAAGTTTGCAAGCACTATATCTACCTTACCGGTTTCAAGGTATTCAACCCTGCTTGCAGCCTCGGTTGAAACATAATTGATTGCTACTCCCAGATCTTTTCCGATCCTCTCCGCAAAGTAAACATCGTAGCCCTGATATTCACCGTTCTCATCGACATAACCGAACGGGTTCTTGTCCGAGAACACTCCGATGTTCACGCTGCCTGCAGCCCTGATCTCATCAAGTGTTCTGTATACCCTGTCTGCCGAATCGGAATTGGCCGCATTGGCCTCCGTTACATTAGTGCCCTTGTCTGCGCAGCCGGTAAGACCTGCTATTGTCAGTCCTGCGGTCAGCACACCGGTTACAAGTTTTGTTAAACTGTTCTTTTTCATGATTTTTATCCTCTCCTTTTTTTCTTTTATCAGCTTATCTCAGTTTCCATCTCCCGGATTTTTTGTCCGGAAAACAAAAAGCCCGGGAGTATAACTCCCAGGCAATGGTCAACAGATCGTCATCTCAGATCATCCTGTATGGGCGCGTGACAAATGAGCCATACGCCAGACCAAACTGCTTGCCCGGGAGTACTGCATTCGACAGCAACACATACACATGATGTCTGATGAATACTTTCTCATTTTGTCTCGCTCCTTTCTTTAAGATTCATAGCTGATTTACAATTACGGATCATACACCTTTTAACATACTATGTCAATAGTTTTTATAATTTTTTTTTAAAATTATTTATTATGCCTTCTCTTATAGTCCTCCCTTATCGGTGCGCAGCCCGCTGCCATGGCTATATCCATCTCTTTACGGTTACCTGCTTTTCTGAATGCTGATACTGTTTCGGAAAGTGCCTGGTAGTGAAGCGCCGTACCTTCTTCATCACATACATAATCAATCGCTCTGTCAGCACTGATACCGAACCTTCCCGCCACTTCGATTGAATCAATGTTTGCACCCAGGAATAAAAACTCCCATCCGTATTTTTCCTTCTCTTTTTCAACCATTTTCTTCACCGTCTTAAAATCATATGTGCGGCTGGCATTTTCCATTCCGTCTGTCGTTATAATGAACAGTGTCTTTTCCGGTCTGTCTTCCTCTCTTGCATACTTGTGCACGTTTGCTATATGCCTGATCGCTCCGCCGATAGCATCAAGCAGTGCCGTGCAGCCCCTGACATAATACTGGTTCTCATTCATCAGCTCTACCTTCGTTACAGGCACCCTGTCATAGATCACCTCAGACCTGTCATCGAACAGCACTGTTGAGATATATGCCTCACCCTCTTCCTTCTTCTGCTTTTCTATCATCGAGTTGAAGCCGCCTATCGTATCCTTCTCCAGCCCGCTCATGGAACCGCTTCTGTCAAGTATGAAAACCACTTCCGATAATCCTTTACGCATAATGAACATCCTCCTTTTTCTTTGCTGACCCTTATGGGTTTTCCTCTTCATGTGCCCATTATACAAAAGCAGAAATAAAAAGAGGTCGCTTACGAAGCGACCTCAGATCAGTGTAGGCTGTCATGAAATGATACATGGCAGTCCGTGTTCTTCCAGCTTTATATCAAGCTCTATCATATCGTATATCTCATTTTCTATGAAATACGAAAAGATGATATCGGTCTTATCGGCAGGTGACAGCGCATAGCCTGCCCTTGCCAGCAGATCCTTCGATTCATCCAGGTTCAGCTTTGCTCCCACACAAAGACACAGGGCCGTCAGCTTCTGCGGATGGTAATCTACATTGTTCTTGATCTTCGAGAATATCTTTTTATCAACTATCGCACGCTTATATACTTCGGCATTCTCCATATTCTTTTCTTTTATCAGATATAGCAGATACTGTGAAAATGTATCGGAGATATGACTTATGCGTTCTTCCAGTCTGCTCTCATGTTCGCTTTCAAAATCAATGTACGCTGTTTCGTCTGCTGCCTCATAAGGTATGGCTCCTGCCATTTTGGCAGCGGCAGGCATGCCACCTGCAATATGTGCAGCACCCGTTCTATCTGCAGCTGAGCGTTCTTTCCTCCTGTCTTTAAACGCACTTCTGAGCCCTCCGAAAAGCATTGCCGATTCTTCCCGGTGTTTCTGTTCCACATAGTTTTTATCTATGTACTCTTCCAGGCCCGGATATATCTTTTCTCCCAGCTCCTTTGCCCTGTCATCAAAAACAACAAGAAAGACTTCCATTTCATTGTTAAGCAGAAAAGCATTTATCTCATCTGCAGCGATACGCATACCTTCTTCTTTAGGATATCCGAAACTCCCGGTAGATATCAGGGGAAAGGCAATGGATCTTATTCCCTTTTCCTTTGCCAGCTTAAGGCTCTTTCTGTAACAGGAACGGAGCTTCTCTTCATCACCTTCCATGCCTCCTCTGTACAGCGGACTTACTGCGTGGATTATATACTTTGCCGCAAGCAAAAAACCGGGTGTGATGAAGACTTCACCCTCGGGAACATATCCTACCTTTTCCTTTCTGTATGCCAGCAGCTCGTCAAAGCCCGCAGCCGTATAAACTGCAGTATCACAGCCGCTCCCGACCGTCACATATTCATTGGCCGTGTTCACGATGGCCTCGGTATTCATTTTCGTGATATCGTTTCTTACTATCCTGAATGCCATATTGTCTACCTCATTATCACTGCAGCCTTTGCGTTTTCAGCCTCTTAGTATCTTCGCTTTTTTGTGTCACTCTTCGTCAAGGTAATCTATACCGTAATCGATCATATCCATCACTTCATCGTTGGTCAGCATTCCGCCTTTTTTACGGTTGCATCTCCAGCATAAAACCTGCAGATTATCCTCATCCTGTCCGTCTCCTCCGTTTGCAACGGATTCGACATGGTCTATCTCCAGCAGCAGATAGTCGCCCAGCCCCGGACACAGCTCGTCCATGTAATCTTTTGAGATACCGCAGATCTGACAGGTATACTCATCCCTCTCCAGGATATACTCCTTCATCGAAGGTGCGATCCTTCTTCTGCTGTATACTTCTCTTTCTTCTTCCTTCCTGCGTCTTTGGCTGCGTATAAGTCCGTTGTATAAATACAGCAGAAAAAGCAGCACCAGTACAAGTACCGCTATAATGACCATCAGCACTTTGCTGTTAAGCTCATCCATTTACCTATCTCCATCCGATCATCACTGCTGCTGTGCGAGCAGTTTGCAGAATTCCTCAAACTTTGTTTCGCTATCGTAGGAATCAAAGGAAAACTGCTGATACTTTGATCTGTCGCCGGTCCAGTACAGATAAAGCCAGGGTCCGCTTCCTCCCGACTCGGCGGAATCCTCCCTCGCCTTAACAATGCCGTTATTTACATATCCGAAAAACTCCGACCATTGATCTTCTGTAAGTTCGATGGTTCCCGTCTTCGTAACATCCTTCTCCGTGCAGGGACCGTATTCGTTATTCCTCTCCCTGGTCTCATGGAAGAACATATGCTTTCCGTCCTCGACATAAAAACGGTATCTCTGGTAAAACGCATTGTAATTGATGTTTTCCTCAGTATAATAAAATTCCGTGATATCTTCTTTAGCGATATCCTTTCCGACAGTCTTTTTATTGCTGAATATCGGCATATCTTCCGTATCCTCCTTTGTACCGCAGGCGCACAGCATAAGCATAAATATCAGTCCTGCAATGAAAAGCCCGCCGGCTCTCATGCGCATCCTTTTTCCGTCACTTTCCCTTTTGATCATCGGCACAGAACCTCCTTTCATTTCCCGCTTGGTATCTGTTCCTCTGCATCCTTAAGTTCCAGTGTGACCGTGAACAGTTCGCCATCCTGCGAGGCACTGACATGTCCGCCCATTGCCTCGGTAAAACATTTCACTATATAAAGGCCGAGCCCCGCCCCGCCTTTCGACCTGGATGAATCCTCCTTATAGAACCTGTCAAAGATCCTCCCGGTATCGATCTTATCTGCCGTAGAGCTTATGATCGATATAACAGTCGTTTTTTCCGCTTTGTTTTCTTCTATCCTGTACTCCAGCCTTCCGTCCGAGTACTTCACGGCATTCGATGTCAGATTCTGCAATACTCTCGTGAGCATTTTTCTGTCTGTATGAACGTAGATATTTTTATCCGCCTGTCCGAATACCGGTTCTATGCCCTTTTTATCTATCTCAGGGCTTTCCGCCAGTATCTCCTCACAGATCATCTCGCATATGTTCAGCCTTTCGATCTTTTTATCCACCTGTCCCGATTCAACAAGTGACAGTTCAAAGAAATCATTTATCAGCCCGTTCAGGTATCTTGCTCTTTCCAGAGCAACCCCTATGTTATCTGCCTTCTCCTTTTCATCATCCGTTCTTTCCGCTATCTGCAGATAACCAATTATGGAAGTAAGCGGCGTTTTCATGTCATGGGAGATCATGGATACCGACCGTCTCAGCTTTTCTTCATCCTCCCGGCTCTCTGCCTTTATCCTCATCATCTGCCCGTACAGACGGTTTACTTCCGCCGTCATTTCCTGGAGATCAGCGTCCACAAAATCCAGATTCATATTCCTTCCGTCTTTGTTATCCTTCATTTCCGAAGAGATCCGCCGCATTTCCTTTCTTATCAGCTGCAGCTTCAGAAACAGAAGAAGAACCAGCGCTATAAGTATAAAGATCAATACATATAACATGACCGGTTCCTCCTTTTTTTCTGTAAATTTATATTTATTGAACGTCTTTTTTCTGAAAGATGTACATCGCAGCCGTCACAAAGATCACCGTGAATATTATCGCACATATCGCGCATGGAATCAAATCCGCACTATTGGCACTCTTTGAAAAACAGAAGAATGAATGCTCATATATGTAATTTCCCTGCAGGTTATTTCTTAAAACATTTCCGCCTATAGTAGCGATGAGCACCGAGGTTACCAGTGCGGAATAAACATTGCCGCAGATGTATGTTATCAGGACGAAGAAGGAATTAAATGCAATCAGCTGCAGACACACCTCAAGAAACCATATGATATCTCTTGTATTAAATCCTTCAAAAGAGAAACCGTACTTCATTCCGTATAAAAAAACTTCTCCTATTATGGTCACAATATGAAAGAGTATCGTTATCACGCTTGTAGCGATCACTCTTGACAGAACTATACCCTTGCGGCTGCATCCGGTAACGATCGATCTGTGTACTGTCCTGTCCGCAAAATCACTTCCTACATACCAGGCTATGAGCATTCCCCACAGAAAAGCAAAGGAACAGTCCTGAATGCCTTCCGTCAATCCGTCATGCATGCAGTGAAACTGCGCTGCCGCATTCGGATTCATCCCGCCAAGCGTAACATATAATATTGTGAACAGATAAAATAACATGCATGCATATAACGGAGTGAATCTCCACATTTTATATCTTTCAACTCTTAACTGATTAAGCATTTGTCTCACCCCCTATAAGTGTCATAAAGTATTCTTCGAGCGACTGTTCCTTTTCCGAAAGCTCCGTGATGACGATCCCTGCCTCCATCAGATATCTGGATAATCCGGCCTTTATTTCAGGCTTTCCGTATACCTTCAGGGTATCATCCGCGATCACTTTATACTGCGTATCCGGATAATTCTTTTCGAGTATGATCACGGTCTTTGGGATATCACTGTCTTTGATGAGTATGTACTGACTGCATTTTTCTTCCAGTTCTTCGTGTGTGTTTGTTTCTATGATCCTTCCCTTATGGATAAAGATAAAGTCGGTAGCCAGCAGATACAGTTCGCTCAGTATGTGGCTTGATATAAAGATCGTACACTCACTCTCTTCGTTGATCTTCTTAAGCATATTCCTCAGGGCGATGATATTCTTTGGATCCAGTCCGTTGATCGGTTCGTCCAGTATCAGAAACTGCGGATTACCGACCATTGCTATCGCTATGCCGAGGCGCTGCTTCATTCCCATCGAAAGATCCTTTGCCTTTTTTTCTTTCACATCCGAAAGTCCTACGAGCTCAAGCACCTTATCGGTATACGATGCGTCCGGGTTGCCGACGATCATCCTCTGCATCTCTACATTACGGTATACCGTGAATTTCGGATAAAGAGCCGGAGCCTCTATCATGGTTCCTACCAGCTTGCGCTTCCTGCTGATCTCTTTCGGATCAGCCGCTCCCAGCAGTGAATAATCACCTGCGGTCGGAAACAGCAGTCCGCTTACCACTTTCATGAAAGTGCTCTTACCGGCTCCGTTCTCGCCGATGAAGCCATATATATGATCCTTCTTTAAGCTTATACTCACATTATCAAGTGCACAGAAGTTTCCGTATTTCTTTGTGAGGTTTCTTGTTTCAAGTATTACATCACTCATTTACCCGACTCCTTTCTTTTGATGATGCAAGTATAAAATATGATTTTTAAAAGATTATTCACAGATCCTAAAGAAAAACTAAAGATTGAAAAATTCCTCTACAGTAAAAAACCGCCTTTACTTTGAAAGGCGGTAACCCATACCGTATACAGTATCAATATATGGCTCATCCGTGTATTTTGCTATCTTTTTCCTCAGATTGCTCATGTGCACGTTCATCGTATTGTCTTCACTCAGATACTCTTCACCCGTTATGTTTTCAAAAAGGACCCGCTTCGAATAAACCTTATTGGGATTTCCGAGCAGCAGCTCCAGGATCGAATATTCCATGCCGGTACAGCTTATCTCATTATCCTCTATAAAAACGCGTTTGGCATCCCTGTCGAGTTTCATCTTTTTATACTCCAGCAGCGCAGCCTCTTTCACCGCACCGCTCCGGCGCAGCACCGCTTCTATGCGCAGGATCACCTCGTCCACATCGAAAGGCTTGCAGACATAATCATCAGCTCCCAGTTTAAGCAGTTCTATCCTGCTGCCGACTTCATTTTTTGCGGAAAGAACTATAGCCGGTGTTTTCTTCACTTTTCGCAGACCGGCAAGTATCTCTTCGCCGCTCTTTCCTGGAAGCATCAGATCCAGAAGTATCAGCTCATACTCCTTCTCCATTGCCAGCTTTTCCCCGTCTGTTCCGTTCTGCGCGCTTTCGGTCTCATATCCGTGATCCTTTAAGACTTTACAGATCAGGTTATTTATCATCGCATCATCTTCTATAACCAGTATCACCTTTTATCTCCTCAGTCACTTTCGTCTCCGCCGTCCAGGCCGTAATACAGCAGCTCGTTGTAGCCTGCATTCGCTTCCTCTGCTGCCTTCTTGCGCCGCCAGTTATCGATATCGCTGCAGATCGCCAGCATCTCATCCACTACCAGCTCGGCACTGCGCGGTTTTACATTATAAAGATAAGCTCTCATGCGGTCCATTGCTTTCGGGCTTCCGAGCTGCTTTGCGATCTCATATCCCAGTTCATCGGGAAAACCCAGTCCCCTTATGGAAGCAACAAGCATATCCCGGCTTTTTTCCCATTCACTCTTTTTATCCGTCATAGTTTCTCCGACTGTGTTCTGTTCAGCTTACAGGAGCGCTGATGCGGTTCATTCCAAAACCATGTATCAGTATATCTTTTTTGTCACCCCGGAACAAGGGTTAAAAAATTCTTTCGCATATTTACTGCTTGACTGAATCGAGCATATATTCTGTATTCGTTTATACACCTTGCAGCATGAGCATCCGGAGGTCACTATCACATACTTTGTTAAGGATCGCAATAAATTGTCACCATCAGCGACATCTGTGCAATAGATATGTAAAAGCACAGCGCCCCGGCCCGAATGGCATCAGGCTTCCGCTTTATTTCTTCACCTGCAATTCGGCAATGGAAACATAATGCTTCACCATAAAACTCTCCGGAGCCGTATCTTCAAGCATTTTGAAATGTTCCTTATCCCAGGCCTCCAGATCCGCAGCTGACAATGAAGCGCCGACACCTCTGCAGGCGCGCATTCTTCCATGCCATGATTCTCTGGTAAACGCTACATCCACTCTGAACTCATTTTGAGATTTCAGACTGAAGAATTGCAGATACTCGTCCGGGACCCAGACCGGATGAACCGTATCTCCGCAGCCGTTCCAGACAGGATTGTATTTCAAAATGATCTCTTCACTCGCTCCTGCCACTTCATCTTCGTAAGGAAGCCATCCCATATACAGGATCAGAAAGCGCCCGTCTCGCTTGAGCATCTTCGCAAAGTGAGGTGCTGTCACATCATGCTTCAGATACCAGATACACTGGCATGCGCTTATCACATCAAAAGTTTCATCGGGAAATGACACATCTTCCGCTTTCGATGTAAAGAACTCTATATTCATTCCATCCTTATCCGCGATCTTTTTTGCCTGTTCTATCTGATTCTCTGATATATCGGTCCCTACCCATTCTGCCCCGTACTTATACATATTTCTCGGGAGCACTCCTGTTCCCGTACCGATATCCAAAACTTTCTGTCCCCGTCCGCATAAGCCCATATCCAGAATATGATCATAAAACTCCTGCGGATATATGTCCCTGTATTTTGCATAATCTTCAGAGGTTTTACCCCAGTCAAAAGGTTTTCCTTTATCAATGTTCTGTATTATCATCTGTTCCCTCCTCAATCCTGTCTGAAGATCCCTTTCCTTTATACTCATATATCCTTGAAAGGTAATTCAGTTTCCCATTATATCAGATCATGCATCTTCCGTATATGTAAAAGCAGTTCACAAACATTTCACCATAATTATTTGCGCTCTCACTTGACGAGTGCTGATGGGAGACCGATGTGTGAGCTGTGGCTTTTCAATACCGGATGTAAATGTTATTATAAGGAATATGATAAAGAAACGAATTATTTCAAGGAGGTTGTTATGCTGCAGGATATCATAGGATCAAAGACAGAACTGTTTGCGGACGGGGTACAGACGGTTCTGAGAGGACATGAGAACCGTAATCGCAACGTGACCATACTTAAAGGAAATCTCGTGAATAATTCCCGTTCGGAAGGGAGGGGTATCAGCGCAAGGGTAAACCGTAACGGTGTTTTCGGCTTTGCCTCGATCGCAGAATATTCTCCCAAAGCAGCGGAAAAAGTTATAAAAGCGGCAACAGAGAATGCCATGTTCTTATCAAAGCATTCTTCACGGAGCATCGCCCTGCCCGCTTCCGTATGCAGCGGCAGCGTGGCATTAAACCGCGATATCGTGGATGTCACGCAGAAAGAGATAATCGAGCTCTGCCGCACATTCGATGCATATGTGGAAAAGAACTGTCCGGAACTTACCAGCCGTGCTGTTTCATACGCAGAGGATTCCCAGGACCGTATAATCTATTCTTCCGATGCGGCATGCGGACATCTGGTAACCCCCCGCGCCCATATTTATTTACAGATGACTGCGGAATCAAAAGAAGGGACACCTGTTGAGATGTTCAAGGCGCTGGGCGGATTCGGAAGTTTTTATGATAATTTCTCCGAGCCGGAAAAGTACTATCCGGAGATAGATGAGCTTTATAAATGGGTTATGGATAAAAGAGAAGGCATATATCCCGACGCAGGAGAAAAGACTGTCGTACTCAGCGGCATGATGGGCGGTATGCTGGCTCACGAGGCAGTGGGGCATACCGTGGAAGCCGATCTCGTACGCGGTGGCAGCGTTGCAGGCCCCTGTCTTAACAAGCGCGTGGCTTCGGAGCTGGTAAACCTTGTTGACTTTGCCCATAGCTATAACGGCGGCCTTGCGCCTCTTCCCGTATATCTGGATGATGAGGGCACGATAGCCGAAGACGCCGTACTGATCAAAGACGGCATACTGGTTGGTTATATGAATGACCGTGAAAGCGCTGCAGAATACGGTATGAAGCCGACAGGCAACGCAAGGGGCTGGTCTTTCAGGGATGAACCCTTAATACGTATGCGCAATACCACTATCCTGCCCGGAAAAAATACCGTGGAGGAACTGATTGCTTCTGTTGACGACGGTTATTATCTTATGCAGTCCGGCAACGGTCAGGCCGATCTTACGGGTGAGTTCATGTTCGGTGTTATCTGTGGCTACGAGATCAAAAACGGCAAACTTGGAAGAGCCCTTTTGGATACCACGGTCAGCGGCATAGCTTTTGATATGCTGAGGAGCGTTGATATGGTATCCGATGAAGTGGAATGGTCATCCTCCGGCTTTTGCGGAAAGAAGCAGCCTATGGCTGTGGGAATGGGCGGCCCCCATATACGCTGTAAGATAACGATAGGAGGAAGATAAGATGTCGAATATAAGAAATACCGGTGATACTTTTGATGCGCTGATCAAAAACAGCGCGGTAAAAAAATATACTTATACGCTTTCCGAATCACAAAAACAGGAATTAAATCTTGAGGACGGCGACTTTAAACTGATGCGCACCGTTTTTGATAACTACGGTTCTATTAAAGTATTTGAAAACGACAGGATGGGATCCGTTGGCGGAAATGATATTTCGGAAGAAGGATTGAAAAAACTGATCGAAGACAGCCTCTCTGCCGCAAGGTCCGCTACTGAAGATCCCTGTCATGATATCGCACCCGACCAGGGCAAAGACGTTTTTGTACAGGGCGTTCAGGAACCGGATATAGACCGCTTTATCGAACGGGTACAGGAATTCCTCAAGATCCTTGAAAAAGACTATCCCAAAATAAAGATCGCGGGCGGCGCCGCAGTGATCGACCGGTGGAACTGGTTTTCGCGAAATTCCAACGGCACCGAATTTGAAGGTATCGGCTGCCAGTACCACTTCTCCCTGGAGTTCAGCGCAGGTGAAGGCGATAAAAACAGCGGCGCGGATTTCCTTGGTTTTTCAATGAAAGACCTGGATACTCCCATCATCGAAATGGCGGATGCAAAACGCCGGCTTAAGGCTGTCTGTGACAGGATCTATCCCGAAACGCTCGATTCCAAGTTTACCGGGACCGTAGTGCTGATCCCCGATTGTGCATCGCAGTTCCTCTACATGCTGGCCGGCAATTATATTTCCGGAGGGCGCATTATCGAAGGCACAAGCCTCTGGCTGGACAAAGTGGGCGAAAAGGTTGTTGATGAAAAACTAAGCGTTACGCTGGATCCTTTTGATGAACGCATTGTTATCGGAGAGCGTGGAACGCAGGACGGTTTCCGCTCCGAAACGGTCAGGATCATCGATAAAGGAGTACTAAAGACACACTGGCTCAATCTGTATGCAGCCAATAAGACCGGACGGCCCGTAGTAAAAAACACCGGCAGCGATTTAGTGGTTGACGCCGGAGATAAGACTTTAGATGAGATCATCTCGACTGTCGATAAAGGTATAATAATGGGCGGTTTTTCCGGTGGTGAGCCCGGCGTAAACGGAGATTTTTCGGGAGTTGCAAAGAACAGCTTCCTTATCGAGAACGGAAAGATAAAATGCGCGCTCAGCGAGACTATGGTAAACGGCAATCTGGCAGATATGTTCAATAACATCCGCGCTATATCCAAAGAACAGATCTGTGACGGAGGATCCGTGCTGCCGTATATCGCAGTGGACGGTATCGTCATCTCCGGAAAATAACCTGATCACCGACAGCCTTGCATAATTGCAAGGCTGTCGGATCTTCCTTAGCCTGCTCCCCGGATCACTTAGCTTTCATTATATTCCATAAGATCTCCCGGCTGACAGTCCAGGACCCTACAGATCGCATCCAGGGTTTCGAAGCGAATGCCTTTCATCTTTCCGGTCTTCAGATTGGACAGGTTCACATTTGTCATTCCTACCTTTTCAGACAGCTCATTCAATGATATCTTCCGGTCTGCCATCACGCGATCCAGTCTGATAATTATCATATTGCCCCTCCTTTCAGGCTATACTGTCGATGTCTTCCTGTAGCTTCACACCATAGTCAAAGACCTGCGCCAGTGTCATGATCGCAAAAGCGATAGCAAACATATAAAACCCGTTTACATCAAGATCTGCACTAACGTATTGGAACTTAAAGAAGCACATCAGAAACCTTACCAGTCCGGGAACGATAGCCAGTGCAAATTGCAGCACTCCGATCAGCCGCATCAGGTTTGCATTTTTATGCGTGAAAGGAGACGCGTCGATGGCGCTGTTTGCGAACACAATGGCCACGATCAGTATTGCTCCCAGAAGGATCGAAGCGGAAAGCATCTTAGCCTGATGCATCAATGCGCAGTATTTCAGATCCGTTTTCCCATTCTCATCCAGAAGCATATATTCATTAACATCCGCATCGCCATAGTTCTCGCCGTTTATATACAGCACATTGATCTCCTGTCCGTTGGTTGTCCCCAGCGGCATCTCCCTGCGGATCTCATATACATCATCTTTTGTAAAGACCACTCCAACGAAATCTTTCACCTGGAAGATCAAAAACATGATGACACCAAACATGAGTGCCTGCATGATCCTTATCCTGCTGCGTCTTTTCTTTGATCTTTCTTCCATATCTACACCTCCATCATTTTTAAAGCATCAGTTTAAATATTTAAACTTCTTTTGTCGACAAGGTAAATATATCACCATCTTGCGAAAGTGTCAATATAAATTTTTAAAGTTTTACTTTAAATTTAATAGGGGGGACAAAGTCAAAAAAACAGCCCCCCCATTCTTTGGGCGGCTGTTTTTGCTCCATTCATATACTTCGGATAGAGGCGACAGATCGTAATCGACTATGTAAGCCCTGAGATAGAAATGCTCCGGAAGCTCTTCTGCAAAAGCCACCGTGACCATCTCATCTTCCGTAGTGACATCCGCAGTTACGCTCATCAGCATTTTTCTTCCGTCATCTTCATATATTGCTGCCACAAGCATTCCGTTATATACTCTGAACATCGAATACTATTCTTTCCTTTTTGCTCGCTTTTCATTCATTAAGTTCCTTGCTGCTCAATCTCCTAAATGCGCCCTCTGTTCACAATAAAGTTCATTTCCCATGATTTCCGCGTCATTCCCTGTAAAAGCCCCAGCCGCAGTCTCATCACCCTGAAGGTGCCACATAAACCATGCGGTGATGTATCCATCTGCACTGTACAACATCTCTCCATGCTCCATATCCAGTTTTCTTGCCATCAACCTTGGAGCATTGATCTTTTCATACATAACTGTAACATGAAAGTTGCCCGCGATGGATCAGTAGCCGAATACATAACCGAAGCGCTTCTTATTATGATGAAGAAAAAGCCATATAATGATATCTCTGTAACCGCACTTTGCGAGAAAGCAGGCGTTACAAGAATG
>JAIKYA010000140.1 GCA_024683645.1 Lachnospiraceae bacterium
AGCGAACCGGATCTTTCATGAGATGTCTTTTTACCGGAGGATGGCCGGAAAATACGGAAAGAAACTGTATTTATCGGAATGTGATGAGGTGCCCGGAAAGATCATCTACGAAGATGATACACAGATCGCAGTAACGCAGCAGAAAGATGATGTGAAGATCACGGTAAACGAACTTGTGTGGCCGATCCGGGAGATCAATGAAAATGATATACAGGAATGCGTTGAACTCATTAAGAAAAGCTTCAAAACCGTGGCAGATCAATTCGGCTTCACAGAAGAAAATGCGCCGCGTTTTACGGCTTTTGCGACGAATGCGGAAAGACTATGGTGGCAGCTTAACAGAGAGCATCGTCCTATGTATGGATATTACAGGGACGGAAGATTGGCCGGATATTATTCATTGTTGCTTAAGGATAACGGAGAATGCGAGCTGAACAATCTCTGCGTGGATCCTGAGTATCGTCATCAGAGTATCGGAGAAGAAGCGCTGCTGGATGCATTTGTGAAAGCAAGAGAGCTTGACTGCACAAAGATGAATATCGGGATTGTAGAAGAAAACACGATCCTGCGAAAGTGGTATGAGAGTTACGGTTTTGTGCATACCGGGGCAGAAAAATTTGATTTCTTTCCTTTTACCTGTGGGTATATGGAGAAAAAACTGCTATAATGAGTATGGAGAGATGAAGATGGTAAATCTAAGACCGGTCACAAAAGAAAACCTTGATGATATTCTCGAACTGCGGGTAAACGAAGAACAGCAGAGTTTTGTATCTCCGAATGCGGAATCGCTGGCGCAGGCGTATGTATATTCTGAAACAGCCTGGCCTTTTGGTGTATATGAAGATAATATGCTCGTCGGATTTATCATGATGGGGTATTACGAGGCGAAGCATTATTATACTCTTTGGAAATTCATGATCGATCAAAGATATCAGCACAAGGGATACGGCCGGCAGGCGCTCAAACTGGGGCTTGAATTCATAAAAGAAAAGTTTGATCCGGATGAGATCTATACCGGTGTAGCGCCGGGGAATCAGGTGGCAAAAAGCTTGTATGAGTCTGTCGGATTTGCAGATACGGGCTTCCGGGAAATCGGTATGGAAGAGATGTGTCTAAAATATTAAAGAGCAGGTATATGTAACATGCAGATCGTAATGGCTGCAAAACAGGATAAAGAGGAAATACTGAAATTGTATAAAGTGCAGCTGGGAAGAGAGTTCTGTCCATGGACAGAGGACTATCCATGCGAAGAAACCATAGATTTCGATCTGTCAAGAGATGCGTTATTTGTTATGAAAGAGGATGAGAGGATCGTTGCGGCAATATCTCTGGAAGAAGATGAGGATGTTGAAAGGCTGGAATGCTGGGATAAAGATCTGGCGCCCGCAGGTGAACCGGCGCGCCTTGCGGTGCTGCCCGAAATGCAGAACAGAGGACTGGCCAGGCAGATGCTGCAGCATGTAATGAAGATCCTGAAGGAAAGAGGATTTCAAAGCATTCATTTTCTGGTGAACAAACATAACAAAAAGGCGATCGCTTCTTATGCTGTCTTTGGTTTTGCGATCGTCGGAGAGTGCCATATGTACGAGCAGGATTTTCTCTGCTACGAAAAGATACTTGATTGAATACATGGAGAAAAAATTATGAGGATCGTTAATCTTATCGAAAATACGGAAGGGAATCCTGATTGCGTAAGCGCTCACGGGCTTTCTTTTTATGTTGAGACAAAAAAGCATAAGCTGCTGCTGGATCTGGGGCCTTCGGAGGATACGCTTAAGAATGCCGCTGCATTAGGGATAGAACTATCCGATGTGGATACCATGATATTGAGCCACGGACATTATGATCATTCGGGTGGGATCATGCCGTTTACAAAGATAAATAATAAAGCGGCCATATACATGCAGGCTGCAGCAACAGATGCATATTTTGCAGATGACGGAATGGATGCGCCTGAGAGGTATCGTTACATAGGCATCGATCCGGATATTGAAAGACTGCCGCAGCTGAGATTTATAAGCGGTGATACCGTAATAGATGAAGAACTGGAACTGTTTACGATACAAAAAAGAAGTCATGAACTGCCATTTACAAATAAGAGGCTTTTAGTACGCAAAGGAAATGATTACATACGGGACGATTTCAGACATGAACACTATCTTGTAATACGGCAGGACGGAAAGTCGGTACTGATGTCGGGATGCGCGCATAACGGGATCCTGAGTATACTGGATGCCTATGCAGAAAAATACGGAAAAGTGCCGGATACTGTGATCAGCGGTTTTCATCTGATGAAGAAAACACCCTACCGGGAGGAAGAGATCAGGGAAATAGAGGATATCGCGAGGGAGCTGAATAAGTATCCTACCAAATTTTTTACCTGTCATTGTACGGGGGTAGATGCATTTGATATCATGAAAACGATCATGGGCGAGAAACTTTCCTATGTGCATTCGGGAGAAGCGCTGGGAATGTGAGGAAGAGGATAATGGTACGAAATATAATACTGCTTAACGGCCCGTCATCCGCAGGAAAATCAACGCTTTCCGGAGAATTGCAAAAAAGGATCAAGGCGCATGGTGATGAGGCTGTGATCATCTCTATCGATGATTATATGATAACAGATCCGAAAGAAACTATTTATGAAGATGATATATACGAGATCATGCCGGGAATGTGTCGTGATATCAGAAAGATGGTAAATGCCGGAAAGACCGTCATAGTAGATCATGCGATCACGAGTGAACGTATTTATGATATGTTTTTAGATACTGCAGATTGCGGCGTTGTATTAACGGTAAAAGTTACCTGTGATCTTGAAATCCTGCTCAAGCGGGAGAAAGAACGCGGGGACAGATGCCCCGGCTCGGCAGAAGCCTCTCTGCGGTATTTATGGCCAAAGGATGGTTATGACCTTTGTATCGATAACGGAAAGGTATCCGCAGCGGATAATGCCGAAAAGATATTAGCGGAGGTATACGTATGAGTGCAAAAGCTGTGCCGTCCGCTTTTCAGAGCAGAAAAGGAATTCTGACATATGGTCTTTCGTTTCCGGATACTTATCAGGAGTCGCCGTTTCATGATCAGAACTGGCAGCTGGTGCGGGTCAGCCCGGGTAAGAAGGCGTTTCTCTGGACCTATGAGATGGAAGGGCAGCTTTGGATCAATGTAAAGGTGGACCCGGAGTGGGGGCGCTTTTGGAGGCAGAAATATAGATCCGTGATCCCCGGATATCACCAGAACAAGGATCACTGGAATACCATAATCCTGGATGGAAGCGTTCCGGATGAGGATGTAAAGCGGATGATCGCGGAGAGCTATGATCTGGTGACGGATACGCCGACGAAGCGGATCTATGAAGCTGTAAAAAAGATACCACGCGGTAAGGTTGCCACTTATGCGCAGGTCGCGGAGATGGCCGGTAATCCAAAGATGTGCCGTGCTGTGGGCAATGCGCTGCATCGGAATCCCGATCCCGATAATATCCCCTGTTATCGTGTGGTGAGCTCTAAAGGGGCGCTGGCAGATGAATTTGTTTTTGGTGGTGCCGGCGTGCAAAAACGCCTTCTGGAAGAGGACGGGATCGAAGTAACGGAAGATCGTGTCGATCTTAAAAAATATGGTATATGAATCAAAGAAGTCTGTTGACCATGTTGAGGTCATCATGTAAAATTATACTGTCAG
>JAIKYA010000012.1 GCA_024683645.1 Lachnospiraceae bacterium
TTTGTGCTTATGTTAAAAGCCCTGCCTTTTTGCTTTGACATATAGCTGGTCAGATGGCATGCACCTGCGCTCACCCCGTAGCAGGATGAAAACTCCAGCTCTTTTTCCATGAAAAAATCGAGAACACCTGCGGTATAGAGCCCGCGCATTCCTCCGCCTTCCAATATCAGGCCTGCTTCGATCATAACAATCCTCCGATCACAAAGTACGCAAGGACGATGGCGCCCAATACGATACGATAAATACCGAAAGGCTTAAAGCCTTTATTCTTGCTAATGTATATTGTAAGGAACTGTACCGTAAATACCGAAACGATAAAAGCCGTCACAAAGCTGACTCCGAGTATCGCAGCCTCGCTTCCGTTCATGCTCATACCGTCTTTCATGTATTTGAGCATCTTTATCAGACTGGCTCCGAACATGGTGGGTATAGCAAGGAAAAAAGTGAACTGTGTTGCAACATTTCTTGAAAGTCCGAGCATTATTCCTATGAGTATGGTCGCGCCCGATCTGCTGGTCCCGGGCAGTGCGGCAGCAACAAGCTGCGAGATACCTATTATCAGTGCTATCTGCCATGTCAGCTCAGGTATGGTTTTTATCTTCGGACGTTTGTCTTCATTCTTTTTTTCTACGATGATGAATAAGGCTCCGACAAGGATCAGCATTACCGCAACTATATATGCCTTGTAAGGCGCCGTAAGTTCCTCCACCATATCATCAAGGAGAAAGCCGTACAGCAGACCCGGTACACAGGCCAGCGCTATCTTCAGCCACATGAATATGGTCTTCTTTCTTGCAACCACCGGTCCGAAGAGTTTCCAGCTCTCATCGGCTGTTTTCTTTGCTGCTTTCTTTTCACCCTCTTTTTTTGCAAGTGCAAAAGGCCATATCACTTTCCAGCTGAGCAATACGACAGCAAGTATCGCCCCCAGCTGTATCACCACATCATACATTTCCATAAATGCGGCTTCCCTCTCAGGCTGCAGGTCAAACTTTACCCATTCGTTCAAAAGTATCAGGTGTCCGGTAGAGCTGACAGGTATCCATTCCGTGATACCTTCCACGATCCCGAACAGTATTGCTTTTAATATCTCTATCAACGGTATGTCTCCTCCACAAATTTTCTGAGCACGGGTATACTGCGCTCAACTTTTTCAGTATCTATACAATATGCCATGCGGAAATAACCCTTTACTCCAAAACTGTCGGAGGGCACCATTATCAGATCGTACTTCTTTGCCTTTTCGCAGAAAGCGTTTGCATCTTCTTCAAGTGCCTTGGGGAAAATATAGAAAGTGCCCGAAGGTCTTACCACTTCAAAGCCCAGGCTTTTAAGCTCATCATAAAGTATGTTCATGTTCTTTTCATATACTTTAAGGTCGCTGGTCATATCTATGCATCTGCCGACAGCCTGCTGTATGACCGAAGAAGGACAGTTATGTCCTGTACCTCTTGATATCTGCACGCACATGGGCACTATCATATCCGCATCCTTGGCCTTCGGATTAACCGCAAGATAGCCGATACGCTCACCCGGTATCGACAGTGATTTTGAAAACGAGTAACATGAAAGTGTGTTGTCATAGAATGCTGATACATAAGGTGTTTCCGCATTATCAAACACTATCTCCCTGTATGGCTCATCCGATATTATAAAGATCTCGTGTCCGTATTCTTTCTGTTTCTCAAGTAAAACCTCTGCCAGCTTCTTAAGCGTTTCCGCGGAGTATGCAGCACCGGTCGGATTGTTTGGTGTGTTGATGAGAACAGCCTGTACCCTGGGATTAAGCATCTTCTCGAATTCTTCAAAATTGATCTGGAAATCCTCTGTCTGCGCAGGTACCGTTTTCAATACGGCTCCGGTCTCATTTACATACGGATAATACTCGGGAAAATGCGGCGCAAAAGTAAGCACCTCATCACCGGGTGCTGCAACACATCTTACGGCATGTGCTATAGCAGATGCCGCTGCCGAAGTCATGAAGATATGTTTCTGTTCGTAATCAAGACCGAAGCGTCTTTTAAGTGAATCCGCAACTATGCTCCTCACCTCGGGATTACCGGGATTCGGACTGTAACCGTGAGCTTCCGCAGAAGACTTTGTCTTCAGTATATCTATTATCGCCTCGTTAAATGCATCGGGTACCGGAACGGAAGGATTGCCGAGAGTGTAATCAAACACATTCTCGTAGCCTATCTCTTTTCCCCTTTCGGTCGCATATACAGAAAGTGCCCGGATCACCGATGCACTGCTGCACATATCTTTATAATGCTGTGATAACATTTCGCTTCCTCCTCACGATGTTTTATCTTGCTCCTACACCTTCTTTTGCCCTGACGCTTACCTGCTGCTGGTTCATTATCAGCATCTGCAGACGATTTTCGATATTTGCAAAGCTTACATCGGGATCGTAATCAAGCGGCAGAAGTTCTATATCTGGATACATCTCTTTCAGCTTCTTGCACACGCCTCTTCCTATCACATGATTGGGAAGACAGCCGAAAGGCTGAAGTATTACAAAATTCTTGCAGCCATGGCTTGCGTAGTGCATTATCTCTGCGGGGATAAGTATTCCTTCTCCTGTATCAAAGGTATGATGGATCACGTCATCACTCACCTTACCGAGATCTTCCATGAGCACCGCTTTATCATGCAGCTTCACATGTCTTGCAATATGGTCTATTGCCTTGTGAGCATAAGTAAAGAATATGTTTGCAACGTTAGACCAGAACTTCGTAGCCTTATCCCTCTTCACGCCGAACTCTTCTATCTGTTTATGCTGACAGAAATATGACTTCTGTATAACATCCGTCATCTTGGCTTCAATTATCTCAAATCCGTTATCTTCAAGGTACTTCTCTATGTCATGGTTCGCACCGGGATGGAAGTTCAGCAGATATTCGCCCACGATCAGTACGGTAGGCTTCTTTACGCTGTCATCATACTTTACTTCCGTAAGGCATTTGAGCGCTTTCTTAAAACCGTTTATCGCTCCGAGTATGCCGAACTTTTCAAGTCCCTTTACGAGCATATCCATTCCCTTCTCAAAAGCCGCGTCTGCACTGCCTTTTATGAGCTCGTACGGCCTTATCTTTCTCAGCACTTCTTCAAGCGTGTCGATGATAGGCAGACACATCGAAACACGCAGCAGCGACTTCGCATTCATCTTGAATCCCGGATGCATATCGTGAAGGTCCACATCATCATTCGTAACTATCGCAACATGCGCGAAACCTGCATCATCAAGTGCCTTTCTTAATATCGTCGCATAGTGAGGCAGGCGGCAGCATCCGAGATACTTCGCCATAGCTACGGAAACATCATTGGTATCATATTTTCCGCTCTTCAGTTCGGCAAGTATCTCACCGATAACTATCTGTGCAGGGAAACATATATCATTGTGTGTATATCTCTTGCCGAGACGTATGGCTTCCTCGCGTCCCACATCAAGCGGTACAGTTTTCAGTTTCTGTCCTTTGAAAGCTGCGCTCATTACCTGGCAGAATGCATGGGAAGAATTCGGAACAAGCACTATCTTTTCCTTTACTTCCTTCTTTGTAAACTTAACCGGGTACGGATCGGAAAGTTCTCTTACCTTCCTCTGAAGTTTCATGTTGCGCTTTCTCTGTATCGTTTCTATAAATGAACGTACTCTTATGCGGAGAGGTCCCTGTGCATCGGATTCATCCACTTTGAGGATGAGCGGTGCCTTATTGCTTATCTCCTTCATCATACGTACTATCTCATCTGAAAGAACCGCATCATGCCCGCAGCCGAAGCTTACTATCTGTATATATTCCAGATTATTGTTCTTTGCTGCAAGTATCGAAGATCCCAGCATACGTGCATGGAAGTTGTTCACTATATCTATCCTTGAATTCCTCAGCTCCACTTCGGGCAGATCGGGAAGTGAATCTGCCGTAAGTACCGGGACACCCATAGATACCAGCAGTTCGGGGAGCTCATGGTTGATGAGCGGATCGTTGTGATAGGGACGTCCTGCAAGGACTACCGCAAAGCTGTTCTTTGCACTTACATCCTCTATTACCCTCCTGCCTTCTGCTTTGAGTTCACGGTCATATGACCGCTGTATCTCAGCCGACTGTCTTACTGCTTTCAAACAGATATCCCTGTCTATATCATAGGTGTCATACATGTACTCTGTGATCTGTTTTTCGCGGTCTTCTTCCGTATACCAGTAGAAATAGGGCGAGTCAAACGGTACTCCGTACTTTGTAAAGGGATTGTCGGAATTCTTAATGACTATCGGGTAACCCTTTACCAGAGCACATCTTGAAAAGCTTGTCTCTTCCTTATTCTCGGAAGGCATTACGACTATCTCCGGCATAAAGATACGGTCAACTCCGCTCTTTACCAGTTCACGTATATGTCCGTGTACAAGCTTTGCCGGGAAACACTCCGTATCCGAAGGAACGGCATGAATACCGTTTTCGTATATCTTTCTGTTGCTGACCGGAGTAGTCTTAAATCCAAAACCGAGTGATTTAAAGAAGGTACTCCAGAACGGCATTCCCTCCCAGAAGTTGAGAACTCTGGGTATTCCGATCGTAATACCCCTGTCTTCGCAGAAGGTCTCATACGGATAATCCTTCATCTGCAGATTCTTTCTTATCTCATAAAGGTTTGCAGGTTTATCCTTCTTCTCGTTTAATTCCTTTATTTTCCTTATAGTATCCTTATCCTTGGGATCACCGATCACTTCGCCCTTCTCGCAGCGGTTGTTGGTAACCCACGAATCACCCGTCGAAAATGTCAGGATCGCCCTGTTGCAGTGATTGGTACAATACGGACAGGGTGAATTGGCCTGTTGTGTATAGCTGAATGCTTCAAGTTCTTCGTATGATATAAAGCTCTTTACGAAGTCTGCTTCCTGTGATTTTTCCTTTGCTCTTAATGCTGAACCTATGGCTCCCATAAGCCCCGCATACGGAGCTCTTATAACTTCACAGTCCACATACTGCTCCATCGCTCTGAGCACGGCATCATTCTGGAAGGTGCCGCCCTGTACCACTATCTTTTTGCCAAGCGAATCGATATTGGGCACACGGATGACCTTTGTAAACACGTTCTCTATGATCGACCGGCAAAGCCCGGCCATTATGTCGTTCGGCTGTTTTCCGTTACGCTGCTCGGTAATTATCGAGCTGTTCATGAATACTGTACATCTGCTGCCGAGCTTCGCGGGATTTTCCGAAGCAAAAGCACGTTCCGCTATCTCCTTTGTTTCTATCTGAAGATTGTGGGCGAAATTCTCAAGGAAAGATCCGCAGCCGGAAGAACAGGCTTCATTGACCACGATATTGGTGATGATACCGCCTTCCAGCCAGATAGCTTTCATGTCCTGTCCGCCGATATCAAGTATGAAACTGGGATCATCGACATACTTTGCCGAAGCAAGAGAGTGCGCCACAGTCTCGACCACATGAGCCTCCGTACGGAACGCTTTGTTGAACAGGAACTCGCCGTAGCCTGTCGAAGCAGCCGCAAGAATATTCAGCTTTGCTCCCGCATCATTATATTTTTTATACATGCCCAGGAGCGCTTTCTTGGCAACATCCAGAGGATTACCTCCGTTCGAGGAATACCAGGAATCGATGATCTCCTCGTTCTCATTCATTAACACGAGCTTGGTCGTAGTCGATCCCGAATCTATACCCAGATAGGCATTTACAGTCTCTCCTGCCCCGGGCCTGTAATCCGGCGCTTCTTTTTTCGGATGACGCTTTTTGAAATCTTCGTATTCTTCCTTTGTTTCAAAATATAACTGTCCTACTTCCGTTTCAGCCTCATCTACACCGCTTAAGGAAGATACCATCTCGATAAGTTCGGAAACGGAATAATCTTTTGAATCTTCATGAAGTTCTTCTATACTTAAACCTGCGCCGTAAGCCACCATCATTTCGGGATGCTGCGGCACGATAACATCCTTGTCTTCGAGCTCCAGTCTATCCTTAAACACCTCGCAAAGCCTGGGATGGAAAGTAAGCGGCCCCCCTTCAAATGCGACGGGCGGCTTTATATCCAGTCCCTGCGAAAGTCCGCCTATGGTCTGCTTTGCTATGGCATGATAGCTCGATAATGCTATATCATTTTTCTTGACGCCCTGATTCAAAAGCGCCTGTATATCTGTCTTGGCAAACACACCGCAGCGCCCGGAGATATCATAAACACTCTCTCCTTCATCAGCCATCTTTCTCATCTCGGAAGCATCGACACCGAGTACCGTAGCAACTTCATCGATGAAAGCCCCGGTACCTCCGGCACAGCTGCCGTTCATACGCATATCAAAAACCTGGGATTCGCCCTTCTCATCATCCCTGAAAAAGATGATCTTGGCATCCTGTCCTCCAAGTTCTATTGCTGTTCCTATCTTGTGATACTCTTTTCTGAGAGCCAGTGAATTGGCCACGACTTCCTGGGTAAAAGGAAGCCCCAGCCTGTCCGCGATGATCCTCGCTCCCGAACCGGTAAGACAGATCTTTGCCTTCTTACCTTCCAGCTCTTCCTTTACACAGTCCAAAAGACCCGTTATAGAATCTCTCTGTTTTGCGAAATGTCTTATATACTTATAAAATATCAGTTCCCCGTCTTTCAGCAGCGCTATCTTGGTCGTGGTGGAACCTACATCTATACCTATCCTGTACACTGTTTCTTCCATTATTATACTTTCATCCTCCGAGCATACACCTACAAATTACGATGATATCAAAAATCCTGCGGTATTGTCAAGAAAACGATCCTCTCTAGAACAGCGGCGACAGTATGTAAAGGACGTTCTGGACTATCTTCTGCATGACGGGTCTTTTTTTCCATTTCTCGTAGCTTATCTCTTCAGACTTTTCTATGGTCTTCAGTATGTTTTCCTTTATATCTCCCACTATATGGCTGTCGGCTACGAACACACCGTTCTCATGATGTATGTACATGCTTCTGTAATCAAGATTTATGGTCCCGCAGATCGCACATTCGTCATCACTCACCGCGTCCTTTTCATGGATGAATCCCGGTACATATTCATATATACGCACACCCTGCTTAAGCAGTCTGCCGTAGTTTTTGACTGTTACCATATAGACAGCCCACTTGTCGTAGATCCTCGGAGTGATTATCCTTACATCCACACCGCTCAGTGCCGCGCTTATCAGATCGTTTATCATCCTCTCATCCAGTACCAGATAAGGTGTTGTTATATAAACGTAATCCCTCGCCTTATTGATCATGCGGGAATAGGCACCTTCCACCGGATTGTGCGGAGCCCTGTGCGGTCCGCCGGCAAAAGGCTGCACAAAGCCTTCATCGCACCCTTCCCATTTCGGTTCTATATCCATACCCGAACAGTCTTCCTTCACCACCTGTTCCCACATGGTAAGGAAGGTTGCCGACATCGACATGACTGCTCTTCCTTCCAGACGGATCGCCGTATCCAGCCAGTGTCCGAAACGGACTATCTTATTTAAGTATTCATCTGCTATGTTGATACCGCCGGTATATCCTATCGTGGAATCTATGACACAGATCTTCTGATGGTTTCTGTAATTGAAGGAAAGGGAAGTGATCCTCTTTCCGATGGGTTCGTAGAGACCTACCTTTATATTATTGCTGCCGAGATTTTTCTTCATCTCTATGGGGTCCATATAAAGGCTTCCGAAATCATCTATAAGTATCCTTACATCCACGCCTTCCGACGCTTTCTGTATCAGTATCTCCTCGATCTCCTTCCACCACTCTCCGTTATAGATGATGAAGTATTCCATGAAGATGCGTTCTTTTGCTCTTCTCAGATCCTCAAGAAAATCCTCTTCCAGCTCATCACCGACAGGATAGTATTTCATGGATGTATTCTTATATACCGGAAAACCGTCTCTTGCAAGAAACCTTGCTATCTGTATCTTATTGGGATGTATGTCGGACAGATTTTTCAGCTCCTCTTCATTCTCGGGGAGCTTGCCCTTCATTTCATTTTCGCTTTCCCTCAGTTTCTCATTGACTGCGAAATTTTTCCTCGTACTGCCCCAGAAGAAGTACAGTATAAAGCCGAATCCCGGAAGAGCCACTATGATGGTTATCCAGAATTTCTGATTATACTCGTTGTTGCTGACAAGGGCGAAAACGATAAATGAGGAAAGTATCTGTATAGCCAGATATATCTTTACGGAATATTCCCTGAGCCAGAAGGTCAGCGCCATTATGAACAGCACCTGAAATATCAGGACCATGATAACGGTAAAAGCTCTGAACAGCCCGTGATATCTGGCCCTGCGTCGGTCAAAGGTCTTATGGTGTTTTCTTTTTTCCGTTGCTGACATTATCAGACGATCCTGTTTCTTTCCTCTCCGGCTATATACGCTTCTATGTTTTTGCAGGCTTCACTTACCACCTTCTGTCTGGCTTCCCTTGAAGCCCAGGCCATATGCGGTGTAAGTATCAGTCTTTCTTTATTCTTTACTTTCATGAGCGGATCATCCGCTGATATGGGTTCACGCTCCATCACATCCACTCCGGCTGCGCCTATCATTCTCTCGTCTATCGCATTTGCAAGAGCTGCACTGTCCACAACCGCACCTCTCGCCACATTGATCAGGATAGCGGAAGGCTTCATCAGTCTCAGTGTCTTCTCATCTACCAGATGTCTGGTCCTGTCATTTAAGGGACAGTGGAGAGAAATGATATCGCACTGCGAAAAGAAAGCATCCTTATCAAGAAATTTATAACCTAACACATTATTCACACCGGAAGTCGAGTAGCATACTACCTCCGCTCCGAAGGCTCTTGCCACGAGAGCCACCTTCTTTCCGATATTGCCCATACCTGCCACACCCCAGGTGAGTGAGGATAGCTGCGAGAATTCTTTCCCGAAATAGGTGAAGATCCCTGAAGCGCTGTATTCTCCGCTCTTAACGAAATTGTCATACCAGCCTATACTCTCCATCAGCGACAGTGCCAGCGCAAAAGTATGCTGCACCACCGAATCCGTCGAATAATTGCTCACATTGCAGACTGCTATATTCCTGGATCTGCAGTATCCTATATCTATATTGTCATAGCCTGTCGCAAATTCTTCTATCAGCTTTACATTTGCGGCATCTTTAAGCGTCTTCTCATTCAGTGGCATTTTATTGGCCACTACGATATCCGCATCCTTTATCCTTTCGGCTACTGTTTCAGGCGTGGTATCGGTATACACCGTCACATCACCAAACTGCTCCATTGCAGATACATCGACATCCGTTCCTACCGTATTTCTTTCAAGTATAACTATCTTCATACCCTGCTCCCTGTCTCTTATGATCCCACGCTCCGCCCGGGATGACCTGTTAAAAAAAACGGGGGCGGCCCATGCCACCCCCTCCCTGACTTTTTTAACCTAATCTCTTAAGCAATGCCTCACGCTGTTCTTCGTATCCCGGCTTTCCGAGCAGTGCGAACATGTTCTTCTTGTAGCTCTCCACACCCGGCTGGTTGAAAGGATTAACACCGAGTATGTATCCGCTCACACCGCAGGCAAACTCAAAGAAGTAGAACAACTCACCGAGATAAAACTCGTTGACCTCCGGAACATTGATCATCAGGTTGGGAACCTGTCCGTCTGTATGTGCAAGCACTGTTCCGTTCATTGCTGACTTATTGACGAAATCAACAGTCTTGCCGCTTAAGTAATTCAGACCGTCGAGATCAACCGGCTCTTCTTCTATAGTAAGAGTTTCTTTGGAAGTCTCTACATTGATGACTGTTTCAAAAATGTTTCTGGAACCGTCCTGTATGAACTGTCCCATTGAATGCAGATCTGTTGTAAGGTCTACGCTTGCGGGGAAGATACCTCTCTGGTCCTTGCCCTCGCTCTCTCCGTAGAGCTGCTTCCACCATTCGGATACAAAGTGGAGTGCAGGCTCATAGTTTGCAAGTATCTCTATGCATTTGCCCTTTCTTAACAGTATATTACGTACTGCAGCATACTTAAGGGCATCGTTGTTCTCGAAAGAATTCTCAAGAGCTTTCTTTCTTCCGGAAGCTGCGCCCTCCATCAGCTTATCAATATCCGCACCCGAAACAGCGATGGGAAGCAGACCTACTGCGGTAAGCACGGAGAACCTTCCTCCTACGTCATCGGGTACCACAAAGCTCTCATAACCTTCTTCGGTAGCAAGATTCTTAAGCGATCCTCTTGCCTTATCGGTTGTTGCATATATACGTTTTGCAGCTTCGGCCTTACCGTACTTTGCCTCAAGCTTTTTCTTAAGTATACGGAAAGCTATAGCCGGCTCTGTTGTTGTGCCCGACTTGGAGATCATGTTAATGGAGAAATCCCTGTCACCTATCACTTCAACGAGATGTGTAAGATAGGTTGAACTGATGGAATTACCGCAGAAATAGATCTCGGGAGTCTTTCTCTGCTCCTTGGGCAGCACATTGTAAAAACTGTGACGCAGGAACTCTATCGCAGCCCTTGCTCCGAGATAGGAACCGCCGATACCTATAACAACCAGCACATCGCTGTCTGATTTTATCTTCTCTGCTGCCTTCTTGATCCTTGCAAACTCTTCCTTATCATAATCGACCGGAAGATCTATCCATCCCAGGAAATCATTTCCGGGCCCCTTCTTTGAAACGAGAAGTTCACTTGCATCCACTGCAAGCTTCTTCATCTGCTCTACTTCATGATCTGCTATAAAACATCCTGCTTTTGAAAGATCGAAACTAACCTGTGCCATCTTAACAGCTCCTTTTCTTTATTGTTGCGGCTATCTGCCGATTTCAAAGTTTATCACTAACTTCCGGATATGTAAAGCTCCATGCCGGCGGGCGCTTAAACTGCATTTTCTCCTTCGTTACCGGATGATCAAATTCCAGCATATACGCACACAGCCTGATATCCTTAATATTCTGTTCTGCCGAGTACGCACAGGCTTCCTCATCAGCATATTTCCTGTCTCCAAGTATGGGTAATCCGGCAGCCGACAGCTGCAGCCTTATCTGATGATGCCTGCCCGTAAGCAGTTTTATCTTTAATAATGTAGTTCTGTCTTTGACTGCTGCCACTTCATATTCAAGCCTGGCCTCTTTTGCCGCCGGATCGTTTTTCGCTGAGATAAGGGAAAGATTGCCCTTCCCGGCTTTCTTGATAAAGTCGGTGAGCATGCCTCTGCCGGCCGGTGCTCTTCCGTATACTTCCGCAAGATATATTTTGTTCATGCCCTCCGCGGATACGGCTTTGCTTAAGACAGCTGCCGATTCCCGGTCTTTTGCAAAAACCACCAGACCTTCCACGGGCTGGTCAAGCCTGTGTATCATAAAAAGGCCCGAACCTTTCAGATAGCGCTTCAGCTCACCCATCATATCCCTCTGGGAGAGATCGGCACTTTCCACTGCTATCCCCGGACCCTTCCTGCATACACAAAGGTGCTCATCTTCATGGATTATCTCTATTCTTCCGTCCATCCCTCAGGCATCCTGTAATACCTTGAAACAATACCCTTCACGCCAGCGTGTTTCTATTATCCTCGGGTGCTTCGCGTTCTCTTCTATCTTCTCCCTGAGCTTCCTTACATGCACCACCACGGTGGCTTTGCTCCCGTTATAATCATCGCCCCAGATCTCACGATACAGCACTTTTCCGTCTATCATCATCTCCGCATGCAGCATCAGATATTTGAGCAGCTCATATTCTTTATTGGTAAGCCTGCACCGCTCCCCTCTCACTTCCACATTCCTGCTGTTCATATCCAGCTTCACGCCGGAGATACTTATGATGTCACGGCCCGGGCGGTGTTCCTTAAGTCTTTTGTACAGTTCAAGCTTGGAATCCACTCTGGCAGTAAACTCGCCCATTCTCAGGGGCATACCTATGCAGTCATCCGCCCCGGCTTTAAGGCATTTGATGATCCCTGATTCACTGTTATCGGAAAGGACCACTATCAGAGGGATCTCCGTACGCTGTCTGCATCTTGCCACGGAAGCGTCATTATCACATTCAAAAATGACCAGGGCAAATCTTTTTTCTTTAAGAGATGCAAGACCCGCGTTCTCATCCGTTTCGATGGTAACGTCGTGGTCATGCATCTCAAGATAGTCTCTGATCATTTCGTTATTGCTGTCGGTTTTTCCTATGACAAGTATCTCGCTCATGCGGACATTATATCATATTTTTATCCGATAGATATTATTTTCTTCTCCTCGATCTGAGGCTTTTTCTCCTCCGAAGGGAATTCGATGTTCAGTACACCGTTCTCAAAGTTGGCCTTGATATCTTCCTCGGTAAGGTGCTTTCCGACGAAATAGCTCCTCCTGCACTCACCGGTATGACGCTCTCTGTAAACTACGTTGCCTTCGTCGTCCTTCTCTTCATTGGTGGTATCGTTACCGGCGCTGATGGTAAGGTAACCGTCCCTGAGCTCAGCCTTGATATCTTCCTTCTTATATCCAGGCATATCCACCTTCATGAAATAGGTTCCGTCTTTCTCAACTATATCCGTTCTCATGGGATGTGCCATACGGTTAAAAGCGCTTACCGGCTTTCCGAACATATCATCCAGAAAGTTGTTCATAAATCTGTCTTCAAAAATACTCGGTGCATACATAAGTCATTCCTCCTTTATGTTCCGGTGCGTCTGCAGAACCCTGTGTCCTGTCCGCCTTCCGCTATGTTTTCTTAAGAACTGACGTAAGTATAACACCATTGTTAGCACTCGTCAAGAGTGAGTGCTAACAATTTCTGTGAATTTTTTGTGTCCCATTTACAGTCTGCTCATCCAGACTTCAGCCAGATCGGTCCATTTACCGGCATCCCTGATCAGGCTCTTGTCTATTGGCATTACGGGAGGTTCCTGTTCTCCGGAGAACTGGGCTTCCAGTTCAGCCTTCCTCTGCTCGCTGACATTCACACCCTTGCCTTCACGTACCGCACCGACTGCACGCCATACCTGTTCCATGGTATACTCGGGACCTGACCAGCCTCTGAAGAACTTTTCGTCGGCTGTGGACATTCCGTGCCAGCCTGCAGGGAATACGTAATGTGCGAAGGGTATCTTCTTTTCCCTCAGTGCCATTGCAAAGAGGTAGCTGTTTTCCACGGGAACGACATCGTCACCGACTGTCTGCCAGATAAAGCAGGGCGGAGTATTGTCCTTAACCTGTTTTTCAAGAGAGAAGTATTCCAGTTCCTCTGCGGAAGGTTCGCGTCCCAGAAGTGCTTCTATGGAATACTGGTGGGTATATTTCTTATCCGTAGTGATCACGGGATATGCGAGTATCACGCCGTCCGGACGGTTAGAGAACTTTGCATATTCCGGATTTTTATCTTCAACGTCATCAAAATGTACGGCAAGTGATCCGCACACATGCGCTGCTGCCGAGAAACCGCACACTATAAGCTTTCTGCTGCCAAGTCCGTACTTGTCGGCATTCTTTCTGATGTAGCGCACTGCTCTTGAGATATCCCAAAGAGGCTGCTTTTTCAAAGGCACCGACATGGTGATATCCGTAGTATAAGTGAGGACAAAGACATTCATGCCGCGGTCAAAAAAGTTTCTCGCCGTCAGCTCACCCTCATGAGCACATACCATACAGTAACCGCCGCCCGGAAGTATCAGCATGCAGTCATGCTCTTCTTCGTCGTTGTGCAGATAGGCAAACATCCCCGGCACAAAACCGTATGCAGCGGGATAATCATATTCACCTTCTTCCCAGATCTTTACGGGCCTGAATCTCATGTTATTCTCGGGCATGCCCACTGGTTTAAAGCTTTCTTCGGGATAATCCGCCTTCCATTCATCTATCTCCTCTTTCGGGACTGTCAGCTCCATCACCGAATAATACGCAGGCTTTGCCTCGCATTTATCATCAAAAAGAAGCGGATAGCTTTTCTCGCGTCTGAAACCTGTCAGCCAGGAATCACCGTCACGCAGATTCCATAAAGTCACGCATGTAACATTTGCCTTCCCGCTTTTTTTCGCATCCAAGAGTATACCGAAGAATTTAGCATAACGCTCAGCGAGTGCCTTCTGCGACTCCTCCGAAGGATCGTTATTGTGGATATCCATTTCCGTTACATGTATCTCAAGCCCTGTTGCCCCATACATTTCAAGTGCGGTCTTATATACTTCGGGATCAGGATAGTCCATGACCAGATGTGACTGCAGTCCCATACCGTCCACAAGCTTTTCATCCATGAGCGGTTTTAATACTTCCTTAAGTATGAAGTCCCTCTTCCATTCCTGCGAAGTCTCGTAATCGTTATAGAAAAGCGACACGCCGGGAGCAGCATATTTCCTTGCGATCCTGAATGCCTGCAGCACAAAATCCTCACCTACAGCCTTATACCAGGGTGACTTTTTTCTCCATCCTCCCTCATCCACGGCTTCATTCACAACATCCCAGGCATAGATTATCCCGGGATATTCCGTCTGTACAAAACCGAGCACTCCGCTTATATAGCTTTCGAGTCTCTTAAGCATGGTCTCCCTGTCAGCTCTCGGACGCATCTCGTTGTATTCCTCGTGAAAGAACCACTTTGGAGTCTGGTTGTGCCATGCAAGTGTATGTCCGCGCATGGAGATACCGTTTGCTTTTGCAAATTCAAGATACTGCCTGGCTCTCTCAAAAGTAAGCGCCGGTGCCAGATCATATTTCTCAGGATCTTCCTTGCATTTTTCCATATCAAGGAAGAACTGCGGCTTCATATCATTTTCACAGGTAAAACTGTTGAACTGAGCCTTCAGCAGTTCCATATGTGCCGGTGTATGAAGATTAAACAGCGATATCGCCGCACCTATCTTAAAATCCTTTTCAAATGCCGTTTTCAGTACCATGTAATACCTCCTCATTTATCCGTGTGGGTTTTAGAACGATTCTGTTCCTTAAGCATATCCATTATCCTGTCGTAGTTTTCAGCTCTGTGCGGAAAAACACAGTTAAGACAGCTCTTTATCTTTCTGTCTCCCTTTTCGATGATCTCAAAGTTTCCCGGACAGTTTAAGTTATACAGCGGACAATAACAGAACAGACAGTTAAGATCTTCCTCTGTTTTATGACAGGGATAATACTCACATTCCCTGTTGGCGAAAAAACGACTGGAATTCTGCAATTTTCTTCCCCCATTTATACTTACTTTTCCGGGATGATCACATATTCCATTTTACACTTATGAATTGATATTTTGCTACGCAAGTTTTGCTGTTATCTAATGAGGCTGAGTATGCTTTCGATCTGGAGGTTTTCTTCCATAGCATCGGCAAGCAGTTCAAACTGCTCATTTCTGTATGCGGCATCACTCGCACTTCTTTCAGTCTTTGGATTAACCGTATCCTTCAGACTGTCTTCCTCCTCTATATCTACCTTCAGATATGGCAGTACTCCGTAAACAGGCACTCCTGTCAGTTCCTCTATCTGCGTGATCCCCGGGAGCAGGAGTTTTATATCACCGCGGAACTTATTGATGATCACTCCCTTTACACGTGCCCTTTCCTGTTCTTCAAGAAGTGCGAGAGTTCCGTATATCTGTGCAAATACTCCTCCCCTGTCGATATCCGCAGCGAGCAGCACGTCACAGTCTGCCATCTCCGCCATGCCCATATTGACGATATCGTTCTGCTTCAGGTTGATCTCGGCCGGACTGCCGGCACCCTCAATGACGATGGCATCAAAGCTTTCTTCCAGCTCATGCAGAGCCTTAAGTATAAGCGGTTTCATTTCTGTCTTTTTCTTAAAGTATTCCATGGCTCGCATCTTACCGCGGCTCTCTCCGAGAACGATAAGTTCGCTGCACATATCTCCGCAGGGTTTGAGCAGTATTGGATTCATCTGCGGCAGGGGAGTGCATCCGGCTGCTTCTGCCTGTATCGCCTGTGCACGCGAAAACTGCAGACCGTCTGCCGTCACATGCGCTATATTTGACATATTCTGGGATTTGAACGGCGCTGCGGCGATCCCCCTGCGTTTCAGCACACGGAGCAGTCCCGTTGTCAGCAGGCTCTTGCCAACCGATGACATGGTTCCCTGTATCATTAGCTTACGTGCCATTTACTATCTCCTTTATCTCCGATATAAGCTGCATATTATCTTCGTGCTTCCTTACTGCGATCCTGCAGCTGTACTGTCCCCTTATACCCCTGTGATCACTGCAGTCTCTTATCAGTATACCTTTATCGATAAGAGGAACATAAAGTTCCACCGGGCTTTCAAAAAATATAAAATCAGCTTCCGAAGGGAATACCCTCATCCCCAATTCTTTAAGTTTAACGGAAAGATATTCTCTCTCCTGCCCTATCAGGCTTAAGCTATCTTCCAGATATTCCTTTTCTTTTAAAGCCTGCACCCCCGCCACCTGCGCGGGTACGGAGATATTCCATTCGGGCAGCTGCATGGCGATATTATCCGCAAGCTCTCTGTCTGAGCATAGCGCATAGCCGAGCCGCAGTCCCGCAAAAGCGTAGAGTTTCGTAAAAGCTTTAAGCGACACTATACCTGCGCCGCTCTTAAAATATTCCGTATAGCTTTTTGCATCCCCGATAAAACCCAGGAATACTTCATCTGCCAGCAGCAGGCTCCCGTTCTCTGCACAGGACGAGACAGTCTCTTTCATGATGCTTTCGTCAGGACATATACCCACCGGATTTGACGGATTTCCGATCACATAAACCGCAGGTTTAAGACGTCGTATCATTTCCGCCGTATCATACTCCGGAAGATAATCCTCAGCTGCATCCGCATAATGCAGCTCACAGCCTGCTGCCAGAAATGCTCTTTCATAACCGCCGAAAAACGGGCACTGCAAAAGCACCCTCCTTCCGGCATATGCGTGTGCCACAGCCATTATCAGCTCGGATGCACCTGCTCCCAAAACGATCTGCCCTGCGGCAATAACTTCTTCTTCCGAAATTGCAGTTAGCAACTCCCGTGAAGTGATATCCGGATAGGCAGCAAACGAATCAATACTATCTGCAAGCACACGCGCTACTCCTTCAGGCAGTCCCAGGGGATTTACGTTCACGGAAAAATCCAGACGGATCTTCTTCCCCCCGGAATCTCCGCCGTGTTTATATACCCGCGTGTTCACATGCATACGGTGATCAGCATGATCACCCCTCCGCGGACCAGCAGTACAGAAATAAGCCCCAGCGCAGACACAGCCAGCATCAGCTTATTCGCACGTGCGATATCCTCTCTGTCTATCTCCTTTTTCTCCTCTCCTATCCACGGCTTTTCCTTAAGCCTTCCGAAATAATACGCAGGTCCTGCCAGCTTAAGCCCGAGCGCTCCAGCAAATGCACTCTCCGTCTGGGCTGAATTGGGACTCTCATGTTTACGTCTGTCCCGTTTCCATATCATGTATGCAGCTGCTCCGTCCATTCCTTTCATAAGATGTGACGCAGCTATCGTAAGCAGTGCCGCAAGCCTGGCCGGTATATAATTTGCGATATCGTCAAGCTTTGCGGCAGCTGTACCGAAATAAAGATACTTCTCGTTTTTATATGCGATCATCGAATCCATTGTATTTACAGCCTTGTAAAGCATGCCTCCCACCGGTCCGCCTATCATCAGCCAGAACAGCGGAGCGATCTCACCGTCGTTGGTACTCTCAGCAACAGTTTCCACTGCGGCACGGAGTACAGCGTCTTCATTCAGTTTTTCCGTATCCCTTCCGACTATTCGGGATACCGCCCTCCGGCCGCCGTTTAAGCCTTCATCATTCAGTGCTTTAGCGACAGCCATACTCTCTTTTTTCAGATCTCCTGCTGCCAGACAGCAGTCGGAAAGGATCACCGCGACTAATACAGCAAAATATTCATTTATCCGGAAGGAGATATAAAGGATCCCGAAAGCGGCTGCACCTGTGACCAGCAGGACTGCGATGCAGAGAACTGCGCCTTTTAACCGCTCTGTTCGCGGGCTGTCATCTTTTCTGCGCAGCAGTCTTTCAAACAGAGTGATAAGTTTTCCCATAAAACATACAGGATGAAAACGTCCCAGCGGATCAGCGAAAACAAGATCGAGCAGAAAAGCCGCCGCAGGAACGATAAGAAAATACCAGCTTTTCATTTGATCCTTATCCCTATCCCGCATACAACGCGGTACACTTCATCAGCCAGTTCCGCAGCCCTGCAAAGGCAGCGTCCTACGGCCTCACGATATTGCTCCTTTTCCTTTTCCATGGGTATCACCCCGGCACCCACCTCATCACAGATCAGGATGATATCCGGCAGCTGCTCATACAGCCGTTCCAGTTCTCTGACCGGATCCATCCCCTGCTTAAGCTGCTTTTGTATACGCAGATGATACGCTGCCAGAGCCTTTTTTCCATCAGGCAGATCCTCGGGACCAGCGATCTCATCCTCGCTGATATTCTCACTTTTCATTACAAGACGGCATTTACCCTGCCATGCTCCGCCCATATAGAGTTTCATATTCTGTCTCCGGCTCCTTCATTCTGCATAAGTATGACACATCCTTATCCCATAATACTCCGCACTGCCATTGCAGCTACGGATAACAGTTCCGACATGCAGATATACCAGCCTGCCGTATCTCCGTTGATACCGCCGAAACTCCTATCTGTCATACGACAGTAATACACTGCGAGTATCAGCTGCAGTGCCAGCTGCAGCAATGCATACACAGGATCAAGATACACAGCTGCCGCGACCGCTGCGATAAGGATCACAAGCGGTATGAATACACGTCCGCGTCCTCCCTGTTTTGCACTGTAGAGCATTCCCTCATTTTTCGCTGAAGGTAAAAGAAGAGAACTCACCGCACAGCTGCTCCGTGAAAACACAAAGACAGCCGCAAACAGCAGCAGACGCGTTATACCTCCATCTCCGTCCGCAATTACCGTAAGCCCCGCTGCCCAAAGCAGCATCAGATATATCAGCAGACGTATCACTGCAAAAGCACCTATATGAGGATCTTTGAGTATCTTTAATCTTTCTTCCTTCCCCCGCCAGGAATGCTTCGCATCAGCCGTATCCATCAGTCCGTCCACATGGATCCCACCGGTAAAAAGTATCGGCAATGCACACAGCAGTAATACCGTCGCCATATCCGGAAGTAAGAGGTAAGTGCAGAGATAAAACAAAGCTGCTTCTATCGCACCAAGCACTGCCCCCACAAGAGGAAGCGCACAGAGCATATAGCGCTCCTCACCGCCCTTCAGTTTAAATGAAGGCAGAGGGATCACACTGTAAGTTGAAAATGTCAGTAATATAATACGAAATATCATACTCCACCCTTTATCCACAGGGGAATGCCTGCAGATACCTCCGCCACTGCGTCCGCATCTTCCGCAAGCATGCAGTTTAAATGTCCCAGTTCCCTGCGATAGCTTTCCGTCATGCTGTCATATTCCTCAGCATCCGAAAAGACATCGCCGCTGACCAGCACCAGAAAACGGCTCCGGCTTTTAAGTGCACGTATATCCTCACGTATCTTTTCCGCAACCCGTTCCACATAAGTCTCTCCAAACTGTTCATTGGCAAGCAGATTGGTGATGCATTCCAACAGTACATATTCCCTGCACTGCTGCAGGACCTTCCTTATATCTCTCGCACACTCCACGGTCTCAAAACCTTTTCCGGCTCTCAGCGCGCGATGCCTCTCAATACGCTTCTCTGCAGACAAGGTATTTCTCTCCATCGTAGCCAGGTAGCTCAGCCTGTGTCCTTCCCCGGCCCGCATTATCAGTTCTTCCGCGAAAGCAGATTTCCCGCTCGCTGCTCCTCCGACCACCAGTACCATCATAACCTGTGATAAGCCTCCATACTGAGTTCGGAAAAATCCGCAGCCTCTTCATATACACTCAGAACGTTACGCAAAAGTGCATATCCCATCACTGCTCCGCTTCCTTCACCAAGCGCGAGTCCTGCATGAATTGGCGCCTCAAGGCCAAGCGCCTTAAGCAGTCCTTCTGTCGCCGCTTCTTTTCCCTGATGCGATGCCAGCAGCCACGGGCTGCATTCGGGAAAAATACGTACTGCTGCCAGCGCCGCCGCCAGTGTTATCACACCATCCAGTATCAGCGGTATGCCTTCCAGTGCTGCTCCAATACACAACCCGCTGATCGCTGCTATCTCATATCCGCCCACACAGCTAAGCAGCCTGAAAGTCTCTTCCGCTGAAGTGACCGCGGTGTCAAACCCATGCAGTTTCAATGCCCTGCGTATCGTCAGTATCTTGCGCTCCAGTCCTTCATCACTTAAGCCTGCACCACGTCCGCACATAGCGGCAGCATCACGTCCCAGCATCGCCGAAGCAAGTGCGGCACTGCTGCAGGTATTTCCTATCCCCATTTCGCCCGAAAGCAGTATGCGTATTCCTTTCTCTGAAGCCAGAGAAGCTTCTTCCATACCGCAGCGTATCGCAGTCAGACATTCCTCCTGCGTCATGGCACTCTCTTTAGCAAAATTGCGGGTTCCCTTCCTTATACAGCGGCCGGTCAGGGCTTCTTCCTCCACATCACAGGCAAGTCCGACATTTACGATCCTCAGTTCCACCGACTCTGCCTCAGCCATACGACAGGCAGAAGATCGTCCTCTGGCCATGCTCCCGGCTACAAGCGCGCTCACTTCATGTCCGCTCTGGCTCACGCCCTCCTCCACAACACCGTGATCCGCACAGAAGATCACCAGCCGCGCCGGTGAGATGCAAAGCTTTGCAGTCCCCTCTGCCGCTGCCAGTCTCACCAGCTGTTCCTCAAAGATGCCCAGACTGTCCAGCGGCTTGGCGATCGTATCCAGTCTGCGCTTTGCCTCTGCAGCCGCAGTCAGATCGGGTTTTCTGATCCTGTTTTTCAGACCGGATGTAAACGCCTGAAGTTCCTCCCTGCTCATCCCACTGCCATCTCCTTAAGATACTCACGTACATTAAAATCATAGGCCTTCTCAAGTGCCCCGCTCTCAAGTACTTCTCTTTTCGGTCCCTGAGCTGTTATTCGTCCGTCTTTTAATAATATCAGATGATCGGAAAGCTTAAGGGCAAGGGGTATGTCATGATATACGCCTATCAGGGTATGATGTTTTTGTCTGCTCCATTCCAGCAGATACTCACTCATTCCGGCCACCACCTTCAGATCCAGATGATTGGTCGGCTCATCAAGAAGGAGTATCGGAGCATCCTGTGCAAAGGTTCTTGCCAGAAATACTCTCTGCAGCTCGCCCCCCGACAGGCTGCTGAGCTGACGTTTTGCCAGCGCCGTCACTCCGGTCCGGCGCATGCACTCCTCCGCGATCTCCCTGTCATGCCTGCTGCAGGCCGTAAAACCTCCGCTCAGATGGATATAACGCCCCATCAGTACTGTTTCCGCCACGGTATAAGAAAAATAGATCTGTGAAAGCTGGCAGAGCAGAGCTGCTGCAGACGCTATCTCCCTGCGCGTCATTTCCCCAACCGGCCTGCCCATGAGACGCAGCTCACCGCTAAACGGAAGCATGCCTGTCATTGCTTTCAGCAAAGTGCTCTTGCCGCTTCCGTTCTCTCCGAGTATGGCCACACGGCTGCCCTCTTCGATCGAAATATCCAGACCACGCAGTATCTCCGTATCCGTATGAAGGCGGCGCGCATCATAAGCTGCATGAAGTTGTGAGCATTCTACTGCTTTCATCGTTTCCTCCCCGTTCCGAAATATACCCACAGAAAGAATGGTGCACCCAGCAGGGCCGTCACCGCTCCCACCGGGATTTCCTGCGGCGAAAGTATGGTACGCGATATCAGATCGGCCAGTGCCATGAAACTGCCTCCGAGAAGTACACTCATGGGAAGTACGATACGGTGTGATGAACCGAAGATCCTGCGCACCGCATGCGGAGCCGCCAGATCGATAAACCCTATCACACCTGTAAAACACACTGCTGCTCCGGTAAGCACGGAAGACAGGATCAGAAGTATCCTGCGGCTTTTTTTTGTATCCACTCCGACAGCTTCAGCCGTGTTCTCTCCGAAACTCATCAGATCCAGTTCACGGTGAAAAGCACAGGCGATGATCACGCCGGCCACACATATGATCAAAAGTATACCGGCGTGTTCCCAGCGGCGTCCCGCAAAAGAACCCATCTGCCAGAGTATTAGTCTCTGCATGTGTCTAGAAAAAGCCGCAGATAAAAGAGTCAGGATAGCGTTCACAAAAAGCGAAAATATCATTCCGAACAGGATGATGGTATGGCTCCGCAGATTACCGTCCAGCCGTGCAGAAAATGCTATCACCAGAAAGACTGTCGCCAGACCGAACACAAAACCCGAGGCCGGCAGCAGGAAATAATTCAGCGCAGGTATGGATATCTCAAATACTATCACCAATGCTGCGCCGAGGGATGCACCGGAAGATACTCCCAGGGTATATGAAGATGCAAGCGGATTCTGCAACAGCGACTGCATGACAGCACCGCTGAGAGAAAGCAGTGCCCCCGTGATAAAAGCACAGCAGGCACGCGGAAAGCGTATCTCCCACAGGATCGAAACCTTACCCGGATTTATAAAAGCAGGCATTTCTCTTCCGGATAGTTTGGAAAAAATGATCGTCACGATCTCCCGCGGGGAAATGGAGACACTGCCCACTCCCACCGCCAGGATCATGGCGATCACAGAAAAAACTATTGCCGTTGTAAGCTTTAAGCCCCGCCGCCCTTTCATGCTGCGGGACGCAGCTCTTCTGCATCCTTAAAGTATTCGGGATAGATATCCTCTGCCATATCGATCAGCGCATCTATCACATGATGATTGGGCTGGTTTACCTGATCGGCATTAAGCTGATATACTGCACCGTCTTTGATGGCTTTTACATTCTCCCAGCCGGGCATGGTCAGCAGTACATTTATAACATCAGGCGTATACATATCTGCAGTAAGGATAACCTGGGGATCCGCACCGACTGCTGCTTCTTCTGTCAGTGCAGGCCACTGCGCCTCCTGATCTGCTGCGATATTGACTGCACCGATGAGTTCCATCATCTCATTGATATAGGTCCCCGGACCTGCTGTATATATTGTGGGATAATCAGCAGAAGGTGTAAAGAGTTCAAAGAGCACCGTCTTTTTTTCTTCCTCGGGAATGGTCGCAGCTATGGCTGCGAGCTCATCAAGAGCAGCCTGCATATCATCGGCAAGCTTCTGACCTGCAGCCTCATTTCCTACACACTGTCCTATAAATACAAGATCCTCTTCTATAGCTTTCAGAGATACACTGCTTGGTATATCGGCAACACAGATTCCTGCATCACGTACGGATGAGAATGCATCCACACCGTCTTTCGAACTCATACCGGATGTAAATATGAGATCCGGTGCGAGGGCTACCAGCTGTTCCTGATCCGGAGCCATCATGTCCATGTAAAGTACATCTGCACCAAGCTCACTGCCGTATGAAGCCTGGGTGTTGGTGTCTGCGCAGACGATTTTGTCTGCATAACCCATATCGATCAGTACTCTTGAGATCGAAGGAGCCATGGAAACAATGCTGTTTACCTCGGCAGGTACTACGATATCATTACCGCTGCGATCCTTCATCGCTGTTCCGGTACTTTCAGCTTCTGTTACTTCAGCTGTCTCTTCAACGGGTTCCTCCACGGTCTCTTCCTCTACTTCGGTAGCAGGTTCCGTAACCGCCTCCACAGGTGCTTCTGCCACAGGCGCTTCAGGCTCCTGTCCGCAGCCCGCGAGCAGTGCGATCGTTGTCATCGCTCCCGCGATCATTGTCAGAATTCTCTTTTTCATTTTTTTATTCCTCCCTTTGTAAATGATAATAAAAGCATTCCGCTTGCGGAACGCTTGCGCCAAGCGCGGTTGCCGCAGGCAACATCTACCTTTCGCGCGAGTGCGCATCCCGCCCGGAGGGCTTTTTTGTTTTATGGGAATTCCTCCGGAATTTCCATAAAACAAAAAACCGCTTTCGCGGCACACAAAAGGAGAGCCGGCGATCCGACCCTTCGGCACTCTTCTCTGACTCGGAAAAGTTTGTGTGCCAGTGTACAGGCTTTAGACCCGGCTATAACGGTAGCGGCACTGTCCGGGAGTTTCACCCGGTTCCCATTTAACAAGCCCCGGAGCCTTTCGGCCCTGGCTCCACCTGTGCACCGCGCAAATATAGCATAAAGAAAGACCCCTGTCAAGAACAGGGGCCTCAAACAAATACCTGTTTACTGGTTTTCAAACTTCTCCTTCTGAGCCTCGGTCACTTCCCTGACCTCCGCTTCAGCTTCCACAAAAAGTTCTGCTATCTGCGGATCGAACTGTGTTCCTGCTCCGCCCCTGATGATCTCCATGGCTTTTTCTATGCTGAAAGGATCCTTATAGCTGCGCCTGGATACCAGCGCATCAAAAACATCGGCAACTGCCATGATACGCGCAGAAAGCGGGATATCCTCTCCCGACTTCCCGCTGGGGTAGCCTTTCCCGTCCCAGCGCTCGTGATGATAGGTAGCAAGGTTTTTAGCCTCCCGCAGATATCCGGTATCGGAGACCAGCGACATCGCACTGTCTATTATACGACTCCCCGCAGTGGTATGTGTCTTCATTATCGCGAATTCATCATCGGTAAGTCTTCCCGGCTTGTTCAGTATCGTGTCGGAAACCATTATCTTTCCCACATCGTGCAGAGGCGCGGAATTGGCCACATCCTCAATGTATTCATCCGTAAGGATATCCGAATATATACCGGCCTCTTTCATCTTCCTCATGATAAGACGCACGTATGCGGCCGTCTTTCGCACATGATCGCCCGTATTTTTATCCCGGCTCTCCACCATATCAGCCAGAACATATATCAGTCCGTTCTGCATATGACTGATCTCTTCACCTTTTGCATTCACATCCTCCAGATAACCGACTGTTTCGGCTATGGTCTTGGAAAGAGATTCATAAAGGTTTTCTATCTCGTCTCCCGTAGCTATATCAAGATGCTGCAGGCGGTCCACACTGATCTCTATGGCCTCCTCGCTGTCATAGGCAAATTTCCTTGCGGATACTGTTATGGAAGTAATGGGGAATATCAGATGATAATCCACCAGCCATATGCACAGCGCGAGAATAAATATATAGAAACCTATGAACAGCGAGAATACCTTGGTCATGTAATTGATTATCGAAAGAGTGATGTCTTCGACCAGTATATCCGCTGCGGCATAGCATGCACAGTTTCCTTCATCGTCATAGACCGGCTCAAATACCGTGAGCAGCTTGCCGTATACCGTCTCATCAAGCAGCGGTTCTATCGGCCGTCCCGCAATAAGATCCGCTCTGTAAGGCCTTAAGTAATCCTCAAGTTCTATGACTGTTCCGGGCTTCTGCCCCTGAACCTCCGGCGTATCAAGATCAAATATCACCTGTGCACCTTCATGTGTAAAACGATATACATACATATACTCTATATCCGGATTGCCGGCCCTTATCTTCTCAAGCTCACGCTCTATCTCCTGATACTCCCTCGAATCCCTGCCGACATGGATATACAGACCGACCTCTTCCGGATCTATCAGTTCTGCTGCCAGTCTGGCCGCACTCCTGCAGCTGTAGGTATATTCCTTCAATGCAAAACTGTGGAAGAGTATATAGCTTATAAGTGTTGTGACCAGCGCCACACATACCATTATCACGGAAATGATCGCTATGATCTTGCTCCTTAAAGAGAAAGATCTGGTCACATCTTTTCTGGCATCCTTCAGTACATCGGATGAGAGCGGTGCCTGCCTCCATCCGGTGAGCATAAGTTTCGGTTTTATCTTTTCCGGGATAAGACTTATAAGTATGTAAGCCAATACCACCGTAATAAGTTTGTCTGCGAGGTCGATCGCAACATCGGATGCCATCTGCGCCCAGAAAACCGACAGCTTACCGCTCTCCAGAAGCGATTTCGCAAAAGGTGCGCTGATACCCTCTCCCATACCGAAGCCATAGAGGAGATAAGTCAGTATCGATCCCAAAACTCCTCCGATAAAAGCAAAGGCCGGAACAGTCAGCAGCGCTTTCCAGAATGTCTTATAGAATCCCTTCCCTGCAAACCATGCGCCTGCAGCGGCTATCATGGTTGAAAGCACGACGTAGTAAGCATTACCCGGATTGCCGTGCATATTGATGATATTGTTGAGATAGCCTATCACTATGCCCGGCAGATACCCGCCCAGCACTGACGCTGTAAGAGTTCCTACATTATCAAGATATAAAGGGAGACCAAGAGCCGATGCACTGCGAGGAAGTACAAAATTCAATGCAGTTGCAAAGGCAAAGAATATAAGCTGTACTGCAAGATTACGATTATAATTCGGTTCAGCGGTATGGCTGGGTTTTTGAGTTTTCATAAGCTTCACCTCATATTATAAACATTATATCATAATATAGACAAAATCTCTTCACTATTGTATTTTTTTCCCCATCCGTGATATTATTATCGCATGAAAAAGAAGATGATTTTGATCACAAGCCTTATACTGCTTTCCGTCTGCGCTGCACTGATCATTCTTGCAGTCTTTTTGAAAAAAAATGCCTTTGATCCGACCGCCGAAGAAATAACGGTAGATCTGGACGGAGTAGACAGCCCCGTAAAGATACTGTGGATCTCTGATCTGCATATTGCCGTTAAAAGCAAAAACTCAATGGGGAAATATAGTGATGACCTTCTCGCCCGCGTCAAATGGACACAGAACTCCGCCGGAAAATGGAAAAATAACTGGCCCGATCTTATAAACAACAGCGGAGCGGACCTCGTGGTATTCGGCGGTGATATGCTGGATTTCGGTTCTCTGAATAATGCATCTGTCTTCCGTGACGGCCTGAATAAACTGAAGATCCCTTATATCTATCTGCGCTGTGACCATGACGTGATGCCCACTTATATCTCTCAGCTCGAAGCAGACGAAGCGGCGAAGATAAGAGACGGGCTCTGTGACAATTCAGATATTATCACCTATGAATTTGAGGATTTTACCGTTGCAGGCTGGAATAATTCTTCTTTCAATATAACGGATGACGGTCTGAAAAAGATGCAGGATATCTGCTCAAACGGTAAACCCGTACTGCTGATGACACATGTGCCCCTCGAACCGAAACAGGATACTTCACTTTCGGAGGCTTCCCGCGATATCTTTCAGGGACGGTCTCTTTTATGGGGATACAATGATCAGTATTACTGGCCCGAATACAATACGAGACAGTTTCTTGATATTATCTATGCAGATGATTCTCCGGTCAAAGAAGTGTTCTGCGGCCATCTTCATTTCAGCTGGGACGGATATCTTACCGACAGCGTGAAGCAGCATGTATTTGCAGCTGCGTTCGAAGAAAACTACGGCATCATCACGGTTAAATGATCCTTTTTGAAACATAAAAAAAGAAGTACGTTCAGGGTATCGTACTTCTTTTTATCTTTTTAATCATTCAGCTGATTCTTCGTATGCCTTTAAGATCCTTTTCTGCAGATCGTCACGTGTTTCGGAATTGATAGGATGTGCTATATCCTTATACGTACCGTCCTGCGCCTTGCGGCTGGGCATTGCTATGAATAAACCATGGTCCCCTTCGATTACCTTGATGTCATGAATAACGAAGCAGTCTTCAATCGTAACGGAAACAACAGCCTTCAGCTTGCCTTCTTTGTCCACCTTGCGGACTCTCACGTCAGTGATTGTCATGCTACAAACTCCTTTCCCATTTGAGTACAACTGTGTACTGTACCGTCAAGTAGTCATCAATAGGAGTCTTGTACAATGTATTCAGTTGTTTAAGTTTATTCCCTTCCGGGAATCGTGAACGTCAGATCACATACCTTTCGTTTTTCTCTACAACGATCTTGATACCGTCCTCACCTTTGTGGGATGAATTAGCTCGGATGGTCCCCCTGGCTTCTACGATGCAGTTCTCGATGTAAGTATTGTCACCGATATATACATCATTCAATATTATTGAATTTTTGATCGTGCAGTTATTCCCCACAAAAACCTTCTTGAAAATGACGGAATTCTCAACTGTACCATTGATGATACTGCCGCTAGCCACCAGACTGTTTTTAACGCTAACCCCTACATTATATTTTGCCGGAGGCAGATCATCAATTTTGGAGTAGATATCCGGATAAGTCTTGAAGAAGAACTTTCTGATCTCAGGATTAAGAAAATCCATATTGGTATCGTAGTAATCCTGTATGGTCGAAATATTCTTCCAATAATCCGTCATTTTATAGGCATAGATACGCTTGATGTCTTTGTATCTTATCAGAATGTCGTTGACGAAATCATATCGGTTTTCCTGAGCCGCTTTTTCAATCATCTCGACAAGCTGACGACGTCTTATGATGTAGATACCGCAAGAGATCGTGCTTGAATTTGCCTTTACCGGCTTTTCCTCAAACTCGGTTATCCTGCCGTCCATATCGGTCTTTACACAACCGAAGCGCTCCACGTTGACGTTATTACCCACTTCTTTACATACTACCGTAATATCCGCCTTTTTGTCAATATGATATTCCAGCACCTTATTGTAGTCCATCTTGTATACACAATCGCCCGAAGCAATGACTACATAGGGCTCATGGCTGTCCTTTATGAACTCAAGATTCTGTGCTATCGAGTCCGCAGTTCCCCTGTACCAGTCGGAATTGTCCAGTGTACGGGTAGGCGTAAACACATACATACCGCCCTGCTTACGTCCGAAATCCCACCACTTCGACGAACTCAGGTGTTCGTTAAGGCTTCTGGCATTATCCTGTGTAAGGACCGCAACCTTCTGTATATGTGAATTGGTCATATTGCTGAGCGCAAAATCGATGCTCCTGTAGCTGCCTGCCACCGGCATTGCCGCCACGGCACGCCTGCTGGAGAGTTCCCCCATCTTGCTGTGCTTCATTCCGCCGCCGGCTAAGATTATACCCATCGCTCTCATATCAATTGCCCTCCTTTATCAGAGATTTACCGCTTGCAAGGGCCTTGTCCGGATAATCGGCAAGCTCGGTCTTACCGAAGATGACCGTATTCTTTCCTACGGTAACCCCTGCGGGTACTTCGGTATGCTCACCTATGCAGACCAGTCCGTGATTGTAGATGTGAGGATCGGTCTCGTTCTCGACCTCTTCACCTATACCGGTCTTTACACCGTCTTTTATAAGTGTATTCTCTGCAATGATGGTCTTGTTTATCTCACAGCCGGCACCGATCACGGTGTCATTCATTATTATGGAATCGCGTATCACGGCTCCCTTACCTATCTCGACATTGCAGCCGATGATGGAGGAATAAACCTCGCCGTATATTGATGCGCCTTCGCCTATAAGACTTCTTTCTACTATACCGTTCTCTGAAATGTATTGAGGTGTGAGTGCGTCCGATTTCGTATATATCTTCCAGTATTCCTCGTAAAGATTGAATTCCGGAACTATATCGATCAGCTCCATATTTGCTTCCCAGTATGAATGCAGCGTTCCTACATCCTTCCAGTATCCGTTATATTCATATGCATAAATCGGAGACTGATTCTGATGGCAGTAAGGTATGACATGCTTTCCGAAATCAAGCGCCGGCTGGTCAGCCTTCGCGATCAGCGCTTCCTTCAGCGTCTTCCAGTTGAAGATATAGATACCCATGCTTGCCAGATTTGAACGGGGCTTCTCGGGCTTTTCCTCGAAATCCACTATCTTCCGGTTTTCGTCAGTGATCACGATACCGAAACGCTTTGCCTCCTCAATAGGCACCGGCATAACGGCAAGCGTGACATCGGCTCCGTTCGCCTTGTGGAAATCAAGCATCACTTCGTAATCCATCTTATATATATGATCTCCCGAAAGGATCAGTACATAGTCCGGATTGAAGGTCTCCATGTAGTCGAGATTCTGGTAAATGGCATTGGCAGTACCGGTATACCACTCACTGTTCGTGCTCTTCTCGTAAGGAGGAAGTACCGTAACGCCTCCGACATTCCTGTCAAGATCCCAGGGAATACCGATACCGATATGGGTATTCAGTCTGAGCGGCTGATACTGCGTGAGCACACCCACGGTATCAACGCCGGAATCGATGCAGTTACTCAGCGGAAAATCGATAATACGATATTTGCCGCCGAATGAAACCGCAGGCTTCGCAACCTTTCTGGTCAAGACTCCGAGTCTGCTGCCCTGTCCTCCCGCGAGGAGCATGGCGATCATTTCCTTTTTTACCATCTAAATCACCCCTAGCTTATTTTATTTGTAACCCTTTCAATACAAGCCTTTTCGGCTTCACCCCATCCCTGCTCAGCAGGTTTTGTATATTATATCAGAAAATTCTTATAAAGTGAACCATTTTTTTACAACTTTTTCACAAAAAACACCTCTTCAAAAGTTTAAGTCATTATGTTATCATGTTATGTAATCGAGGAGGATACAAGATGTTCCAGTTAGATTTTTCCAAACCCCAACATGTACACTTTATAGGTATAGGCGGCATAAGCATGAGCGGACTTGCCGAACTGCTGTTAAGCAGGGGCTTTAACGTCAGCGGCTCGGACGGTTCGGCTTCGGGACTGACGGCTCACCTGGAAAAGCTGGGCGCACGTATCTCAATAGGACAGAGCGCATCAAATATAGAGGACGGTACGGATGCAGTCGTATACACGGCAGCCATACATCCCGATAATCCCGAATATGCGGAATGCGTACGCAGGGGGCTTCCCCTGATCTCCCGCGCCACTCTGCTGGGTCAGGTCATGAAGCTATACGAGCTTCCCATCGCCGTTGCAGGCACTCACGGCAAGACCACTACCACTTCGATGATAAGCGAGATCCTTTTAAACTGTGATACCGATCCCACCCTTTCAGTAGGCGGTATACTCAGTTCGATCGGCGGGAATTTCCGCGTCGGAGGCGATAAGTTTTTTGTGGCCGAAGCCTGCGAATACACCAACAGCTATCTGGAATTCTTTCCCAAAGTATCCGTGATCCTCAATGTGGAAGAGGATCATCTGGACTTCTTTAAGGATCTGGCTGATATAAGAAGATCCTTCCGTGCTTTTGCCGAACTTCTTCCCGCGGACGGGACCCTTATCATCAACAATGATATAGAAAATGTAAATGAACTTACCGACGGTCTTAAATGCAGAGTCATCTCTTTCGGACATGACGCTGCTGCAGATTATCATGCGGAGGATATCGGATATGAGGCATCAGGCCATCCTCATTATTCTCTCTGCCACGGTAACGAAAAATATAAGGTAGATCTCGGTGTGGTCGGTGAACACAATATCTATAATTCACTCGCCGCCATTGCTGTCTCGGATCTCTTCGGTCTTGACCGTGAAAAAACACTTGATGCACTGAAACGCTTTACAGGTACTGGCCGACGCTTCGAGATAAAGGGCAGGATCGGAGACATCAGCATAATAGACGATTATGCGCATCACCCTTCCGAGATAGCCGCTACTCTGAAGGCCATGGAAAAATATCCTCATGAAAAACTGTGGTGCGTTTTCCAGCCCCATACCTATACCCGTACAAAGGCCTTTCTTCATGAATTTGCCGATGCTCTCAAAACCGCGGATACGGTACTCCTTGCAGACATCTACGCCGCGAGGGAGACAGACGATCTTGGCGTTTCATCTAAAAACATTGCCGACCTGATCAACGCTTCCGGCGGAAATGCCCTGTATTTCAGTTATTTCGATGATATTGAAAACTATCTGCTCAGAAACGCCGGTGCCGGAGATGTAATACTTACAATGGGTGCGGGCGATGTATACAAGATAGGGGACCATCTGCTCGGAAAGTAAAACAGGGATATCAACATTTTTTGTTGATGATTTATTGCGTCTTATGGTCTTTTTTCCGTTTTTAAGGTACTTATCCACATTATCCACATCCTCTAAAGCCACGATTGCGGATGTTTTGTTGATACAGCTGTCTTGATTTTAGCAGTCTTCAAGCTTATACTCTTGTTTGCAAATCCAGAAAACAAAAAAAAATGGGACGTATAATGCAGAATCTAGCTATTGTGCTTGACGCGGGATGTTCCTTTACCCTGCTGTCAAACTGTTTTATAGACAATTATATAAAAGACGCGAACGATGTGCAGCTGAAAGTATATATCTGCCTTTTGAGAGGTGCAGCTTCCGCGCGCGGCATAAGCATGAACGATCTGGTCGAGTTTCTTAACTATTCGGAAAAAGACGTAATCCGCGCTCTCAGATACTGGGAGAAAAAGGGACTGCTCGTACTTTCCTCGGACAGCGGACGCAAGGTGAGCGGAGATGATACTCTTATATCGGACGAGACCATCTCCGGTATTCAGCTGATCACTCCCCAGCCTCCTTCAGTGCCGCAGCAGCCTGCCGTTCATGAAGACAGACCCGCAGCATTGAGCCTGGTCAGAAATTCTCCAGCACATGCTCCGGGATCACACAGTCTTGCTGATATGAAAGAATTCCGCAATGACCCGGCCAACCGCTGCCTCATAACCGCTGCTACGGCATACCTCGGCAGACCCTTAAGCGAACCGGAATTCTCCAGTCTGCTTTATTACTCAAAAGACCTCGGTTTTTCTCCGGAACTTACCGATTATCTTTTACAGTATTGCATCGGTGAAGGAAAAAAGAGCTTTCATTATATCGATAAAGTTGCTCTTTCCTGGGCAGAGGAAAATGTCCGCACTCCCGATGAGGCCCGCGCTCTCATATGCAGCCATGAAGATGAGGAAGCCATAAGCCGCATCCTGAAAGTCCTTGGCCGTGTCGGAAAGCTCGCTCCCGAAGAGGGAAGACTGGTGCGCCGCTGGCTGCACAAATATGCCTTTCCCATCGAAGTTATAGAAGAGGCCCTGACGCGCAGCGTTATTGCCACCGATCATAACCGCATACCTTATGCGGAGAAGATACTCAAGAGCTGGCACGATCTCGGAGTACGCAGCCTGGAAGATGCTAAAGAGGCAGATGCCGCTTTCCGGGCGGAAAAGGAAGCTTCCCGTCCTGTTGCGTCATCACGGAAAAGATCCGGCGGTTTCGCGGATATAGAACAGCATGATTACGATTTTTCCGAACTGGAAAAAAAGCTTATAGATAACTGATACAGAGGTACGTAATTTATTTTATGGCACTTTCCAACGAACAATTCGAAAAGATAAAGCGGACTCTCGAGGAGCGACAGCTGGCCAACAGCCTTATCACAGCTTCCCGGAGATCGGAGATCCTGGAAAAGCTTCCGGGGTACCGTGCCATGGAAGACGAGACCGCTGCCCTGTCCATGCAATGTGCGGAAAAACTTGTATCCGAACCCGATGCGGCGACACGGAACAGAGAACTGGAGACACTCCGCAGCCGTATCAAAGAGATAAACATTTCCAAAAAAGATCTCCTCACAAAAGCCGGTTATCCGGCAGACTATCTGGAGCCCGTCTGCAATTGCAGCAAGTGCCACGACACAGGCTTCATCAACGGAAAGAAATGTACCTGTTTTAAACAGCTCGAGATAGATATCCTCTATGATCACTCCAATATGTCAGCCTTTCTTAAAGACAATAATTTTGACAGACTCAGCTACGATTATCATAAGGGAGACGATCTGACACATTTTAAGAAAGCCGTCGATACCTGTAAAAAGTTTATAAATAATTTTGATAATGACTACCACAATCTCCTTTTTTATGGTACAGTAGGTACCGGCAAATCATTCCTCTCGGGATGCGTTGCAAAGGAGCTTCTTGATAAGGGACATTCCATAGTATACTTCAGTGCAGAGCAGCTGTTCCGCAGTATTTCAGCTCTATATTACGATCATGAGCACAACGCGGAAAGAGAAGCGCTCTTTGATACACTGCATGAAAGCGATCTGCTGATAATCGATGATCTGGGCACGGAATTTTCAAATGAATTTACCAAATCCCAGCTGTTCTCGATCTTCAACCAGCGGATCACCAACCGGCGTCCTCTGGTCATCTCCACCAACCTGACGCTTGAGGACATAAGAAAGATCTATTCCGACCGTTTTCTTTCCAGACTGGCCGAAAACAGCTACATCTGCAACCTCAAAGGTTCGGACATAAGGATAAGAAAAAAGATAGAAAACGAATATAACTGATAAACCCTACAGAAAAGAAAGTGAGGAACAAACATATGTCACAGTCAAAATCCGAGATACGTAATCTGGACACCATACCCAAGGGAAGTCTCGGTATCATTCCTCTTCCCGGATGCCGTGATCTCGGTGAAAAGGTCAACAGCTATCTGGTCAAATGGCGTAAGGAAAGAGAAAACAAACATATCGATACTCTTGACTTCACCGGCTATAAAAGAGACTCCTACATACTTGATGCTATCGTTCCCCGCTTCGGTTCAGGTGAAGCAAAGGGTATCATCAACGAATCGGTACGAGGAACAGACCTTTACCTTCTCGTTGATGTCTGCAATTACAGCCTCACCTACAAGCTGTTCGGAAAGATGACCAACATGTCTCCGGACGATCATTATCAGGACCTTAAGAGAGTGATCGCTGCTGCCGGAGGAAAAGCCAGACGCATAACGGTCATCATGCCTTTCCTTTATGAAAGCAGACAGCACAACCGTTCCGCAAGAGAATCCCTCGACTGTGCGCTTGCACTTCAGGAGCTCACCTCCATGGGCGTTGAAAACATCATCACCTTTGATGCTCACGATCCCAGGGTACAGAATGCAATACCCTTAAGCGGTTTTGAGACCGTACAGCCCGCATATCAGTTCATTAAAAATCTTTGCAAGGAAGTAAAAGACCTGAAATTTGATTCGGAGCACATGATGGTGATAAGCCCCGATGAAGGCGGCATGAAGCGCGCCATATATATTGCGAACGTTCTCGGCCTTGATGTAGGAATGTTCTACAAACGCCGCGATTTTGCACATATCGTGGACGGACGAAATCCTATAGTTGCACATGAATTTCTGGGCAGTGATGTTGAAGGAAAAGACATGCTCATTATCGATGATATGATATCTTCGGGCGAGAGCATGATAGATGTCGCAAGTGAGCTGAAGGCCCGCAAAGCCGGCAGGATCTTCTGCTTCACTACTTTCGGACTCTTTACCGGCGGTCTCGAGCGTTTTGACAAAGCCTGCGCGGATGGGATCATCACAAAAGTACTTACTACCAACCTTATTTACCAGACACCCGAGCTGCTTCAGCGCGACTGGTACATCAGCTGCGATATGAGCAAATACATAGCTTACCTTATAGATACACTCAATCACGATGTATCAATAAGCGATCTGCTGGTGCCCAACGAACGTATCCGCAATCTTATGGAGAAATACAAAAACGAACAGTGACCTCTTCGTTACTTTTCGTTCAGACTTGCAAGACTTTCAAGTTGCAGGCTTTCCTCACTTTTCAGGACAGCCTGCATTTTATTAAAGCTCTGATCCATCCCGTATACCATCTGGAAGACGTATTTGTTTGTGATAAAGCAGTGTTCGCGGACCTTAAAGGTTGAATGGTCATCACTGTAACCGGCTGTGAACAGAACATGATAACAGCCGTTGCCTTCATCGTTTGCTGAAAAATCCTCTATGGTACAGCTGGTGCCCAGCGACAGATTAAGAGCTGCCTGGTAATCACTCTCACTCAGGCTCTTATAATCCTTGTTCTGATCCTTTTCCTTTTTTGAATACATTATATAGGAATAATCACCCTGGTCCTTACTGTAATAGTAGTCCTCGTCCTCGGTACTCAGGCTGTCATTTCTGATAAAACCGTCCGGTATGGTATAGCTTAAGCTTATATATTCATATGCCTCAGCCGGCACGGTCTTCTGATGTGAAGTGGCCTGTATCTCTTCCAGAACGCTCACCCCTTCATCTATATCCTTGCCTGCGCAGCCTGTAAGGCCAAACAGCATTATAAGCAATAAAACTCTCTTCTTCATTATACTTCTCCGAAATATAGTCTCATATCCTTATGTATTTTATCATGTACAGGCTTTTACTGCAAATCCCGTTATATATATGAAGACGGCGGCAACCACGCCCTGTCTTCTCACACGGGATCCCGGAACGAAACCATATCATAAATATTTCTACTTGACATAGTATCTAAAACTACATATAATCATTTTGAAAATTACTTCGGAGGATCGCATCTATGGATAAGATAATACAGTTTTGGGCTAATGAGCCCCGCTATGATATACTTACTGATACTCCCGGCTGCCTTTCGGAAGATATCTTTAAAAGATATAATATCAGGATCGCAGACAGCCCCATGACCGATATCGGCAAAACTACCGAATTTCTCAGGCCCTCTCTTGATGCAGGCAGGGATGTCCTTTATATCTGCAATACCGAACTTACGGATGCAAATAAGGCTGCAGAAGCTCTCATGAGCGCCTATCCTGACCGTCATATAGTTTGTGTCAAGCTCCCTTCCGTATCCGAAAATGACAGCCTGAAAGCCGTAAAAATGTCCAGGCTGCGTGCCGCAGGTGCGACTCTGGAGGAAGCAGCTGCTTTCTTTAAAAACCATCGTCAGAACACAGCTGCTTCTTTTCCGACGAACCGCTATTCCTGGCCGGTGGCAACAGCGATCTCAATGTAAGATATTTCTGATCCCAGACATTTAAAAAGCGCGTCGCCCGGCGACGCGCTTTAATATTTTTTTCTTAACCTACAAGAGCACTCGTCTTTTTTAAGCAGCTCATCAGCTCACCCATCATCTCTTCACGTCTGGGAAGCCATTTGCATCTCATCAGCACTGCTGCCAGTGAAGGCGGTACATCATAGAGTTCCAATATATCTCTGAGCGATCTCTTATCCTCTTTACCGCATTCTTCACGGAAATACTGCATTACCTCCAGTGCTTCCTGATTACCATAACCTTCGTCAAGCAGGATCTCATATATATCTTCCAGTACAAGTACCGGATACTTTCTGTACCAGGGCTGTCTGTATATCTTACCCTGAATGTTGTATGCCGCATATTCAACACTTATCGCATCACACATCTGCCAGAAGCCAAAAGGTTTAAGTTCACCTACTGTTGTCTTTGCTGTCTCGGATACAACCGCCTGCTGCAGATCTTCCCATGTCAGTTCGCGGAACAGCCTGGGATCTATATCATTCTCCTCAAGGAGATGGTTGATCCAGGTGGAATTGATACACAGTGCACAGAACCCCTGCTCTATGCCCAGTTCTCTGATAATGAAACGATATCCCCTGTTTCTCACTTACTCTCTCCCTCAATAAAAAGGCATATATTCGGTACTATATCTAGTGGCATAGTTGCACACAGCCACATTTGCTATTATACATCATTTTTTTGAAAATGGTAGTCCTTTTTTCCAATATTTTGTATTTATTTTTCTTGACACTCTCTAAATCTTGTGAGACATTCAAAAATAAAAGGGCTGCAGAACATTCAATGCCTGCAGCCCTTATAAATACTATATATTGTCACTCAGAATAGCCGTTTGGATTGTTCTTCTGCCATCTCCAGCTGTCTTCACACATTTCTTTTATCCCCATCTCGGCTTTCCATCCCATCTCTCTTTCCGCTTTTGAAGGATCGGAATAGTTCTCTGCGATGTCTCCCGGACGTCTGTCCATCAGCTTATAGGGTATCTTTACTCCGGTGGCCTCTTCAAAGCTCTTTACAATGTCCAGCACACTGTATCCCTTTCCCGTTCCCAGATTATATACAGCAAGACCGCAATCTGACTTTATACGGTCAAGCGCCTTTACATGACCTTTCGCGAGATCGACCACATGGATATAATCACGTACTCCGGTGCCATCATGTGTAGGATAATCACTTCCATATACACGAAGGAAAGGAAGCTTGCCGACAGCGACCTGCGTGATATACGGCAGGAGGTTAAGCGGTATACCGTTAGGATCCTCGCCGATCAGTCCGCTCTTGTGAGCACCTATGGGATTGAAATACCTGAGCAGTACTATGTTCCACTCCGGATCCGCATGCTGTATATCAGTAAAAATGGTCTCCAGCATTGATTTTGTGGAACCGTAAGGATTTGTGGCCCATTTTTTCGGAGTATCCTCTGTCACCGGTACCTTGTCGGGATCACCGTAAACCGTGCATGAAGATGAAAAGATCATGTTCTTCACATTGTGCTTTCTCATAACATCAATAAGTGTGAGGGTTCCGCTTATATTGTTATCATAATAATCCCAGGGTATCTCAACGGATTCGCCTACTGCTTTGAGTCCCGCAAAATGAATGCAGGAATCGATATCAGGTTCTTTGGCAAATACTTCGTTCAGGCCTTCCCTGTCACGTATATCCACTTTATAAAATTTAACCGGCTTTCCTGTTATCTCTTCTACTCTTTTAAGTGATTTCTCCGAAGAGTTTGAAAGATTATCGATCACGACCACTTCATATCCGGCTTCCTGCAGTTCTACTACGGTATGTGATCCGATGAATCCGGTCCCGCCTGTTACAAGTACTGACATAATCCACCTCCGTTTTAAGATTTCTTTTGTTTTGTATAAAGTACCACATTATCTCCGGCGCGTAAAGTAAGTCCGCCGTGCGGTATCAATGTCTTATCGCCTCTTTTCACGCTCACGATAAAGGTCTGGCGTGAAATATTCAGATCTTTGATCTTCATACCATTCCACTCATGCTGCTCCTTCAGTTCAACCTCTTTGAGCTCTATCTTCAGTTCCTTACCTTCCATGGTATCCGCTGCCAGGGCTACCACATCACCGTTCTCAAGTACCAGCTTCCCGTTGGGAGTAAATATCTCCCCGTTACGGCTCACGGCCGCGACTATCACATCATTAGGAAGTCCCAGTTCCTTTATGGTCTTGCCCTTCCACTCATCGTCCTCATCCACCTCAACCTTGATGAACTGTATTCTCTTCTCAACTTCTTCCTCGCTCATCTTTCTCAGCTTCTCGTACTGTTCAACGAATCCGGCAGAAATGATACCAGTCGGGATCGCAACCATCCCGACTCCAAGCATAGTGATTATTATTCCGAAGGCCCTTCCCGCTGCCGTTATGGGATACATATCACCATAGCCCACGGTCATCAGAGTAGCGGATGCCCACCACAAGCCCGAAAGAGCATTATCAAATACCTCCGGCTGTACTTCATGCTCAAGACTGTACATGCACAGGCTTGAAGCCAGCATCAGCATGGCAACGACAAATACCGAGGAAACCAGAAGTTTTGATTTATTCTTCAGGACTTCGCCTATGACATTGAGTGAATCGAAATATGCATTTATCCTGAATATCCTGAAAATACGCATTACGCGGAATATCCTGAACGCTGCCATTCCTCCGGGGAAGAAAACAGGGAGATAATAAGGCATGCAGGAAAGCATATCAACAAGACCGTTGAAAGAAAACGCATACCTTAATAAAGCTGCAGCTTTTGACCTGTCGGGAAACAGATATGAAGATGTCCACAGCCTCAATATATAATCGATGGCAAAGAAAGCAACTGAATAAGCTTCCAGCTTATTCAGCAGGCCGCCGTATCTTGAATTGATATCGGAATAGGTCATGAGAACACTGGCTGCCAGATTTATCAATATGGCACCCAGGTTAAAAATATCATATGCGCGTCCGACAAAATCCTCAACATATCCTACTTCGATTATATCAGACACTCTTTTTTTGACTGCTTCGTAACCGCCTTTTTTCATTGCAACCCTCCGACAGTCATTATAAGCCACCGAAGGGTTTCGGGCAAGCAGTTTTACGTTCCGGCTTTCATTCGCTGTACCCGAGTTTTTCAAGCATTGCGGCGCAGCCCCTCTCTATCTGCTTATATACTCCGCCGAAATCGCCGGTATACCAGGGATCATCGATATCTTCTGCCCTTCCTGTAAAGTCCATCAGAAGGCAAACCTTATTCTCGGGATCACCGCCCAGTATGCGATGCATATAGCTCATATTGAGTTTCTCCATGCCTATGATATAGTCCCACTTATCATAGTCATCGCGCCTGATCTGCCTCGCTGTCTTGCCCTTACACGATATGCCGTGCTTCGCAAGCTCCGCCCTCGCCGGCGGATACACGGGATTCCCTATCTCTTCCGTACTCGTCGCCGCCGACTCAATATGAAAATCTCCGGCGATCCCTCTTTTTTCTACCATATCCTTCATTACAAATTCCGCCATGGGCGAACGGCAAATGTTGCCCCAGCAGATGAACAGCACACGCACTTGGTCCCTTGCGGGCTTTTGGTCCCTTGGGGACGGGGTTAGGGGTTCATTTTCACAAATCATATTGCTTTTCCTTTCAACATAGAATAAATCTATATTCCAAATGTCTCCAACGCCTGGTTCCAGTATTTTTCCGGAACGCATTTCCAGTCTACTTCGCCTTCTTCTTTTTCACATAACTCACAGGCTTTTGAGAGAATCTGAATTTGTGATACATCTTTCCCTAGCAACACTGCTTTAGCAACCCTATACCATCCCGGCGCCTGCATCGATAAGTTTTCCTCGTCCATCTCTCGAATGGTCTTTTCTACATCATAAGTCAGCGTGTGAAACTCGCTTTCCCATTTTCCCTCACATGCCAATAGCATCATAAATTGCGCTTTACCGCCACTTCTCAGTGGAGTTCCAACCGCTCCGGGATTAATTACTCTCTTCCCGTTGCGAACATATTTTGTCTGAATATGAAAATGTCCGCAAATTGTTAATTCTGTCTCCAGACTTTTTGTCAGAGTGTCAATATAATCATAGTCCTCGCGTAGACTCTCATTAACCTTAAACGGCGACCCATGGCAGATTACAAAAGGTGGCATGCTATCATATTGCATAACCTTTGCTATTGGCATTTTCTCAAATTCGCTAATCTGAGCCTCTGTTAGATGAGAATACGAATACAGCAACATTCCTGACCCTGATGTTCCGGCCTGCCATAGCCAATCACCATGCTTGCCGTTTTTGTGATCGATCCAATAGTTTTCCTTGTTTCCCCGGATAAAGGTACAAGGATATTCCTGCTTCAGTTTTTCCAGACACTCCAGTGTCCGTTCAGGATATGCCATTTCACCGACATAATCCCCAAGAAATATAAATTCATCAGCCCCAAGCCTCTTTGCCTCATCTATACATTTTTCCAATGCGACATGATTGCTGTGAATATCAGCCATGACTGCTATTTTCATATTATCTACTCCGGTCTGTAATTCTCTTTATCTACCACAACATAAAGGTCCTCACCCATCCTGCTCTCAAAGTATTCCCTGAGTCTTATGTTTGCGTCCCACTTTTCCTGATCATAGTCCCCATAACGATTCTTCACATCCGTCATACGTTCAATCTGATCCATTACGCCTTCTGCGCCTGCTATAGAATCGCAAAGCTGGATCAGGCGGTCATAATCGTCAAGTTCAATTGCACTAAGTCCATCTTTTATCAAAGCTGTCTCTTCTTCTGTAGTATCGAATTTACCGACATATTTCGATATGTCCTTTTCATTAAAGGAATGCGTCAGACATATTCTTGCAACATCGTCATATCCAAGAGACATCATATAAGAGTAACCATCAGACACATGCCCAAGATGTCTTTTTCCGAACTTTCTGCCAATATCGTGAAGTAACCCTAAAACATATGCCTTCTCAGCATTCATTCCTGATCTTGCAGCAATAGCTTCAGCGCAATGAGCCGCCGTTCTGCTATGATTTCCCCACGGTCCGGGATTACAGCCTTCCGCCTCTATCAAAAGTCTCTCTGCTTCTTCTCTTGTTGGATACATTTCTTCTCAAGTCCTTTCACAAGCAAATTCTATCATATCAGTCCCCGGTTTCCCGGCGGATCCGTTCAATTTCCGAAGTGCAAAAAGGCGTATTGTCCCCAAAAAAGATTGAAACGAAGAATACCAACAGCCTTTCCTTCTTCTAATATGACATAGCCCTGCACATTCCTTACTTTTTCCTCAAACATTGTTTCCTACAAATGACAATCGAAATTGATAGTTACATCAACACCAGACCTATAAAAATTCCATCCTTTGTTACAAGCAAAACGTCATATAAGCCGGAACGCACACTATATTATCTTTTATTATCAGGTTTCTCGGATGAATAATATAACTCTCCCCTATTCTTGATTTGTATTTTTCCATAAACCGGTTTAGTGAAGTTGTTGAGTATTTTTTCCCTGACTTAACTTCAATCGGATATATCTTATATTTTAGCTTGCTGTTATTCGAAATAATGAAATCAATTTCTATATCATTCCGATGCTTTTCTGTTGAGTAATGCGTATAAAAATACAGTTTATGTCCATTTGCCACAAGCATCTGTGCTATTACGTTCTCATATAACATTCCCTCATTAACAGAAAGCTTGTCATTAAGTATCTGCGCATACACCTGACTCTCAAGCAATTCATTCTCATCAAAAGCATGGCTGAGCAAAAGTCCGGTATCCCCCAGATAACATTTCACGTAAGTACGCTCTTCATTTATCGAAAGACCAACATTAGGATCATTGCACAGGAAGCATTCGTTTGAGATCATAGAATCAGACAACCAAAAGAATGTATCGCTGTATTTATCCGCATAACTGCCTTCTTGTATATCTTTGAACACAACTCGCTTCTCATGTTGTGACAACAAACCCGGAATTTGGTCAAAAATAGCCAAAACTTTACTACGATACTGAGCCTTGATCTTCATAATGTCATTACGATACAA
>JAIKYA010000078.1 GCA_024683645.1 Lachnospiraceae bacterium
GTTCATAATGTATATGACTCCGGTCTTTTGACCGGAGTTTTTTACTTTTATGGAAATTCCTCTGGAATTTCCATAAAGCAAAAAGCCCTCCGGGCGGGATGCGCACTCGCGCGAGAGGAAAATGTTGCCTTCGGCAACCGCACTCGGCGCTAGCGTTCCGCAAGCGGAACGCTTTGTTCCGCTTGCGCGAAAGGAAAAGGCTGCCGCACTTGCCCTGAGGTGGCGGATGTTGTATAATCTTTTTTGTTTTGTGAAAATTATTTTCGGAGAAAAAAGGCGGGTTTTAATGAAGGAACGAAAGATATTAAAAAACAAGATATATCTGTATCTTACAGAGTTCTTTGCGGGGATGAGCGTGATGGCGGTAGAGCTGGGAGCAAGCAGGCTGATGGCTCCGTATTTTTCGTCATCGCAGATAGTCTGGACCATCATCATAGGAACTATAATGATAGCGATGGCACTCGGGAATATTTACGGAGGCCGCAGCGCTGATAAGGATCCGGATCCGGACAAACTGTATGCGCGTATTCTGCTTGCGGCTGTTTGGATAGCAGCCATTCCCGTACTGGGTAAGTATGTGATCATTGCGATAGCCGGAGTGATGGTATTTACGATCAACAGCAATTTTCTGGTGATGGCAGCGTTTGCTGCATGCATGATAGTATTTGTCTTCCCGCTCTTTCTGCTGGGAACGGTGACACCCTCGCTCGTAAAGTATACCGTAGATTCACTGGATGACAGCGGAAAGACCGTCGGAAATCTGAATGCTTTTAATACCATAGGCTCTATAATAGGAACTTTCGTACCGACTTTCATCAGTATACCGGCAGTGGGCACGGCGATCAGCTTTCTGATCTTTGCAGGCATACTGCTGCTTTTGGGGGCGGTCTATTTTATCAGCGGAAAAGTAAAAAGCGTAAGGCTTCCCGTGAGCATGATCATCTTCGTCCTGTGCTGTGTATTCGGACATGATGCAAGTTTTGCTTTCTGGCAGGACGGGCTCACCTATGAAGGGGAATCGGTATATAATTACCTGCAGGTCTATGAAACGGACAGCAGTACCGTGCTGTCAACCAACGTTCTTTTCGGTGTGCAGTCAGTCTACCGCAAGGATAAGGGACTGACGGGAATGTATTATGATTATGCCATGGCGGCACCGTTCATGGCCGGCATACATGATGCGGACCGCTGCGACATACTGATACTCGGCATGGGGACCGGGACTTTCGCAACGCAGTGCAGACGGTATTTTGACAATACGGATATCACCGGCGTTGAGATCGATGAGAAGATAACGGAACTGGCGCGTACCTATTTTGAACTGCCCGAAGACGTGCCGGTGTATTCTTATGACGGCAGGGCCTATCTCTACGGTGATGATAAAAAATACGACGTGATAATGGTAGATGCCTATCAGGATATAACCATTCCTTTCCAGATGTCGTCACTTGAATTCTTTACCCAGGTAAAGGAGCATCTTAAGGATGACGGAGTGATGGTGGTGAACATGAACATGAAGAGCGAAGCGGAGGGCAGTATCAACGAGTATCTTGCAGATACTATCGCTTCGGTATTTAATGAAGTGCTGACCGTGGATGTAAGGGGCGCAACGAACCGTGAGCTGTTTGCATCGATGAAGGGAGAACTGGCGGAAAGACTGAAGAGCAGTATTGCAAAAGATGAACAGGAAGATCTTAAAAACATGATGAACCGCGTGTATGCCGGCCTGGAGACTTATGAAGGCGGAGAGCATGTGATGACGGACGATCGCGCTCCGGTCGAACTGCTCGGCATGCGTGTGATAGATTCGATAATCGCGGATGAGGTGGCATACTATAAAAAGGTATATGCCGAAGACGGCCTGAAGGGACTGATGGAGGTACTGTGATGGCGGGGATCATAGAATTCGTAAAAGAATATTTTCCTCTGATACGTACAGTCCTTACGGCAATAGCGGGCCTTCTGCTCATGCTTGCCGGACTGGGAACTTTCAGGAAATTCTTTTCGCCTCTCTGTGCCATACTGGGACTGGTAGTGGGGCTGGCACTTCATTCGGCATTTCCGAGAGATGAGATGCTGATAGTCGCTGCCATGTGCTGTATTGCAGGCGGAGTCATAGGCTATGAGAATTATAAATGCGCACTGGTACTGGCCTCTACGCTTTCGGCTTTTATCGCAAGTGCGGTTTTTGTGCTAAGGAGACTATACGAGGATATCACCCTGGGGATCGAAGAGGCCGACGTGATATTCGTCTCGTATCCTAACAGGATGTCGATCCTGAGAGTATGGTATATGAGGATAAGATATGAGGGTGATTTGAAAGAAGCCATGTCGGTGGCATTTAAAAATGAAAGCGGATATACCCTTAATCAGGTGTCACAGGTTTTCGACAAGGCAGCGGATGCGCTGCAGATCGGACTGGGCATAGCTCTGATAATCGGTGTTTTTACCGGGATACTTTCACTGCTTCTGGATGATTACATAGTCATACTTTCAACCACCGCGCTTGGCAGTGTGATGCTGGTGGGACTGATCGATGAGACGGAGTTTTTAAAACAGCTGCAGTACAACTATAAGCTGGCGATCTTTATCCTGGGCGGAGCAGTATTCCAATTTGCAAGGTATTATAAGAGCATAGTAAAAGAAAGCCAGAAAAAGAAGCGCCGCGGGCTGTATGAGAAGAAACGTTAGGGTGTCCAGCGTCCGCAGGCTCCGCAGGGGAGTATGAGATCCGTACCGGAAACCCTGATGCCTATCTCCGAGCTTTCAACCCGGCCTCCGCGTTCAAGTGCGATGGCGGTATTCAGCATATAGGAAAGAACGGCGGGCTGCAGTCCCGTAGTATATGAATTGATAAGGAAAAAGAGCGGCTCTTTGGATAACAGGCGGGCCGCTTTTACTATGAGCGGATATACGTTTTCTTCGATCTTCCAGGTCTCGCCCTTTGGACCTCTGCCGTATGAGGGCGGGTCCATTATGATTGCGTCGTATTTATTTCCGCG
>JAIKYA010000101.1 GCA_024683645.1 Lachnospiraceae bacterium
TGTTTCTTCTCTCTCGTGTCCGCCTGAAGGAGGTATTTCTTTTTCTGCTCCGCAGGCTGTCAGTATAAACGCAAGTGATATTAATAAAACAATCCTTATTTTCTGCATGTACGTAATTCCTTTCATATACCAGTAATCTTATCCTATTGATTATACAATCTATTCCCTGCTGTTTACAAGTCCCGAAAACTTCTTCCTCCCTCGCGATTGCACATCCGGTCCGCAGGCCCTTATCTGCTTTATAGGCAGGGATTTAGCGCATAAAAATCCCCCGTGCCTTAAGCACGGGGGATCAGTTTCAATCATGTTATAGGGTCAGAGCTTATTAAGCCTCAGTTACCTTAACCTTGATCTTGATGGTCTTGCCGTTTACCTTACCGGTAAGAGTTACAGCCTTCTTGTATGCCTTCTTAGCTACGATCACGCCGTTACCGTTCATGTAAACGTTTGCAGCCTTGCTGCTCTTGAATACTACGGGCTGTTCCTGAGCGTAGTTAGCGAATACTACCTTAGCATAACCCTTCTTAACACCACCCTTGATACCTTCCTTCTGATCAAGTTTAATGTTTATCTCATAGGTGTCGGCCTTGTTGTTTCTGTATACCTTCTTCTCTACAAGTTCCTTACCTGCGTTAACATCGATACCGTTAACAGAAGCACTCTTGTCTTTTCCAAGGCTGAGTTTGAGATCCTGAACAATTATGTTGCCGCTTACAAGAACCTTTCCTTCCTTATTCTTTCCGTTTACTGTTACACAGCCAGCAACATCACCGGCGATGAACTTCTTAGGATTTTTAGCGCTCTTGAACTCAGACTTTGCTCCGTTTGCAGAAACGATTTCCCAATACTTAACACCCTTTACTCCGCTGGGAGCTTTGAGGTTTTTGGATGTTCCTACATTGAAGAATGCCTTATACTCAGTGTAATCAGCCTTAGCTGCATTAGATGTAACCTTAACCTTGGTCTTATAAGTCTTACCGTTTACATATGCTGTAACAGTTACACTACCCTTTACATTACCGGTTACCCATGCTGTACGTTCTGCAGAGTTGTAAGATACAGCAGCCTTAGCTGGATCACTGGATACAAATACAACGTTCAGAGAAGTGCTCTCAAGACCAGAGATCTTAATATCTACGGGCTTTCCACCTTCAACAGATACCTTCTTGGGCATAGCAGGCTTAACAATGTTGATGCTTATAACCTTCTCGGCTTTTCTAAGGACAACCTTACCGGTTTTCTTAGCTGATACTTTACCCTTCTTGCTGATGCTGAGCAGTTTCTTCTCAGCCTTCTTATCTGAGTATGTAAATCCAGCAAGAGCAGCATCTGTGAATGACTGCTTAACAACCATATCAAATTCCTGATATGTAGCATCGGGATCGATATCAATAATCTGTGTGAATGCTGTCATACCTTCAGCATCCTTCTGAGCCTCAGCGAGTGCCTCGTAATCGATTACTTCTTCCTCAGCCTTGTTCTCAGACTCGGACTTGTTCTCGGAAGGAGTCTTAGGATCTTCATTCTGTTCCTCAGCTGCCTTTACTACTTCAACGGAAACCTTACCTATCTTAGCGATAGACGCACCATTAGAAGATACAACCTCAAATGTTACATCGCTGGTTCCGTTATCAACACCCTTGATATCGATACCATCGGCATAAAGGGCACCGTCAGCAGAAATAAGCTCCTTCTCAGCTGTTACTGTAGCAACGGTTGCTTTGCTTGATGCTGCCTTAACTTTGTATGCGTATCCTTCAGCATCGATTTCGTTGTCCTTAGATGAGAAATTGACGCTGATCGTCAGAGTCTCATTTGCGCTAACCTTTACTGTTTTGTCGTTAAGATTTTCTGAAGTATAATCAGCACCATTCTTACTTACAATCTTAACAGTGTCGATCTTGCCGGCACTTACAGTAACTTCACCAGCATCTTCAACTACTACTTCCTCCACGTCTTCTGCTGCAAAAACGGGAGCTGTGGGCAGACTTCCGACAGTTGTTACTACTGCAAGAAGGAATGCCATCAATCTCTTCTTCATTATCTTTCTCCTCTCTTCTAAAAGAATTTTTAAACGCAGGTTACGCTTGTCACGTGACAGGAGCCGATCTTCTCTGCACTCAACTGTTCGTCAAAACTTTCTTTTCCGAACAATCCGGCAAGCCATCCCGGCAGCCGCTCTCCTGTGCTCTGCACGGGACACGGTATTTGCCGCTATCCGTCTGACTTACTGCGCCTGCAGTGGTCTTGGTACTTCCGATGTTTCACGGGCACTTCTCAGGCCTCCATGCCCACCCTGTCTAATCCGACAGGCGAGGGATTTCCGTCCTCTGTCCATGCGAGTTACACACGCAAAAAGACACCTTGACCCACATTGGTATCGAAAGAACTATACCACAATAGTTTTTTCATTGCAATAGTTATTTCGAAATTCGTGAAACTTTTTTCGGGGTCATCCGAAAATAGTTTTATAACACCGCCATTATCATAGCAGGCTTGCCTTCATTGGCACATATCGATGCCAGGCAGCCGGGATTTCCGTAATATGCCGTGATCCGGTCCGGATCGGAGAGCACTTCGTCCTTACTTCCATATATAATGTAAGGACTGCTCTTTACCATATCGAGTACCTGCCTGCACAGCTCGCCTGTAGCGCCCTCTTCCTCCACCCCGTCCAGCAGGGTCTCATGCGGCACAAAGACACAATCCAGCACCTCGTGCTTTCCGGCTAATATATCCAGCACTTCCTTCACTTTTTCCAGGGCTCTTTCACGGTACTTTTCGATAAAGGCTATATTGAGCTGGAACAGCAGGCACTTCTTCTCAGCCCCTTTCCGCTCAGGCGCCGCAGCCTGCTCTTTAGCATTCCGTGCTGCCAGTTTCGCATTCCAGTATTCCCTCGTATCTTCCCCGCTTATCCGGACCAGTGCTTCGAGATAAGCTTTCCTTGTAGCCTCGTCTTTCACCAGTATCTCATCCACATAAACCAGCGCGGGCTGTTCAGCCATCACCTTCAGGGTCTTTTCGTTCTTGTCCCCGCTCTCCTGGGGCAGATCCGCCTCAAAGCACGGGATGTAGGTGAGTTTTTTAACCTTCTTTACGAGGTTTTCGGAATAGTAATATTCCGGTACCAGAAACATTGAGTTCCAGCCGTCATAAGGAGCCTGTATGTATACCTCATCAGGTTTTCTTTTTTCTATATCATAATCGGCCAGTTTTGTGATCGTCACATATCCGGGGAAAAGCTCACTGTCATCACAGGTGCTGCGCTCCTCACCGTAGGAATCCCTGATCATATAAGGAATGGGTGTAACATACACATCGCAGTTTTCATTCTCCGTGCATCTCCTCCATTCTCTCTCCATGGACGGCCACCATTCCGCCCTGCATGGGATAAAGAGCACCTCCCTGTGCGCCCGCTCAAATATCCTGCCCAGTATCTCCTCTTCTGCCCTGATGGTATCATCAAGGAGTTTAACACTCTCTTCACCGTTCCATGCGCTGCTGACTTCATAGAGCAGCTCACAGTATTCCTCAAGTTTGTGAACCGCTTCTTCGCCGCCTTTTACATGTTCTTCTATATAAGTACCGAGAGATATCGCCAGATTCTGGCAGCCCTGAAGCAGTTCTGCCGCGCTGTCAGCATTTCCCGCATTCACCAGCAGCTGTATATTCGAATGCGCACCGGTAAGCATCCCGGACATTTCCGCGCATACCTCCCTGTCATTCTTTATGCTGCGCGCTGCAGGCAGCTCCTTTGGCATAGTATATCTGTAAGGATTTGCTCCGCCGGCCTCTTTTGCGAGTATGCGCTCCTGTGCGGCGAATGCCGGATACTCGTGCAGACCGCCGCCTTTATATATCTTCATATAGTCGCCGTATATCCTTCCGAGTATCTCGTCATAACCTATCGGCGCCGGTATATGTACATATTCAAAAGGCAGATAAACCGTCTCTTCATATGCGGCTTTGGGAAAATTATGATTGTGATTGCTTACCCAGAAAGGCATGAGTGCTATCTCTTCAGCTTCTGCCATGGGATATTTCATATATATCTTTTCTGCGAGCAGGCGCAGATCGCGCTGGGCGCGCTCATCCCTGTGTATCGTGTAATGATGTCTGCCGCTAAGCGCGGTCAGCATATTCTTTACTACAGGATGATCCAGGCCGACCGCCGCTATATGATTTGATGCATCGACTATCTCCTGCAGCTGCTGCCTGCGCTCCTCCTCGGTATCCGCGTCGGGACTCAGCGCATCCAGCGGAAATATGTCTACCCCCGTCACATAAGGGCAGCCGAAATTTCTTTTCAGAAAATCAGGGTCCGTACATATGCTGTGGGAATTGGCGATGTTGGATATCATGTACTCATACTTCGGAGCCGTATGTATATTGAGAAGAAGATATCCCTCCGGCATTTCTTCCTTTGCATATTTGCTGAATTCCACCAGATCGTCACGGAGCATGCAGATATCCAGATCGTCGTCCCAGGGGATATAGCCCTCATGCCGGACGGCTCCCAGCAGAGTGCCGCACTCCGCAAACCACTTAAGCCCATGGCGTTTACATACCTTATCGACCTCACTCAGGGTCCTCAGCTGCGATGCCCAGTACCGCTTCATCATCGAGGTGATATAGAAACCGTATCTTACCTCTTCCATGAAAAATCTGCCATCGATATTATTCAGTTCCTCTGTGAGATCGTAAGTTTTCAAAGCAGCAAACCTCCATATTTCAGATGCTTTAATTCTATGTAATCTTTTTTGTCTTGTCAATCGCGCCGGCAGTAAACTATAATCAGATAAGGAGAACAAAGCGTTCCGCTTGCGGAACGCCGGCGTCTCGCGCGGTTGCCGAAGGCAACATTTTCCTCTCGCGCGAGTGCGCATCCCGCCCGGAGGGCTTTTTGCTTTATGGAAATTCCAGAGGAATTTCCTATAAAGCAAAAAAAGTGCGTTTTTATTCCGCACGCAGCAAAGGCACTGCAGAGGGAGGTTTTTATGCAGGATAGATATGACACTTTAGTAGTGGTAACTCCGAAAGATTTCAAAAGGCTGGAAGCTCATTATACGAGGCTTGCCGATAACCTGCCCGGACGCCTCATCTTTGTCGGCAATGACGAGACCTGCAGTCTGGCCGCAGCTCTTAATAATGAAAGGATCATTTCCGTAAACGAAGATGATATATTGCCCTTCGACAGCGTACACCGCCTTATGACCGAACGCATGCAGCCTCTTCTTCAGGGCACGGAACTGCCGCGCGGCATCACGGGCTGGTATTATCAGCAGTTTTTAAAGATGCAGTACTCCGCACTCTGCACGGACAGTTACTATATGACCTGGGACGGCGATACCGTTCCCTGCCATCCCATATCCATGTTTCAGGCCGGCAGCGGCAAACCTTATTTTGATGTAAAAAAGGAATATCATAAGGAATACTTCGACACACTCGCCGTGATACTCCCCGGAATGAGCAAGGTCATCTCACATTCCTTCATATCCGAACACATGCTTTTCAATACCGCAATAATGAAGGAGCTTATCGCAGCTGTTGAAGCAAACGACAAGCTCCCCGGTAATGCTTTCTGGGAAAAGATACTGTATGCCATCCCTGTCGAAAAGATACAGGAAACGGCTTTCAGCGAATTCGAGACCTACGGTACCTTTACGGCCCTGCGTCACATGAGCGCCTACGCCATCAGGGAATGGCACTCCTTCAGGCTGGCCGGTGAATTCTTTGATCCCGATACGATCTGCGAGCGCGATTTTGCCTGGCTCGCAAAAGATTTCGATGCGGTCTCTTTTGAGAAAGGACACAGCGTCCGGGAAGATCACAAAAACCTCTTTGATAATCCCGACTACCAGCAGAAGCTCTCTGCAAGGCAGATGCTGGAAGCCATCCAGGATCTGCTCGGCAGCGACCGCACCGAAGAATGGGATACTATTTAGACTGTTTTACTTCTTCAAACAGTTTAACTACAGCCTGTGAAGGCTCCTTTGTAGCAAGGCTGACGATCACTATGCAGATAAGGCTTACGGGGAAGCCGATCGCAAGTGAGTAAAGCCCGGTGGTGCTTCCGAGTGTTGCTCCGCTTACAAAGGGGATATAGTCCCAGAGTATGACAGTCAGCGCACCGCTCACAAGTCCTGCTATCGCACCTGCAAGATTGGTCCTCTTCCAGAACAGAGCCATGAGTACCAGCGGACCGAAGGCTGCTCCGAGACCTGCCCATGCATCGGAAACCAGGGTCATAACCGAAGAATTCGGATCCAGTGCTATCACATATGCAACGACAGCGATCACTACTATGGCGATACGGCTCAGTCTGAGGACTTTCTTGTCATCCGCATCCTTCTTGATCACACCCTTGTATATATCTTCAGCTATCGCAGACGCACTGACCAGCAGCTGTGAGTCAGCGGTGGACATGATGGCTGCAAGTATACCGCAGAGGAAGACACCTGCTATCAGAGGTATATGTATATCACTGATGAACACTCTCTTGATCATCTCGATGAATACACGCTCGCTTCCCGCTTCCATTATCTCATCATAGTTCATGAAAGCCCTGCCAACCACACCGATCACACAGGCAAATACAAGTGAAAGCGTAACCCAGCTGATAGCCACTACCTTGGATTTGGTCATCTCTTTCTCGTTTTTAACAGCCATAAAACGTACAAGTATGTGGGGCATACCGAAGTATCCGAGCCCCCATGCCAGGCCGGATATGATATCTGTTGCTTTCTTTCCGGCAAAAAGATTGATAAAGTTTCCTGTCTCTCCCTCGGGTATGCCGTTTGCAACAAGTCCTTCTGTTACGCTCAGTCCTTCGCCGCCCATTATGACAAGCGCTACGACAGGCACTGCCAGAAGTCCTATTATCATAAGAGTACCCTGTATGAAGTCAGTGGTACATACAGCCATAAAGCCGCCCAGAAAAGTATAGAGCAGTATTACTATCGCACCGATCGTAAGTGCTGCGGTATAATCAAGACCGAACACCGAGCTGAAAAGCTTTCCGCCCGAAGCAAAAGCCGAAGCGGTATATACTATAAAGAAGAACGCGATGATAACCGAAGATATCGTCATAAGCGTCCTCTTCTTATCCTCAAACCTGTTCTCAAAGAACATGGGCAGAGTAACGGAATTGCCTGCCTTCTCGGTATATTTTCTAAGCGGGGATGCGACTATGATCCAGTTCAGTGCAGTACCGATCAGAAGTCCCAGAGCTATCCATCCGTCTCCGGATACACCAGTCAGGAATATCGCACCCGGCAGTCCCATCAAAAGCCACCCGCTCATGTCGGATGCCTGCGCGGAAAGAGCCGCCACGAATCCCCCGAGTTTTCTGCCTCCCAGGAAGTAATCCTCGGAATTTACATTTTTTTTGCTGTAGGCGGCGCCAACACCTACCATCATAAGTATGTACAACACGAAAGCAACTATTACCCATATCGTATCGCTCATTTGTAAAACCTCCCTCTCAGATTATTGCAAAAACAACGCGCTTATTATACTATATAATCCGATGTCAGGCAAGATTTCCTTTCGCGCGGGTGTCACTCCCGGAAGGGCTTACCGATGCACAAAGGATCTGTATTAAGGAGTATTGTCATATGTGGACTGCCGATAACTGGAAAGATTACGAACTGCTTGATACCTGCTCGGGAGAAAAGCTCGAACGCTGGGGAGAATATATCCTCGTCCGGCCCGACCCCCAGGTCATCTGGGATACGGCTCACGCTCATCCGGCATGGAAAAAGAAAAACGCCCACTATCACCGCAGCGCAAAAGGCGGCGGAGAGTGGCAGTTCATAGACCTGCCTAAAGAATGGACCATAAACTATAAGCTGCCTTCAGCAGAACAGCCTCTGACTTTTCATTTAAAGCCTTTCGCCTTTAAGCATACAGGCATATTCCCGGAGCAGGCCGTGAACTGGGATTGGTTTTCGGAAAAGATAAAGTCTGCCGGCCGTCCGGTAAAAGTCCTTAACCTCTTTGCCTACACAGGCGGAGCTACCATAGCCGCAGCTGCCGCAGGTGCTCAGGTCACGCACGTTGATGCCGCAAAAGGCATGGTGGGCTGGGCAAAAGAAAACGCCGCATCTTCCGGCATTCCTTCCACTTCCGTCAGATGGCTCATTGATGACTGTGTGAAATTCGTGGAACGTGAAGAAAGACGCGGAAATAAATACGACGCAATCATAATGGACCCGCCCTCATACGGCAGAGGTCCAAAGGGCGAGACCTGGAAGATCGAAGAAAACGTATATCCGCTCATAGTAAAAGCGGCCCGCCTGTTATCCAAAGAGCCGCTCTTT